>NZ_AZUQ01000001.1:321401-642803 GCF_000527155.1 Haloglycomyces albus DSM 45210 | reverse complement strand
CTGGGAACTCGGGCGAGCTTGTGACGGGAGGGATTACATGTCAAACGACGTGGCGGCGGAACCGGACGACTTGGAATCGGGTGCGGAGAAGATTCGCAAATCCGGCGATGAGATCGATAATCTGCTGGATTATATGCAGGAGTCGAATCCGGACTGGTGGGCGTGGGGCATGCCAGGCCTGGTATTCGCCGGTATCTACTTCAATGGGGTCGAGTTGATCCGCAATCAGGTCGAGGAAGACAAACAAGCGCTGGAAGGCGTGGCGAAAAAAGTGGAGAAGGCGGCCAAGAACTATCGGGACACCGATAAGGCACAGTCGAAGAATATACGGGATAAAGGTAACGCCGAAGGAATGGCCTGAGGTCGGCCGAGCGAAACCGATAATCGCAGGTGAGAGCCTCAAGTGCAGACGTCGGGGTTATCGGTGGAACCGCTGCGGTACCTCGCGGCCACCCGCAGGCACACACTTTGAATCCAATGTGGGTGACGAATCGACGTGGTGTTTCCGCGGTCGACACGCACGACCGCGACCAGGATGAACGCACGGTGTCACGTGAGGCACGTCGTCGGCCAATCGAACCGTCCGATCCATACTAAATCGGCGTCGTCTTCTTATACATACGATTCCCCGGTGGACCGATGTCCGTCGGGGAATTCTTATCATCGCATCGATTCACTTTCCGGATACCGTTTGGACGGCTGACGTACCTTTAGGATTTAGGCGGAATTCAAGTAATCGGCAAGGGCCTTGTCCAGCTGTGATACATGATGCGACCCCATGATCGAAGGCCGGTGATTCGCCGAATCGGTGGTACTGTCACCCCGAATCGTAATATCCTTCTCTTTATGGTGCGTCAATGGTCATTGAATCAGCAAAAGCGACGGTGGGGATCTCGAATTTGAACGAATGGGATACCACCCCCGAACCACTGTCCGACGGTATTGCTGACATTCTGGCGACAATCACTGAGCCGACCCAGATCGTCGAGCTCGGTAGGAATGCTCGAGCCTCTCTCAGCCGCGTCGGGCGTCACCTCTTGGCCGATCTCGCGCAACACGATCATCCCACCGCCCGTACCGAACTTGCCCGTACTTTGGCAATGCAGCCGCTGCACGGCAACGACCGAGCACTCGCCCGCGAGCTTCTGGACCACTATCCTCACACGTGGGACGACGAACTTCGCGACGTTTACGCCACCCTCTTGGCTACCACCGACCCCGACGCTCTTACTTCGATCCGAACTCCGGACGATCCCCTCCGCAGACTCTCCGAGCTACGCCAAGCCGTTCACACCCACGGCGACGTCCTCCGGCGACTGGAGCTCTGCACCGACTGGACCGGCCTTACCGCCGAATCACCCGCCGAAATCGACAGTCTGCGCGGCCCGGACACGGCCCCGGTTCGCGGTGGACCACTCATCTCGATCATCATGACCACCTTCCGCCCTGGACAAGCCCTGACAACAGCGGTGCGGTCGGTCCTGGCGCAGTCCTGGCAGCGGTGGGAACTACTGATCGTCGATGACGCCTCCGGTGCGGAGTATCAACGGTCTCTTGAGGAAGTAGAGGCCTTCGACGACCGCATCCACTTGTTCCGCCAGCCGATGAACATGGGTACCTACGCGGCGCGAAACCGTGCGCTCGACGTCGCCCGAGGCACCTACGTCACCGGACTCGATTCGGACGACTGGATGCATCCCCAATGGCTGGAACGACAAGTACGACCCCTGCGCGACGACCCCAGACTCGTCATGACGCTGTCCAAGGCAATCCGCTTGGACACGACCCTGGAACCGGCACTCAATCCCGGCATCGCTCCGGTCGAATACCGGTCCACCTCAGCGATGTTCCGGCGCAAGAAAGTCCTCGACAAAATCGGGTACTTCGACCTCACCCGCAAGGGAGCCGACAGCGAATATCGCATGCGGATACAGAAATACTTCGGGACCGACCGCACATATCGACTCGACGAAATACACGGCATTCTACGGGAAAACCCCGGAAGTCTCTCATCGGGTGAAATCCGTGCTCAGTGGATACAGCCGTATCGGTTCGCCTACGAATCCGCCTTCAGCCACTGGCAGGAACACCTGCACGCCAAAAACGCCCACGTGAGCCGAAACATGGTCCCTCGCGCCTTCTACGCCCCACGACAATTGCGCGACAAACACTACAATCCCACCGAATTCGACGAGGTCTACCTCGCCGACTGGGGAGAGCACGGGCCGTATTACGAACGCTTTCTACACCAAGCGATTCAATCCGCCGACGCGGGCAGAAACATCGCACTGGCCCACTACCCGGATTGGAAGGCCAACCGCAGCAGCCGCCGCTTGTCCCATATGGTTCTGCGGGCCGCACTCGACCATCGAATCCCCTGGATCGACCCCGAACGTCTACGTAAGGGCACGGTTTTGACTCCAAACTCCCACACCGCACGAGCGGTTGAAGTAGACCATGGACTCACCGCCGAGGTACCCGGGACGTACCAGGCCACCTATGCGGGCGCACGGAAACGTGGTCGCCTGCGCACCACCGTTCAGCGACTGCCACGACCGGTGCGTCGCAACATCGGACGAGCGAAAGCGGTACCACGGAAACTCACCTCCCTCACGCGATCGGCGGCGAAAGGAGCGGTCGACCGCTCACCCGCACCGGTCCGGCGCCGCTTTGGGCGCGACGGCAGCGACCTCACCTGGTTGGCCGAACGGCTCCAAGGCGGGTTCTCCACCACAGCGAGCAAGAAACTGCTGGGCATATCGCGCAGCCGTTGGTCACCCATGTCCCGCCGACTACAGGCGGCCGAACTGGCCGACCACGGCCTAGCGCAGCTTCCCCTACGCGGCGGCGAAACCACACACTACGACGTGGTATTCGTATCGAACTTCAACATGCCCGGCGGCACCTCCTCGTCAAACGCCATGGAAATGCGAACCCTGGCCGAAGCCGGATACAAAGTCGGAATCATCCACCATCCCGTGTGGGACTGGACAATGAAACGCACATTCAACCCCAAGATCCAGACGCTCCTCGACGACGGCCTGGCCACCGAACTGCACACCGGCGACTCCGCCACTTGCCACCTCCAGATCATTCGCTACCCCAAACTCATGACCACACCGCTGGAGGACCGACCACACCTCACCCCCGAACGCACGGTGTTGGTGGTCAACCAACCCCCCTATGAGTACTACGCCGACCGCGGTAGGGTCCTCACCTGGGACATCTCCACGGTGTACAACAACCTCTGCGCCTGGGCGGGCGCACACCAATGGTTCCTCCAGGGCCCCCAAGTGCGCGACTCCTTGGAAACCGACCATTCCGACGAAATCATCAACCTCCCCATCAGCAACGACTACTGGTACGCCGTCGTCGACGTCGACGACGTGGCCGAACCGCCCCGGCGGACCGGCGACGTATTCCGGATCGGCCGTCACTCGCGTGACGCCGCGGGAAAATGGCCGGAAGACCCAACGCGACTGAAGCAGATATACCCCGAACGCGACGACATCGAAGTCCACGTGCTCGGTGGTGCCACCGTCCCCAAGCAGCTGCTGGGCGGAAAGCTCCCCTCGAACTGGACGGTTTTCGACTTCGGCACGAGAGAGGTATCGGAGTTTCTGCGCTCGCTGGACGCCTTGGTCTTCTTTCGCTCGGAAATGAGCAGAGAGGCCTTCGGGCGCACGGTCGTCGAAGGAATGGCGGTGGGCCTACCGTGTCTGGTTCCTCCGGAGTTCGATGAGGTATTCGGCGACGGCGCCATCGTTTGTGACGCCGCGGAAGTGGAGGCCGTCATTGATCGTCTACGCCTGGATGAGGATTATTACCGAGCGATGTCGCAGCGTGCGGTGGATTTCGTACGCAAGCGATTCTCCGCGCAGGCGTATCTCGACCGCGTGGCTCGGGTGAACCCGGCTCTGCAGAGGAGGACATCGTGACCGGACGCAGCTTTTATGATCGGATTCCCTCGCGGAGTGATCGCTCCTGGGCCGGTACCTGGCTGTCCCGGGGTAGTCGCCGGGCATTGGAGGATGCGGAGGCAAAGCTCTATTTTGGCTGGTCGAAGCGAGGGCAGAAGCGGATCAAAAAGATCATGAAAGGTTCCGGTCGGCGTACGCGATTGGCGGCTTTGAACCTTCGCAGCGAATGGCGACGCTGGGATGCGAGGGAGCGCGATCGAGCCGTGCGGGCGACAGTCGACGTCCTGGTCGTCTCTCATCTGGCCCTGCCCGGGGGTAATTCCTCCGCCATCAAGGAAGAAGTGCGGGCGATGCGCAATGCGGGTCTCAATGTGGGGCTGTTGCATCATCCGGTGCGAGGTTGGGATATATCCCGGCCCTTGAACCCCAAGATCGCAGAGATGATCGATGGTGAATCGGTGCGACTGTTCGGATCCTACGATGACATCCACGCGCGCCTGACGATCATTCGTTTGCCGACCGTCGCTTTGGCTCTGCGGGAGGACATGCCGCGTCTCAAGTCCGATAAAACGGTGGTTGTCGTCAATCAGACGCCGTTTAAGTACTACGAAAACGGTCACGGTATCGACCAGGCATGGGACGTGGCTTCGGTGCAGCGAAACGTCTCCAATTGGCTTGGGCCGCATACCTGGTTCGCCGTGGGTCCAGCCGTCCGCGAAGCTTTGGAGACCTACCATGCGGACGATATGCGCGAGGTGGACCTGTCCGATGACTATTGGTATGAATCCATTGACGTGGCCGCATGGCCGATGCGTCCCCATCGAGAGGTTTCCCGCCCCATCGTGATCGGCCGCCATGCTCGGGACCATGCCTTGAAATGGCCTCGAGACGCCGAACAGCTGAGGTCGGCCTATCCCACGGCGGACGACATCACCGTCAAAGTCTTGGGCGGCAGCGATATTCCGCGTCGGCGACTGGGTTCTCTACCGGCGCATTGGGAGGACATTCCGTTCGGAGGCATGGATGTTCGGCGGTTTCTACATTCTCTGGATTTCATGGTGTACTTCATCGATCCTGACGCGCGTGAAGCATTCGGTTACGCCCCAATGGAAGCCATGGCAGCGGGCGTTCCGGTGGTGTGCGATTCCCGATTTCGTCCACTTTTCGGCGAGGCGGCGATATATTGTGAGCCCGCTGAGGTAGAGGAAACGGTGCGGGAATTCGCCGATTCAGTGGAAAAGTACCGTAGTCAGGTGGAACGGGCACGTGAGGAAGTGCAGACCCGTTTTTCCTATGAATCCTTGCTGTGTCGCCTTGATCGCCTCATGAAACGGGAAGAGGTAAGTGTATCCCAGGAATGACACAGCGCTGAGAAATGATACGTAAGTCCTGTTCACATGCGTTGTGCAACAGACTTCTGGTGCAGTATTTCATGATTGTCCTATTTGAATGTCCAATCAATATGGATGCAATATGAATGAGAGCTACGCAGAATGATAGTCCCATTCATCTAGGTACGTAGACCCCATTGACGTCAATTTGTGCTGCCCGCTACAGTCGAGTAAGAAAAGTTCTGTGGCCCACACCGCACCGATCGCCACGACAGCACTACCCAAAGCTATGAGATGAGCGCCAGGGGGACCTATGACGTCACTAGCCGTGAGTCCGCTGACCATGCGGCAGGCAACCATGCACCAACTTCGTTCCTTTGGCCTTACCGTGCCGAGCCACTTCCAGTTGTTGTTTCCGCAAGGTCAGAGTCCTCAATTGCGATCCACATTTGAAATCGAATCACGCTTGGCAATTATTAATGTGATTCAGGCGCGGGTTTTCAATATGCCGGAAGATTTGGCGATGCGATGGTTGCTCGATGCTCACATTCTCGACCATCTGGTGCCGAGTGAATGGGGATTCATAGCGGGTGGGCGTGGTGACCGAATGCGGTTTTCAGAACAGTGTGAGAGTCTTTACGCGTTGGCATGGGTACTGGGTCTCGTCGATCATCTCGATCCACGGCGTCCGTGTGAAGAGAATTTTCCCGCGCTCCTACCGGATTTGCGTCTGCCGGAAAGTTTTGCGGATTGGCGCGGTCGGCAATTGAACGCTCCGCGAACCGCAGCGGAGGCCACCGAAATGTTGGATCTGTACTTCTGTCTTGACTGGCTGTGCGATCAGGCCTATCAATCGGGGTATCAGCCACCGGGTGGGCTGGACGATTCCCTCATCTGGCACCGACGTTGGGTATTGGAGTGGGTGGTGACCTTTGCGGGCGAGACGCCGGCAGCGTGGGATCAGGTGCAGTTTTGACGTTTGTCCCTCTTCGAGACGGGGTTGCGTGGAGGCGTTTTTCGTAGGGCGCTGGTTGGCCGATTCCGCACCGAGGTTCGGCAGTAACTCGCGCGGCCCCATGACGCTCCGCGTCAAGAGAGGCCGCTGTCGGTCACCTACAATTTGACGGGTGACTGAGAATATTACCTTGGCTGACATTCAGCTCGCACCGAAAGTGCTGCTACACGACCACCTGGACGGCGGATTGCGTCCGCAGACGATTGTAGACCTGGCCGGAAAAATCGGTCATAAGCTTCCGAAGCAGGAACCAAAGGACTTGGCACGCTGGTTCGCCGACTCCGCCAACTCGGGTTCCCTCAACCACTATCTGGAGACCTTCGCTCAAACCACAGCCGTCATGCAGACGGCTGACGCCCTGCGTCGGGTGGCCAGTGAAGCGGCGCAGGACCTCGCTTCCGACGGTGTCGTCTACGCCGAAGTTCGTTTCGCGCCCGAACAGCATCAGGACCGCGGCCTGTCGCTCGAGCAGGTCGTCGAAGCGGTTCTAGACGGTTTTGCCGAGGGTAAACGCCAAGCCGCCAAAGACGGGCATACCATCGTCATCGGTACGATTCTTGACGCCATGCGGCATAAGGATCGTTCCATGGATATCGCCGAACTGTGCGTTGAATACCGTGATCGTGGCGTAGTGGGGTTCGACATCGCCGGCGGAGAGGCCGGCAATCCACCCAGCAAACACCTCGAGGCCTTTCAGTACCTTAAGCGAGAGTCCTTTCCCTTCACCATCCACGCCGGCGAGGCAGACGGGATGCGGTCCATTTGGGAAGCGGTGCAGTTGTGCGGCTGCAACCGGATCGGGCACGGTATCCGCCTGCTCGAAGATATTCCGTACATTGACGGCGACCCGGTTCCCGGGGATCTGGCGCACTATGTCCGCGATCAGCGGATCGCGTTGGAGCTGTGCCCGTCGTCCAACATTCAGACCGGTGCCGCGAAGAGCATCAAAACCCACGGCATCGATCAGCTCGATCGACTCGGTTTCCGGACCACGGTCAACACGGACAACCGGCTCATGTCGAATACGACGTTGTCGCGTGAATTCCATCTGCTGGTGTCGGCATTCAACTGGGACTGGGCGACCATTGAACGTCAGGTGTTGAACGCGGTGAAGTCGACGTTCCAGCATTACCCGGAACGCGTTGAGCTGATGGAAAAGACGATACTGCCGTTCTTCGCCGATAAGAAAAACCAGGCTGATTAGCCGGCGGTGCTCGAACTTCGATAATTTGGCGTGCCGTGACACATGTTCCACGGCATCGTTGACGGCCGCTTGAGTAAAGGTATCCGGGTGCGAACGGACCTGCACTCGAATAAACCATATTGGGGCGGTACCGGATTCGTCCGGCACCGCCCCAAGCCATATCGTTATCCGGTGATCATGCGTGCGTCTTGACTTCTAATTTCCAGTCGACGGTATATCCGCCGCAGAAACTGCGATATAGCACAGCTCATGGATTCGCCGCATGTCGATGGACAGTAGTCCCCTCACGATTGTGCACTGGTAGAGTTGTACGCAAATATTCCGAACTGCAACACCAGGGTCCTCCATCATGGATTTCTCCAATGGGCGTTTCAACCGCCCCAAAGTCTCTGTACAACCACGTCGCGTCGGCTTAAGGCGAACTACTTTCTTAGCTCAAATCAGATAGTATTCATGCGAGTATCGTGGTTCCAGGTTCGGGTGTCGTGATGGCCGACGGTTCTACGAAATCGATCGAGAGCATCGAACCCGGTGATCACGTTCTCGCGACGGATGAAGAGTCGGGCGAGACCGGCAGCCGTGAGGTAACCACGACGATTGTAGGCGTTGGCGCCAAGGTTCTAGTCGATGTTGGTGTTGATACCGACGAAGACGGCGAAGTCGACGACACGATTACCGCTACCGACGGACACCCGATTTGGGTCGCCGACGCTGATGAGGTAGCAGACGACGTTTCCAACGGTGAGCGTTCGTTTGAGGACCGTGATACTTCGCTCGACCACCAGACCGACAGCGGTGCCGGTTCCGGAGGTGGGGGTCCACCTGTCGATGCGGGACTGACTGATTCGAGTTTTGATTCTGACTTGGCGTTGAACGCCGGAAGTGATGGTGACCTGGTCGGTGATTGGGTCGATGCGGTTGACCTTGAGGTCGGCCATCTCCTGCGGACCTCCTCTGGCACGTGGGTTCAGGTTGGCAGCCTGGATGTTCGGCACGAACAGAAGGTCGTATACAACGTCACGGTTGAAGACCACCACACCTACCATGTGGCGGTCGCCGATAGGGACTTCCTTACTCATACCTGTTCGGATAGTGCGCCTGAATCACCGGACTCTCCCGAGTCGCTTAGCAAGGATGAGGTCAAGGAAGATCTGAAGAAGATCCCGAGGAGTCCGGAAAAAATCAGAAGCGTCAGATAATTCGGCAGGCTGAAACTGAAGGAGAAATTGAGGACCTCTGGAATAGATATTCGGTGGGATGTCAGGTGATCAACATTAACTCCAATAAGAAAAGAGCGGATGGTCCAGAAGGAGATATTGTGTTTTTTCGTTTTGATATTGAGTCGGGAGGTTCTACATTGAACTTTAATCCTAAAGATGGAAGTAAAGAAAACATAGTGCATATTCCGAAGCCTGGTAAGTAGGAAGCCATGGAATACTTTGAAAGCCTAAAGAGAGCTATCCTCGTTGATTCCGTGTTGGAAGCTGAAGATGTCGGACCGGGAGAGCATGAACTTTATTCTCTTGGAATAATGGTCTATTCCGTTTATCGGTTTGGTCGTGAAGGGATTGTATTCCACGATGAGTCGCGCCCGGAATTTCCTGGAATATTGTATGACGGAAAAGTGCCATCCGATCCTGACCCGAAGGACTTGGAGGGCGAATGGGTTTACGACGCGGTTCGAGATGCGTTCAATGCGATTATAGCTCTCCTTAAAGAGGGCTATGCGGTTATCCACTACTGCGAAGACAAGTATGACAATATGGCCGCACAGATTGCAGCACTGGAAGAGTGGGTGCGTAAGCTACCGAATTCCTACTGGGCAACCAACGATTACTGGATACAGTTTGCGTCGACTGAAAAGGCATATCGCGAAAAGTCCGCTATCTATCGTGAGATCGCTGCAAAACTGCTGTTGCGGCGTATGGCGCAGAACCCCATTAGTCTGATGGAGGTTGAAGCATTGGCCGCCGTTTCTGTACACAGATACCTCACACTACCTTGGTTCGCGGCTGAGGTGGACTCTCCGGTCGAGTATTTGCCGGAGTTGGTGGAAGGCTATCCTTTTGAACTGACCGATTTCGGGGGGTTTTTGGCAAAGCGTCGCGAGGTGAGGGACGTTGCGCGCTTCCATCGTGGCGAGTCAGCGCTGATCGGTTTGGAAACCTTGGAGATACTGTCAGATCAGGGGTTGCTGGTGATGCGGATCGACGGGGACGTTGTCGAACGTCTGCCACGGTTTGAATCGGTTATGGACTACGTTACCTGGGGAAAGAACATCCTGACGAGACTGAGTATTTTCTTGACGTCCGCTGGTGAAGAGTATGGGGAGCTGTTTCGTCGTGATGAGCTCGGGTGGTGTGGCGAACCGGCGTTTTCCGAATGGCCGGATGATCGGATTGATTGGGATGTACCGGGTTCGCGTCCGTGGTCGTATGCCGATTCGGAGGACGACTGGGTAAAGTACTGTCGAGATCGTTTTGGAGACGGCTCAATGGAAGACTAGTTGCGTGAATGCCTCTGCAACCTGGCATTTGTATGGAGGTAGATCATAGTTAGTGATATTGAGTCGGAGCTAGGTGGTTCTTAGTGTGTATCTGACGTGCTTGCCGTGGAAGTATGATTTGATTCGGTCGCTTTGCTTTTGAACGCTCCAGAAGAACGACCGTACAGCGGCTTTCATCCGTCGTACATTGGTTATGGACTGGTCGGCCAGATCCCGTCTGAGGTCGGCGTTGACCATCTCGTCGGGGTTCAACTGAGGAGAATATGGAGGCAGAAAGTGCAGTTCAATCGCCTCCGAACGGGTGGCTACCCAGTTCCGGACGGCATTAGACCGGTGTACGGAGTGTCGTCGAGCACGAGGTGGATGGTCGGCTCCACTGTGGTGATCAGGCGGTTGAGGAACGTCAGGAACACGTCGGTCGTGAAAGAGCCTTGCCAGGCGGTGAACATCATCGTTCCTTGCATGGAGATGGCGCTCATGGCGTTGATGCCGAATCTGTTTCCCGTCTGGGGCAGAACCGGGGTATGGGCCCGGCGTCCCCAGGTGCGGCCATAAAGGTCGGAGTGGATCCCGACCTGGTCGGCGAAGACAATCGGCGCTCCTTCGTCTGTCGGTCTCTGCCGCAGCAGAGGCCAGGACTGTTCGACCCACACGCGCTGGGATTCACAATCGGCCTCCACGGCGCGCTTGTCCGGGCGCTGGAAGCTGAACCCCCACCGTGTCAGGAGTTTGCGCATGCCTCGATCGGTGTAGATGGCTCCGAACAGTTCTCTGGCCAGGCCGGCGACTGAACGGGCGGTCCAGAGCCTGCCGTCCATGCCGACATCCTCAGGCGTGTGTGTATCAGGAGACTGTCGAGGATGGCCTTTTCTTCCCAGGCGGACATTCTGGTGCCCTCGCCAGGCCGGCGGCCCGGGGCCCGGCCGTCGCGACCGGAGCGCGTCCCCTCCTCCCTGTTCGTATCGGTCTTGCCAGTTGGCGATGGAATTGGTCGATACGCAGAACACTCGGGCGGCCTCATCAGGGTCCATGCCGTTAACGACAGCGTGCATCACGCGCAGGCGCAGGGCTTCTTGGGCGACAGGCGACAATCGCCGCATGTCCATGCCGGGAGAATCATTCATATCAAGGACCAACGAATGAGGAACGATCAAGTTCCGCCTCAATATGCGCAGTAGGATGCGGGATCCGATCAAGTTTCTGTTTACCCCTTGGACCGGAGTTGGTGGGTTTCCCTCTCACGCTCTACCCTCGAAGTCATGCACATTTATGCCGCTCCCATGGTTCTTCCCATCGGACGTGACCCGATCGCCGATGGTGCCGTCGCGGTGGACGACGACGGATATATTGCCTATGTCGGGCCCGCCGACGATGCTCCCGACGGTGAAGTGACCCGATTCGACGGAATGCTTACCCCCGGGTTGGTGAATGCCCACACCCACCTTTGTTACAGCAGCTACACCGACATGTACGAGTCCGACAAAGAGTTCTTTGAATGGATTCAGCAGTTCGCGGTGCGCAATCCAGAAATGGACGAGAACGACTGGGCCGAGTCGGCCCGGGCGGGTGTACAGGAATCGCTGCGCCATGGGACGACGGCCGTGGCCGACATCGTCACCCCTGCTGCGGCGTTCCCGGCCCTGCTCGATTCACCCCTGACCGGCATTCTGTACTGGGAAGCGCTGTTTCAGGACGACACGACGTGGGAGACGAACCGTAGCGAGTGGCGCGACGTCCTGACCGAAACCCGGGCGACCAAACACAATGACGATATCGCCATCGGCGTGAGCCCACACGCCCTCTACACCCTCTCGAGCTCGGTCGCTTCGTCACTCGCCGAACTGGCGCGAACCCTGGAACTGCGTCTCCACCCGCACCTGGCGGAGTCAGGGCACGAGGACCTTTACGTGCGGCGCGGGGCGGGCCCGTTCTCTTTCATGATGCGGCGCGCCGGTCTCACGATGGATCTGTCAGAATCGCGCGGCGCCGATCATTCCCCGGCCGTGGAAGCGGACAAGCTCAACTGGCTGGGCGACGATTGCCACGTTGCCCACGGCGTCCATCTCGACGCCGAGGACCGTCGTCTACTCCGCGAGGCGAATACGTCGGTGGCGCTCTGCATCCGGTCCAACCAGCGTTTGGAAGCGGGCGTGCCGCCGGTAGCGGCCTACCGCGCGGAGGGCAACTCCATCGCCATCGGTACAGACTCCCGAGCCTCGTCACCCGATCTGGACGTGGCGGGGGAGCTGTTGCCTTTGCGGCAGGCGGCCCTGTCCCAAGGCGATTCCGGTGAAGGCCTCAGCGAATGGCTGGTTCGTGCGGCTACTCAAGGAGGCGCGCGTGCTCTAGGCCGCGACGATATCGGTGAATTGGCGGAAGGCAAACGCGCCGACCTCGCGCATTTCGCGATCAAACCGGGCGATAACCCGTACCGCAGTTTTGTGGAGAAATCCGCCGGACAATGCACGGCGACGGTGACAAAAGGGCGTCTTCACAAGCACGATTGATCCGGATTTTCATTTAATGTGGACGGCCGGGGCGCCTGGGTGCCCCGGCCATAGCTGTATCCGCCTCGGCGGGGTGCACCGGTTATGCGTCAACATGCGCTTGATAGAATAATTACACACTCAGCGGTAGCCATTCGGTACTCGGCCTGTCGCTTCTTTGAAACGGTAATTCGGAACATTCAGCTCGTGCCGGTACAAAATTGCTTCGAAAATGTGACTGTCTGCACTAAATTCCTATCGCTTTGATTACGTAGCATAACGGTTCGGAATCAAGCATGGAATTGGGAGATCCCTTCCGGCATCCTGGAGACATAACAAATAATAAAAGACCTACTGGCGGGTCGCGTGTCTACCACCCGAGTCCCCCTGAACCGCACTCCCCCGGAGGGCACGCGGCCCCCAGCCCCTTGATCCGCCGGATTCCACACACGTGGGCTCCGGCGGATGTTTTGTATGTCCGTATGCAACCCTGGTTACGTGACCGAACCACGACAAAATCCAGAACCCTCGCCGACCGTTTCGAACAAGGCGGCACCACGGGTCGCGGCCATGTTCGATCGAGTGGCTCCCAAATACGATCGCACCAATACGATTACCTTCGCGGGCCAGGACAAGCGCTGGAGGCGATTGACTCGCGAGGCGCTGAGCCTGCGGCCGGGCGAGCGCTGCCTGGACCTCGGTGCGGGCACCGGGGTCTCGACCGCCGAGCTGGCCGCCTCCGGGGCCGACGTCATCGGGGTCGACATCTCCATCGGTATGATGCGCGAACACGGCAACCGTGACGTACCGTTGGTGGCCGCCGACGCCACGGCCCTGCCGTTCGCCGACGATTCGTTCGACGCCGTCACCGGTATGTTCTTTATCCGCAACAGCAACGATCCCCATGCAATACTTCGCGAAGCTTATCGTGTCCTCAAACCCGGTGGGCGACTGGTGTTTCTGGAAACGTCGACTCCCGTGAACAAGGTGACCAAACTGGGCCACCGCGTGTTCGTCAAGCACCTTCTTCCTTGGGCCAGCAAAATCGTCTCCTCCGACCCGGAGGCGTATAAGTACCTGGCGGAAACGACATTGGAATGGCCCGACCAGAATTCCTTCGCCCAGTGGATCATCGCCGCCGGATACCGTAAGGTCGCCTGGCGGAACCTGGCCGGTGGTTCGATCGCCATGCACCGTGGCTTTAAATAGTCTGTCCGTATTGGATCTCAAATGGACCCGCGCCCGTATTCCGAACAATGAGCGACGACTAGACTGAGGCGATGGCACAGGAAGTCACTCTCTGTAAGCGATGTGGAAAGCCGATCCCGCAACAACGAGGCAGGGGACGGCCTCGGATCTATTGCCCCGAAGGCGATTGCGCGGGACAGGCCAAGCGCCAACGCGAACTTCGGCGTGCCACCCCCGGCCTGGAAGGCGCGCTGGCCCGCGCCGAAGAGCTGTACGAACACGTCGAACAATCCTTGACGTCGGCGTTGGCCCCCTTGGCGGAAGCCCTCCAGGCGGAAACGGACCCCGCCGAAGTGGAGGCCCGGCTGGCGCGCGTGCGCGCCGAAGCGGCCGATGCCGTCACCGCCGCTCGCGCCGAACGCGATGAACTCACCTCGCGGTTGACCGACGCCCAGGCGGAGAACGAACAGCTCCGCCACGATCTTAAAGCCGCCCAGGAGGTCACCGAGGAGGCGGAAAAGCGGGCCAAGGAAGCCGTCGACGCCGGTGTGGCGTTGAAACGTGAGACCGAGGAACGGATTCACGCCGCCGAGGAGACGGTCGCACAGGCCGAGGAACAGGTGACCGAGGCTGAAGCGGAACGCGACCGGGCCCGGAGTGAGGCCGAGGCGTCGCGAACGGCCGCCCGTCAAGCGGAAGAACGTATGCGGTCCGCCGAGGAGTCGGAAGACGTAGCCCGCCAGGCGACTCAATCGGCACAGGCGGAAGCGGAGCGACACCGCGCCGCAGCTGAGCAGGCTCGCGCTGAGGCGCATGAAACCGTGACGCGCGCCGACGCCGAAGTACAGCGAGCTCAAGAACGCATGCGGGTTGCCGAAGACGAAACCGGACAGGCCAAGTCGACGATTTCGGAGCGCGATGAGCGCATCGAAGAGCTGATCGGGCAGTTGGCGGTGGCTCGGCACAACGATGCCCAATTGCGGGAGGAACTCCAGCAGGCGCGCACTCGCGGTGACGAACTTGCGGAAGCGAAGACCCGTTTGGACGTCAAGCTGGATATGGCCCGCGAGGAAGGCGTGGCTTTGTCAACGCGGAACTCCGAGATCGAAGCGGAACTGAGGGAATTGACCTCCCGTATCTCCGAAATGGAATCGACACCAAAAGAGAACTAACCATCAGCCATGTGTTGCCTTCGCGTCAAACATAATTCATTACATGTTCATGCACGGTTCGTAACATCGGTAACCGTGGTTACAACAGCAACGATACCGAGTGACACCGTCGCTTCCTGGCAGGGCCATGAATACGACGCCCGCCTGTTGGCCGACGGTGCCGCCTATGAACTGTTCACACCCTATCCCGCCGAAGGTTTCACACCGTACGAGCGCTGCTTCCACCGCTACGTGCACGGAACCGAAGTCATTCAGCCCGACGAGCCCTACGTGGCCTATCCCGACGTACCGCTGTCACTTCCCATCCATTCCCATACCGACAGCGTGACGCTCCAGAACCTCACTCAGAAGGTCAATCTGACCGCCCCGGAACGCGACCTCGTGCGGAACGTACGCAGCACCGCCCGCGTCCGACGCGGCACGCGCATGATGAAACCGATGAGCGCCGCCCAAGTCTCGCGGCAACTCAACTCCGCCGCCACGGTGTCGGGAATCTGCTTCCGCGAGTTCGACACCGCACATCTGCGCCTTCCGGAGCAACGCCAGGCGCTCGCCGGAGACCCCGACATCGGAGCGACGATCTCCTACGCCCTGAGATGGAACGCCGTATCCGAGACCGACTACGTGCCCACCGACGTCACCACCTTCCCCGGACTGCCCGGACTCCGCAGCCGCGAGCGCCGGGGCGCGCTCATCGTGGGAACCGGATTCCTCCCGTCGCCGACCGAACTGGTTCCCGAGTTCGCCACCGCCGATTTCGCCGAGATCCCGCTGACCAGTGGGGCCGAGATCGTCGCCTATACCGGTCAAGGGGAGGAAGTACCGCTTTTCCAGTACCAAGCGACCTCAGGTACTTGGGAACGCATGGCGGGTTCCCAATGGCGTCGCCTGCTCGGCGGAATACCCGGCAACACCGGTAACCGCACTCGGTTCTTCGTGGAACCGAACCCGTGGAGCGGACTGGTGGCCGTTCACGAAGGGCGGCAGGTAGCGGCGATCGCGGATCTGGGGTTCGGGCGCAACCGGTTCGACAACGACGTCTTCGTTACTTTCCTTCCCGGCAACACCACGCCTACGACCGTCGCGGCGCCGCAGCGTTTCTACGTCAAGGCCACGTGGAAGGGGGTGGACTGCGTGGTGGTGGACAATCGCGACGAATGGCTGCGATTGCGTCTCGTACAGCCCAATATGAACGATTTCGCGCAGCTGAACGTGAATGCGGTCGAACGCGGCGTATACGAACGCTGGGCACACAGTGGTGAGGTCGTCGACCGTCACGCCGTAGCGATCTACTATTGCCCGTGCCTCGCTTGACAAGGAGTTTTGAACCACCGCTTCAACTGGATATTTGCGAGGGTGGCACACACCTGTAATCCTCGAAGGACCTGGTTGTTCCATATCCAGCGGATCGACCACCACCGCACAGCACCATCGAGGAGACCTTCGCATGGCACACGAGAACACGGCCTCATGGCATTACGGGCCGCTACCCGCCACCGATGACGCCGCCGCCTGGATCTACGGCATCATCCCGGACGGTTGGATAGCCGGGCTACCCGAGCTCACCGTGGACCGCGACGAAATGATCATCGTGTGCCCCCTGCCGGCTCCCGAACATCCCGGCGACGCCACCGACTCCGACCGCGCCGCGACCGAAGAGGGCCGTATCTCCCGCTTTCGTGAAGCGACCCGCGACCTTCGCGTTCAAGTGGCCCAGCAAGTTCAATACCGCTATCAACGGCAAGCCTCCTGGGGCGCGCGCTGTGGGGGAACCACCATGGTCTTCACGCACCAGTCGGTTCCCGTCACCGCTCGTCTGCGACAGCCCGAACGACTCGTCCTCGACACCCTCGTCGGTTCGGGTGTGGCGTCCTCGCGGTCGGACGCGCTCGCCTGGTGCGTGCGGCTGGTGGAACAACATGCCGAGGACTGGTTCGCGGAATTGCGTGACGCTATGACCAGTGTCGACGAACTGCGTCGTCGGGGGCCGGGCGTTTAAATTCGAGGGAAACACATTGAGCCGCACAGTAGGGCTGCGCGGCTCAATGCAAACGACGAGGCTACTTCAGCCACACGGCGGCATTGCCGGGGAGATTCCCGTTCTCCACCGCCTGGGTGGACAGGGCGATTTCGCGGCCTTCCATGAGGTCGGCGATGGAGACGGCCTCGGAACCGAAGTTGGTCACTGAGACCAGGGCTCCGTTGTCAAAGGCCAGTACGTCCGACTTCGAATGTGGGAGCCAGGACACCGTCCCGGAACGCTCCGCGCGGGTCTCGTGCCGTAGTGCGATCGCCCGACGGTAGAAGTTGAGCGTGGAGTTCGGGTCGTCCTCTTGCGCGGCAACGGACTTCTCGCCCCATCCCTCCGGCTGGGGCAGCCACCCGGAGGCGTCGCCGAAGCCGAGCGACGGTCCACTGTTCTCCCAAGGCAAGGGAACACGACAACCGTCGCGTCCGATCTGTTCGCCGCCGGTGCGGTGGAACGTGGGGTCCTGACGTACGTCGGCGGGCAGGTCGAGGACCTCGTTGAGTCCCAATTCCTCGCCCTGGTAGACGTACACCACGCCCGGCAGCCCCAGCAGGAACGCCGTGGCCGCGTGGGCCCGCGCCAGACCGACCTCACCGTCGCCGTAGCGGGTCACATGACGCTGCACGTCATGATTGGACAGCACCCAGGTGCAGGGAGCGCCCACTCCGGAGTTGTTGGCGATTTCGGTGTCCACGGCCGTCTGGAACGCCTCGGCCTGGAAATCGGCCAACACCAGGTCGAAGTTGAACGCCTGGTGCAGTTCGTCGGGGCGTAGGTACAGCGCTCGCCGTTCGGCGGAGTCGGTCCACGCTTCGGCGACGAAGATCCGGTCCCCGTCGTACTCGTCGATGATGGGACGCCATGAACGGTAGATGTCGTGGACGCCGTCTTGGTCGAAGAAGGGTGCCTGCGTCGTGCCGATCATTTCGATCGAGCCGTCGCCGCCGGTGTCCGGAAGCCCGGGGGCCTTCACCATTCCGTGGGCGACGTCGATACGGAAGCCGTCCACACCGCGATCGAGCCAGAAACGCAAGATGGATTCGAACTCCGCTTTCACCTCCGGGTTGTCCCAGTTGAGGTCGGGTTGACTGGAGTCGAACAGATGGAGGTACCACTGTTTTCCGTCGTCGGTCTTCGACCAGGCACGCCCGCCGAAAATGGACTGCCAATTGTTGGGCGGGGTGTCGGGGTCGCTCGGGTCGACGTCGTGGAAGTGGTAGCGCTCCCGTTCCCGGCTCCCCGGCGACGCCTGTAGAGCCGCTTGGAACCAGGCGTGGTCGCTGGAGGTGTGGTTGGGAACCACGTCCACGATGATGCGAATGTCGTTGTCGTGGGCGGTTTTGAGCATGTGGTCGAAGTCCGCGAGGGTACCGAACCGCGGGTCGATGTCGCGGTAGTCGGCGACGTCGTAGCCCGCGTCGTTCTGCGGCGAGGTGTAGAAGGGGGACAGCCAGATCGCATTGACCCCGAGAGCGGCGAGGTAGGGCATGCGTTCGGTGACGCCCGGCAGATCGCCCATGCCGTCGTCGTTGCCGTCCTTGAACGAGCGGGGGTACACCTGATAGATGACGGTGTCCTGCCACCATTTGAGATCCATACCGGAGTGTCCTTTCTGGAGGTTACGTGCGCGGTGCGCCGGTTGAGGAACGAACGATGAGTTCGGTGCGAAAGAGGTACTCCGCTGTCGGAGTGGAGGCTCCGTCGATGGCTTCGAGGAGCGCGCGGGTGGCGGCGGTGGCAATGTCACGCACCGGTTGCCGCAGAGTCGTCAGTGACGGAGAGGTGTGGGAGATGAGGGGTGAGTCGTCGTAGCCGACAATCGATACGTCCCCGGGGACCGACAGGCCCCGGTTTTGGGCCGCGCGGACGGCACCCAGGGCCATCATGTCCGAGCCGCAGAGTATGCCGGTCACTCCCTTGTCCAGTAGCCGTTCGGCGGCGGCGTAGCCACCCTGCTCGCTGAAGAGGGTCAACTCGATCCGCTCGGGGCCGATGTCGCGCATGCCCTGTTGGTAGCCTTCGATCTTGCGTTTGACCGGCCAGAATTTTTCCGGTCCGGAGATGAGCCCGATATCGCTGTGCCCCAGGCTGACGAGATGTTCCACGGCAGTGCGGGCCGCGTGCGTGTCGTCGGCGCTGAAGGTCGGGGCGTCGATGCCCTTGGGCTGTCCGGTGATGAAGGCCAAGGGGAGATTCTTGTCGATGAGTTCGTGATAGCGATCCACCTCGGCGTGGGTATCGGAATTGAGCCCGGAGACGAACATGATTCCGGCGACTCCGCGCTCGGTCAGCATGTCGATGTATTCGTCCTCGCTGACCCCGCTGGGGGATTGGGTGCAGAGTACCGGCGTGTAGCCGGAGCCGGAGAGGACCGTGGTGATCGTCTGGGCGTAGAGGGGAAAGATGGGGTTGTCGAGTTCGGGGACGATCAGTCCGATGAGGCCGACGGCATGCCGCCGGAGAGTGGGCGGACGTTCGTAACCCAGAACGTCGAGGGCGGTCAGCACGTTGTTCCGGGTGCGAGTGCCAACTCCGGGTTTGTTGTTGAGGACCCGGGAGACGGTCGCTTCGCTGACGCCGGCCTGTTCAGCAACATCGGTGAGTCGTAGGCGCATGGTTTCCAGAGTAGCGTATCTGAAAGTTGTTAACAATTTGGTTGCAAAGATTTCCAGTACTTGCAACATTTTGATGGTGTGGGTAATGTCAATTACACGAGACATTCACGCATGTGGTGTGGATATCTTAATTAGCCTGCGAAGATACACCTTGCGGTGTTCCTTGAAGCGGCCGCAAGGATGATCTCAATGAGGAGAGACTGAACCCATGCAGCGAAAGCAAACCACAAGCACCCCACTTCTGTTCCATCCGCGTGCCTGGGGCGCGGGGATCGCCGCCTCCGCCCTGCTCGCCACTTCGGCGTGCGGAGGAGGCGACGACGACTCCAACTCAAGTGACGAGGGGACCGACTTCGACGGTCAGGAACTCGTCATCTGGGCCGACGAAACTCAAGGGCCGATCATCAACGACGCCATTGAGGCCGTGCAGGCCGATTACAATATCGACGTCGAAGTCAAGGAATACGCCGAAGAACTGCAAGAGTCCTACCTTGCCGCCATCGAACAGGACGAGGGCCCCGATATCGTCGTAGGGGCTCCCGACTGGGCCGGTGCGCTCGTCTCCGCCGGAGGGGCCGAACCGATCTTCCTCGACGACAAGCAGCGCGACGCGATCAACTCCACGGCCGTCAGCGCCTATACGGTGGACGGGCAGGTTTACGGTTTCCCATATGCCGTAGAGAATCTGGGGCTCATCCGCAACACCGAACTGGCGCCCGAGCAGCCCGAGACCTTCGACGACCTTCTGGCCGACGCCGAGGCCGCCGGTACCGATCGCAGTTTGATCGTGCCGCAAGGCAAGGACGGCGATCCCTACCACGCGTATCCGCTGTACTCGTCCATGGGCGGCTACCTGTTCGGATACGACCCCAGTGAAGGGTTCGACGCCGATGACATCGGTATCGACTCCCAGGGCGGCATCGACGCCTTGGAGAAGTTCGCTGAACTGGGGGCGGACGACGTTCTCTCCACCTCGGTGAACCACGAGAACGCCTTCGAACTGTTCACCGAAGGCGATGCGCCTTACCTGATCTCCGGGCCCTGGGCCATCAACACCGTTCGTGATGCCGGAGTCGACTTCGAGGTCGGCGCCATCCCCGGTTTCGACGGTCAGGAGCCCGCCGCTCCCTTCCTCGGGGCTCAAGGCTTCTATGTCAACCCGGAGGGCGACAACAAGGCCACCGCGCTTGACTTCGTCACCACCGCATTGATGGACGAGGAATTCATCGACATCCTGGCCGTGGACGGTAACCGCGTCCCCGCCCACTTGGAGGCCGCCGAGAGCTACACGGACGGCAACGATGTGGCCGCCGGCTTTGCCGCCGCCGGTGAGGACGCCATCCCCATGCCGAACATTCCCGCCATGGGAGCCGTTTGGGAGCCGCTGGGGCGTGCCATCGCCGACGCGGTCGACGGAGCGTCTACCGGTGAAGAAGCAGCCGAGACCGCTGCTCAGGTGGTACGTGAACAAGTCGAATCTCAAAAAGCCGAGTAACCCCCGAAAGTGAGACGATGACCAAGCGCACTGAGACTTCGGCTGTGGCTCAGACAGCCCGCGCCAGCACGACCGTCAGCGGAGCCCTTCTCAAAATCGCCGCACTTGGTCTGGCAACGGCCCTGGCTGTCTGGGCCGCACTGCCATTGATCAGCAAACAGGCCTGGGGTTGGCTGATCGTCGAAGCGGCCGTAGTAGCTATTGTCTACTACGTTTACCTGCAACGTCGCTTCATACCCCTCAAATACCTGGTTCCGGGAACGCTTCTGCTTCTGTTCTTCCAGATCGTCCCGGTCATCATGACCGCCACGACCGCCGTCACCAATTACGGTGACGGTCACCGACTCGATAAAGACGGAGCCATCGACGCCACCATCGCCGCCGGGCTCCAACGCGACCCTGATTCACCGACGTATCTGTACGCCGTGGGGGAGTCCAGTGAGGGCGACCTCGCCTTGTTGCTCACCAATACCGCCGACGACAGTCGGTGGGTGGGGGACAACGAGGGCCTCGACTCTCTCCCCGATTCGGAAACGGACGTGGACGCGGAGGGGCGCATCACCGATGCCGAAGGCTATCGGATCTGGCCGAAGACCGAGGTCAACGAGCGAATCGACGAAGTGGAGGCCATCGCCGTGCCCACCGATGACGGTGGCGGCATCAACGTGCAGGGCTTCACCGCCTTTGAAGGCACCTCCAGTCGAAGCTACGATGCCGAATGCGATTGCATCACCGACTCCGCCACCGGGGAAGTGTGGACGGCGAACAACGATCGCGGTGCCTTCTACAACGAGGACGGGCAACGCGCCTTGGCGGGTTGGAAGGTCAATGTGGGCCTGGACAACTTCACCAAGGTCTTTACCGATCCCGACATCCGTAATCCCTTCGCTCGGGTATTCCTCTGGAACGTCGGTTTCGCCGCCGGTTCGGTACTGCTGACGTTCATGTTGGGCCTGGCCTGTGCCATGGCGTTGAACAAACCGGACATGAAGGGCACCAAGCTCTATCGCACGATCATGATCCTGCCGTACGCGATGCCGGCGTTTGGGATGTTCATGGTGTGGGAGCAGATGTTCAACAATGAATACGGCCTGATCAACAACGCCTTGGGGTGGGACGTCAACTGGCTGTCCGGAGTGTGGACGGCGCGTTTCATGGTGCTGTTCATCAATCTATGGCTCGGATTCCCGTACATGTTCTTGATTTCGTTGGGGGCCTTGCAAGCTCTCCCCAGCGACACTCTGGAGGCGGCCCGTATCGACGGAGCGAGCGGCTTCCGGGCGTTCCGTTCGATCACCCTGCCACTGCTGCTGGTATCGCTGACTCCTCTGTTGATCTCGGCGTTCGCCTTCAACTTCAACAACATCAACGCCATCATCCTGACCACCGGTGGTCATCCCTTGCGGGTGGGCGACGAGGTCGGTGGCACCGACCTGTTGATCAGCTATACGTACCGTATGGCGTTCGAAGGTGTGAATCCGGATTACGGTTTCGCCGCAGCCATCAGTATCTTTATCTTCCTCATCGTGGCGACGATGTCGGCGGCGATGTTCCGCTTCACCGCTAAGCAAGAAGAGGTGTTCCAGTGAGCCGTACGACTAACAAGCCGCCGTTCCGCAAATGGCTCAAAACCAACGGTTGGCGCCATGCCGTGGCCGTAGTGGTGTGTCTGTACGCCCTGATTCCGATTCTCTACATTGTGGTGGGAGCGTTCAATCCCAAGGGCACCCTGCCGTCGGAAAGCCTGATGCCCAACGGGTTCAGCCTCATCAGTTTCAAGCGGCTGTTCAGCGATCCGCAGACGCCCTTCCTGGAATGGTATGGAAACACAATCGTCATCGCCTGTACGGCGGCGTTTCTCTCGATTCTGGTGTCCTCGCTGGCGGCATACGCGTTCAGTCGTTTCCGATTTCGTGGGCGCCGCCCGTATCTGCTGTTTCTCTTGCTGATTCAGATGTTCCCCGCCTTCCTTGCCATGGTGGCGTTGTACATTCTGTTCAGCAATATCGGCGATTACTACCCGGCCATGGGCCTCAATACCCGGCTGGGCCTTCTGATGGTGTACATGGGTGGTGCTCTCGGCGTTTCCACCTGGCTGATGAAGGGATTCTTCGACACGATTCCCAAGGAGTTGGACGAAGCGGCGCGTATCGACGGTGCCAGCCACGCCCAGATCTTTTTCCGGGTGATCCTGCCTCTGGCGGCGCCGATCATCGCCATTTCCGGCATCCTCGCCTTTGTGGGCACCATGAACGACTTCGTGTTGGCGTCGGTCTTCTTGACCGACCGCAGCGAATGGACGCTGGCTTTGGGACTGAAAACAATGGTGGGGGAGCACGCCGATCAGAGTTATCGCGGCATGTTCGCCGTGGGAACGCTATTGGCCTCGGTATTGACCGTCACCATCTTCCTCAGCCTGCAGCGCTATATCGTCTCCGGATTGACCGGCGGAGCCGTGAAGGGCTAGCACCGGCACAGACCGTCCAGTTCGGCTCGGGCGGGACCGTAACGGGTGCGGCGACTCCTCCCAGTCGTCGCACCCGTTTTCGTATGGGTGAAAAGTCGTCGCGTCAAGTAACCCAGGCCTCAGTGAATCGTTGAACCGATGAATCATCATCGTGTCAAGGGGGAGATTGTGCCTTCACAGATACCTGGAACCGGGTCCACGCCGAGCTCGTCGCGCCGTCGGAGGAGAAAGATAGTTGTCTCTTCGCTTGCGGCGGTCGTGGCTCTGATCGTGGCAGTGACGGTGACTCCGAACGCTGTGGCCCTTCGTCTCGGATTCGATGTGGCTGTGGGAGAGCGGATCACCGATTCGGTGGACTCGGTGGAGGTCGACGACGCCCTCTCCTCCGTCATCCAGGTCGGAGAAAGGATTTCGGTCGATAAGTCTCTGGACTATGACGAGTACTCCGATGGAAACCGGGTACTGGAATTCGTTGAGGAAGGCGCCTCCTACGTCAAGGTGCATTTCGAAAAATTGGCGCTCATGGACGGCGATTCGCTGACCGTCTACAATCCGGACCGTTCGGAGGTGCACACCTATACCGAAACGGTCGTCGACGATTGGGCGATGTCGGTGACGGGCGATCGGGCCCTGGTGGAGTTGTCGGTCCACGAGCCGTCGGTGACTCCGAAGGATCTGGGCGTCTCAATCGACGAGGTCGCCTACGGATACGGCCGGAAAGCGATCGACGACATCATGCTCGATCACGCCGCTTCCACCCGTAGCCCGGAAAGCAACTGCGGCACGGTCGATCGACGTCCCGCACCGTGCTATGAGGACAGCCATCCCACCATGGTGCGACAGACCGATCCCGTCGCCAGACTGTTGGTCGACGGTACCGTCCTCTGCACCGCCTTCAAGGTCAGCGAGCGCAATCGCCTGCTGACCAACAATCACTGTTTCAGTCAGGATTGGGAGGCCAAACGGACCGAGGTGTGGTTCGACTACGACTGTCGTTCGTGTACCAATACGACTCCTCGGACTCCGACAAAGGTGCGAGGTCAGTCGGTCATCAAGACCAATCGGAACCTGGACTACACCCTGTTCTCGGTCAGCGACTTCTCCGCCGTCGACGACCTCGGCCATCTCGAATTGGAGAAGGACAGGACGCGACGTGGAGAGGAGATCTACATCCCGCAGCATCCGGGTGGGCGACCGACGGAAATCGCGGTGGAATCGTCCTCTGACGGCGGTAACTGCGTTGTCTCGGGGGTCGGGTATGACGGCTACATCGAGGGCACGGACGTGGCCTATTACTGCGACACCGAGTTCGGCTCCTCCGGGTCGCCGGTGCTGTCGAGTCAATCGCATAAGGTCGTCGCGCTACATCATTTCGGGGGATGCCCCAATTCGGGTGTCAGCTCGCACCTGATCTATCCGGAGATCAAGGATCATATCTAGGCGGCAAAATCAGGTAACGTCCGTTTACTGATCCAATACAGTCCCTTTAGGGCGGTCGTGAGTCGAATTTCTGGGCTCACGACCGCCTTTGTCGTGTTATACGCCCGACACGTGTGGTTGTGGAATACAACATATTCTGTAATCGCATCGCCACCCTCGGGCACGAGGATCGCCGGCGAAACCCCAGGTGGTGGGCGATGTTTAAACGACAAGAGGAGATTTCACCTATTATGCGCCAAAAAATCCTATTTCAGCCGTATCCCCCTTTTCCCGTGGTTCGTTCTATTTAGTGCAAGGGGCACAACGCCCTAAGCGGTTCGATGAGGACCGAGTGAATTCGTCGGAATGTCACTGCGATCAAAGGAAAGGAGGCGGAATGGTTCACCACGGTCAATGGCGCGTTGAATGTGGCGCGAGGCGGCACAGCGTCGCGTACCGACCGAGGAGTATCGTTTCGACTTCGTTCCGTACCGATCGCCTTGAGTGTGACGCCAACGCAGTCGGTGAAATCGGTGCCGAAACGAAATCGATCGCCATGTCCCGTGCGATCAGTGAACGGTCAAGTGAGTTCCACTCTGGGCTTGCCAACCATATTCTGGCCGAAATGGCGGCTGTGCGACACCGGTGCAGCCACAAGCTTGAGGCGCATGGAATTCGGTCTGTTCACTGGGTGTCTGGCCACGGTCGGGCGCGATTCTCGTCGTCGGTTTCTGAACCGGTCGCCTCTGACGCACACGGCGGATTTTCTCTACGACCGTACCTGCGACGCGAACCCAGCGTCGACACGGTACTGACAACGTCATTGAACATTGACTTGGACGGCAATGTGTATACAGGGTCCTCCAGGAACCTGGAACCCGCGATCGCCATTGTCGTCTCCACTGTCGCAGACAGTGATTCCCACGGTCACGCTCGACCCATGGCATGGGTCGCTGAGTGGCTTATATCGGGAACGCGGACTCGGAGGAGAGTCGCACCGCCGAGGGACTCACGTACCCACTTGACGACCTCTGAGGACGCAACGCTCACAACAGTCGCACGGGCGGGTGTGAACAGTCGGACTCCCAGCCGCGCACGAGTCATGTCAAAACGAGTTCAGTCCTATTCGGATATGACTGTGGCATCGCTGATTGATGTGAAGACACTCGTGTTCATTCCATCCGTCATCGACAGAGCAGTACGTCGCGCACGGTCAAGTGCCGACATTGTCAGAAAAATCGCGTGGGCCTCCGCCCACTGATCCTAAAACGAAGGAAACAGACAACATGCGCAAGATTGTTACTTCCGCTGCCGCCGCTGCTGGTGTAGCCGCTCTCGGTATTGCCGCTCCGGCCATGGCGGGCGAGAACTCCGGCGTCGACGCCGGTAACGTCAGCCTGCTGAACGTCGACGCCTCGAGCGCCGCTCACTGGCAGATCTGTGGCATCAACGCCTTCGCCCAGTCCTACGGGCAGAACTGTGACAACCGTGACCACATCGGTGAAGGACCTCAGTCCGGTGTAGACGCCGGTGAAGTCTCAGTGGGCAACCTGGACATCTCGAGCGCCGCTCACTGGCAGATCTGTGGCGGCAACGTGGCCGTGAGCCCGTCGCTCGACCAGAACTGTGACAACCGCGACCACATCACCGAGTAAAAAGTTACTCGCGAAAGGATTGACAATGCGTAAAACGCTTTCCACCGCAGCGGTAGCGGCCGCTGGACTGGCCGTCGCGGGTGCCGCAACTCCGGCCATGGCCGCCGAGAACTCCGGCGTCGACGCCGGTTCGGTCAGCCTGGCCAACATCGATGCCTCCAGCGCTCTGCACTGGCAGATCTGTGGCATCAATGTTCTGACCACTTCGTACGGCCAGAACTGTGACAACCGTGACCACATCGGCGAGGGGCCTCAGTCCGGTGTGGACGCCGGCGACGTGTCGGTCGTCAACGCCGACATCTCGGACTTCGCTCACTGGCAGATCTGTGGTGGCAACGCGCTCACCACGTCGGTCGACCAGAACTGCGACAACACCGACCACATCACCGAGGGCCCCGGACTTCCGGACGACGGCAACGGTGACGGTGACAACGGTGGCGACAAGAACATGCTCATGAACGACATGGGTGACCTCTAAAGAGGCACTTGTTCGCTGTGACTGGAAGGTGCTTACCCATTGCGGTAAGCACCTTCGTCGTTACAGCGGAAATCGAACGATGCCAGCCGAACGCAACGAACTTGCCCGGCAAAGAGGATGATTATGCAGAAGAATCTCACAGCTGCCTCGACGATAGTGGCCTCCCTGACGGTTGCGACCGCGGGAACCTTGGCCATGACAGCGGGTACAGCAATGGCCGCTCCCGAGGGAGCGGAGGAATCGGGCGGTTTCCGCCTCGTCAAAATCGAACAGGACAAGTTCGACATGCCGACGTTCTGCGGACTGCAGAATTACGGTGCCCCCGCCGATCCGGCCTGTGACGACCAGCGTTATCTCGGTGACGAATTGGCCGAGCGGCGTCAGTCCGCGGAAGCGGAGACACCGGCGAGTGGAGCCCTCTCGCTGGTCAACGTCGATGCCCGTAACGCCGGTCAGATACAGGTATGCGGAATCAACATCGCCACCGACAAACCGGTGGACAACCAGAACTGTGACAACTCGATTCCCGCTTCCGAGGAACCGGTTGGCGGCGACAGTGGTATCGCACTGGCCACCATCGACCTCCGTGGCGCGGGCAAAATCAACGTGTGCGGCGTGTCGGTGTTGGGAAGTGAACCGACCGACTGCGCTCAATAGAGTGTCGTAGCCGATCCGACTGATAGGTGCCCATGATGTTCGCCCCCGGATCAATCCCAACATCATTGGAATCAAAGTTCTTGGCGCACTTGTCGAATTCGGCTGAAAAGCGTCTCCACAAATGAGACGATGGTGTCTTCTCTTCATACCCATTGGCCGGGCTGTCCCATCAGCCCGGCCATACTTGCGTGAGGAGTCGCCGTCGACCGTGGCATGGGCTCGTGACCGTCGAATCGGACGGGCGCGGGAACAAGGTCGGCGCGTTCGGGCGGTGGCCGTTGCGACGGTCTGGAGATCCACCGGGACAGACAAGCCGCTCGGGCCAGAGGTCTTCCGCACACGAGTGTGGGTCCAGCGAATTGAGTGACGCTTCGCAGAGGGGCTGACCATCCCTTCCCGGGCAACGGTTAAATTGGGTGTGGTTCAGCGACGTGTCAATATACGCCCTAATCTGTCCTTATGCGCCTACTGCCCGGGGCGCCGCACAACGATATGGAGTTGCCGGATATGGCTGAAGACGCCGCGTCCACCGCACCGGAACAGCATACAAAGCCCACCAACGTTATTGATCGCTATTTCGGTTTGAGTCTGCACCACAGTAATATGGGCAGGGAGGTCCTCGCCGGTACGGTCACCTTCTTGGCGATGGCCTATATATTGGCGGTCAATCCCCTCGTTCTGGGAGACGAAGGGGATCTGGGGGCCGCGGGTATGCCCATGCAGGCGGTCTTTACCGCTACCGCGGTGTCGGCGGTGGTGGGAACCTTGGTGATGGGACTGTGGGCCAAATACCCGATCGCCTTGGCTCCCGGGATGGGACTCAATGCCTTCTTCGCCTACAGCGTGGTACTCGGGATGGGTATTCCATGGCAGGTGGCTCTGACGGGAACGCTGATTTCCGGAATCGTGTTTTTCCTTCTGGCGATCACCGGAATTCGCGAATACGTCATCAATGCCATTCCCATGCAGATGAAACTGGCCGTAGGAGCCGGTATCGGACTGTTCATCGCGTTCATCGGGATGAAGAACGCCGGTATCGTGGTCGGGAACCCCGACACCCTTGTGGCTCTGGGCGACCTCCGGGAGCCGGCGACCCTATTGGCCCTGTTCGGCCTGATCGTCACCGTGATCTTTCTGGTTATCGGCTGGAGGGGAGCGGTTCTCTACGGGATCGCCGTGACCGCTCTAGTCGGAGTGATCGCGGGAGTGGTCGACGCGCCGTCGGGGGTCGTGGCGCTGCCCGGTGGCCTGGACCAAACATTCGGCCAGGCGATCGAACATTTCCCGGAGGCCTTTACCTCGCAGATGATCATTGTGGTGCTGACCATGTTGTTCGTCGACTTCTTCGATACCTCCGGGACCCTCATCGCGGTGGCCAACCAGGCAGAACTCTTGGACAAACAGGGCCGACTTCCGCGCGCCGGGCGAGCATTGGGTGCCGACTCCATCGCCACCATGTCGGGAGCGGTCATCGGTACGTCCACCACCACCGCCTACGTCGAGTCCACCGCAGGAGTCGCGGCCGGGGGACGTACCGGCCTGACCTCGGTCGTGGTGGCGGCATGGTTCGGATTGTCCGCCTTCTTCTTCCCGGTATTCGCCGTCATCGCCGGTACCGAGCAGGTCACCGCTCCCGCTTTGATCGTGGTCGGCATTCTGATGGCCAAATCGCTGGGAAACATTGAATGGAGTCGCCTGGAGTACGCCATCCCGGCCTTCTTGACCGTCATCGCCATGCCCTTGACCTACTCCATCTCTAATGGAATCGCCTTGGGGCTGCTCTTCTACCCGCTCGTCATGGTCGCGCGAGGCCGCTGGAGAGACGTCCACCCGGTGACCTATGTACTGATGCTGGTATTCCTCGGGTATTTCGCGTTTCTGCATTAAACGATGTCCCCGGTGGGTTGACGGCCTCGCAATCCACCGGGGCGACGTATGTCATCGGCGGCAATGGGCGACAATTCAAGCATGTCGCGAATACATGTGCCGGCCAATGGAGAAATGTTGCGGGAACTGCTGGATCGAGGGCAGGTTCAACTCGACGCACCCGTATATCTGGTGACCTCGGCACTCACACAGGCGTTTCCCAAGGCAGCGCGCGAGGACTTGGAGTACACGGCGTTCGCCGAGGCCGCTCAGGCGTCCATCGACCTGGTGAGCCGAGATCATCCGCGGCGGGTGGTTGTCAGCGCCGATCTCCCCGACAGGTTTCTCCGTGAAATTCCGGAAACGGCGGCCGCCGAAGCCTCGGGTTCGGTGAAACTTCCCAAGGTGGCGGCCATCCATGTCGACGACGCCGAGGTCGCGGCGACGATTCGCGCCGAACTAACCGAAGGATCGGTCGATGCGGAAGCGCTGGAAGAGCGGATTCTGGACTGGTATCACCCGTCGGAGTTGGCCGTCGTCTTGGACGAGCTTTTCGGAATCAAGAGCCCGTAGGCCAGAATCGCCGTGACGGTTCCAGTGAACAGTACGGTCATCGCCCCGTTGTACTCATAACGCCCCGAGGTATGGAGTGACGCTTGGTCGAGCGGGTTGAGGCCGTCGGCGAGCTGGTGGACCAGCAACTCCGCTCCTACCTGTGTGGCGATGGCGGCGATCAACCAGATCAGCCCAGGGGTGGCGGCGGCGAAGACGTAACCGTACAGAGTCGTCTGGCGTTGCCGTAGTCGAAGGTAGACGAACGTGGCGATCCCGATGACGAGGCCCGCGACCAGAGGTAGATAGGTCGCCCAGGCCTGGTAATTGTCCAGGGCTTCGCTGAAGAACTGCTCGGTCTTCGGCCTCAGCCAACCGCGCAGGATCATGAACACCATCAAGACGGCGGTGGCGAGGAGCGCTGCCCGAATCTTTTCCTGATGGTGCGGAACGGCGAAGAGAGATCCGATGAGAGCGCAGGTGAGGAGCAGAGCCCCGATGATGGTCGCAATAATGGGGTCGGCGGCGAAGTAGGCGAAGATACCGACCCAGGAGAGAATTCCCACGCTGAGGCCACCTATGGGGATGGACAGCGGGCGCGGCCCCTTCCACGCGCGGAGGAGTAGGCCGGTGGCGGCTCCCGCCCACGTGGCGGCCAGGGTGGGTGGAGTCAGAGTGGAGGCGACAAGGACAATGCCGGTCTGATCCAGACGACCGCCCATGGACAGGACGTTGCCCAGCGAGATCAGGGTCCAGATCAGCCAGGACCAGGAGCACATGGCGATCAGGGCGCTGATGGCCACCTGTACCTTTGAACCGGGTTCGGTCGTCGTATCCCCTTTATCAGGGGTAATCAAGTCCGTCACTCCCTCACCATACGGAGAGGCAGATTAGAAGTACATCAACGCCGGGTCGACGTGTTGCCTATGTCTATCGGCGGCGGAAGGGGATTCTTTCGTCTCAGGTGGTAGCGCCGCGGGGCGAAGTCGCGCTAAATTCAGAATTGAGGGTGCTGAACAGTGGGAATCAGGTCCGTTACGTTAGTGTTATCGGGATACGTTATCCTGCGATTCACAGGTCGAACCCGAGTAAATGCTTTCAAATCGATGGGAGAATCCGATGGACGCTTTGTTTACCGTCCCTACTCCGAAGAACGAACCAGTTAATACCTATGCCCCGGGGACTCCGGAGCGCGCCAGTCTGCAGGCCAAACTCAGTGAGCTTGCTTCCAAAGAACATGACCTTGACATGTTTATCGCAGGCGATTGGCGTCGGGGCGAGGGGGAGGCCATTAAGGTCGTCCAACCTCACAAACACTCCCACGTGCTCGGTGTGACCCATGCGGCTACCAGCTCCCAGGCCGCACAGGCCGTTGCCGCCGCCAAGGGTGCCAAACGCACCTGGGCGACGATGGACTTTGCCGACCGGGCGTCGATCTTCCTACGCGCGGCCGAGCTGATCGCGGGGCCCTACCGTGACGCGCTGAACGCCGCAACGATGCTGGGACAGTCGAAGTCCGCCGCCCAGGCTGAAATCGACTCGGCCTGTGAGCTGATCGACTTCCTGCGTTTCAACGTCGCGTTCGCCGAGCGGATCTACCGTCAGCAGGCCGAATCGTCCCGTGGAATGTGGAACCGTACCGACCACCGTCCGATCGACGGATTCGTCTACGCGGTTACTCCGTTCAACTTCACCGCCATCGCCGGGAACCTACCGACCTCCCCGGCACTGATGGGTAACACCGTGGTGTGGAAGCCCGCCACGACACAGCAGTTCGCCGCGAGCTTCTTGATGGAGATCCTGGCCGAGGCCGGGCTGCCCGACGGTGTCATCAACATGGTGACCGGCCCCGGGCCCGATATTTCGGACGTCGTCCTGGCCGATCCCGACCTGGGTGGTATTCACTTCACCGGTTCCACCCGCGTCTTCCAGCACCTGTGGAAGACCGTCGGCGAAAACATCTCCTCGTACCGTGCCTACCCGCGTCTGGTCGGGGAGACCGGTGGCAAGGACTTCATCGTCGCTCACCCGAGCGCCGACCTGGAGCAGTTGGCCGTGGCGACCGCACGCGGTGCCTTCGAATACCAGGGGCAGAAATGCTCGGCGGTGTCGCGTACCTACATGCCGCGCAGCCTGTGGGAAAACGGCCTGCGCGACCGTCTGCTGGAAATCACTTCGCAGATCAAGTACGGCGACGTCAGCGACTTCAGCAACTTCGGTGGTGCCGTCATCGACGAGCGCGCCTACAACAAGCACACCGCTCTGTTCAAGCGTCTGGCCGACGACAGCGAAGCCAACGTCATCGCCGGTGGTACGGCGGACGACTCGGAGGGCTACTTCGTTCAGCCGACGGTCATCGAGGCGACCAATCCGGAACACGAGGTCTTCCGCGAGGAGTACTTCGGTCCGATCACCAGCGTCTACGTATACGACGACAAGGACTTCGACTCCGTGGTTCGGCAGGCGGCCGATGTAGCGCCGTACGCGCTCACCGGTGGCGTCTTCGCCAACGACCGCGAGGCGATCGCCGGCGCCATGGACGAACTGCGTTGGTCGGCGGGCAACTTCTACATCAACGACAAGCCGACCGGTGCCGTGGTGGGCCAGCAGCCCTTCGGCGGTGGCCGTGGTTCCGGTACCAACGACAAGGCCGGTTCCTGGCAGAACCTCGTGCGTTGGGTCAGCCCGCGCTCGATCAAGGAGAACTTCGTTCCTCCGCGCGAATGGAGCTACCCGCACCAGGGTTAAATAAGAGTCACGATATCGGCGGGGGCGGTTTCCAGTGAGGCCGCCCCGCCGAGTCGTGTCCGGAGTCGGATTCGTGAGAGTCGTCGTCTCAGGCGAGCTCCAGTTCTCCACGCATGAGACGCAACATGATCGGGTTGTCCTCGTAAACGTTGTTGTTGGTGAACTCGCCCGGATCGATTTCCTTGGCTCGGACACCTTCGATGCCGTAGGTGATGCGCGCGTTGAGCGCGATGGGGATTCGCGGCAGGGTCTCGTTGAACACGATGCCGAGCTTTCGATTGGCTTCCGCTTGCGTCTCCGTGTCGCCTTCCCGTGCTTGACGATAGAGCTCATTCAAATCGACCTGCCCGAATTCGCTGGTGTCGACCTCATCGGTGGGGAACGACATGCCGGGTTCCGCATCGGTGCGGTTGTTGTCGGTAAACCATGCCATCGTCCACGATCCGTAGTGATAGGGGACGGTCGGGTTTCCCCAGTGGCGTACGGATATTTCGAAATCACCTTTGTTCCATTGCGTCCAGGGATCGGTTCCGTCCATGCGCGTGTCCTCGGCGTCTATCCCGAACGAGCGGAGTTGATCGGCGACTTCCCTGGCGATGACTTCGAAGTCCTGCCATCCGTCCGGGGCGCTGACGGACACCGAGACCAACTTACCGTTCTCGTCGATCCAGCCGTCCTCGGTTTCGCTCCAGTCGAGCTCGCGCAAGAGTCGTTTGGCGGCTTCGTGATCGGTGTCGTAGCGGATGAGCGAATCGACCTCGTCGGGGTCATAGATCTGTTCGATGTGCCGATTGGGTAGACCACAGTCGGCGGTGGGCAGGTAGTAGCCGTTGATTCCCAGCGCCGCTTCGGCGATGAATTCCCGGTCCAAAATATGGAGAAGCGCCTGTCGGAAACGACGGTCTTGGTATTCCTCACGACGTTCGAGATTCAGCATGAGTCCCACACCCACGAGGTCTTCGGTATTGAGCTCCACGATCCCCTCCACGTCATGGAGAATGTCGCGACTGTCGGCGCTGAGAACGTGGGTGGAGTAGTCGATTTCCTGCTTGAGCAGGAGACGTGTGGCCTCCTTGTTGTCGGCGTTGCGCACTTCGCACTTGGCGAAGGTGACCTGGGAACCGAATCGTCCCTCAGGGTGGCGTTCGAACCTGATGACGTCGTTGCCGGTGGATTCGAGCCGATAAGGACCGTAGGTGAGGAAGTCCGCCTGTCCGGGGCGGTGGGCGCCGAGCTCCTCGTCGAGTTTCTTCTGCTCGTTTGAGCCGTACCCCCTGTCCTCTGCGAGGAGAGCTTCGGCTCGATCCATCCACTCGTGGTACAGGGAATAGGGACTGATCCGGGTGCGGAGCACATCGACTTCAATGCCCTGGTAACGGCGGGTGAACGAGATGACGAGCTCGCGGTCCGAGGCGACACGAACCTCGGTGATGTCGGACCATCCCACCGCACTGTCGGAATTCATCACCCGCTCGACATTGAGACTTCCGGCGATGTCTTTGGCGGTGAACGGATCACCGTTCGACCATTGCATGCCGGACGGGAGCTTGATGATCAGGTCATCCGACTCCCAGGAAACCTCTTCGGCGGTTAGGGGAATCCATTGGTAGTTGTCCCAGTTCAACATGGCTATTGAGGGACGGAACAACTCGACGATCGCCGCTTGTTCCAACAGGCTCTGACTACCCAACAAGGTATTGAAATTAAAGGAATCCAAGTCGTAGCCATAGGCGAATGAGAACAGCGATTCGGTCGGGGAGTCGTCCTCCGAGCCGCACGCCGCGAGCGCGGTACCGCCGACGGTCGTTATCCCGACCGCCCGCAGTATGCCGCGGCGGGTCAAGGAACGGCTTTCTTGAGGCATGGGCAGCTTCCTTCCCTGGGGAGACGCCATATATCGTCACATGGCGATATGGGGCATAAGCGATCTATAAGCTTTCTTGAAAGATTATAGGCCTACAGCCTACTTGACGTGACAGGCATCTCGAACGGCCTATTGATCATCACTGGAATAAATCCAGTACGCTTGTACTGTTATAAAGCTATAAGGAGGCACCACGATGGCTAAGATCAAAGTCAACGGTCCCGTCGTCGAGCTCGACGGCGACGAAATGACCCGCATCATCTGGCAAAAGATCAAAGACGAACTCATCCACCCCTATCTGGACGTGGACCTGCGTTACTACGACCTCTCAGTGCAGAACCGCGACGCCACCGACGACCAGGTCACCGTCGACGCCGCCAACGCGATCGCCGAGCACAACGTCGGCGTCAAGTGCGCGACCATCACCCCTGACGAGGCACGCGTCGAAGAATTCGGCCTCAAGAAAATGTGGCGCTCGCCCAACGGAACCATCCGGAACATCCTCGGCGGCGTCGTATTCCGCGAGCCGATCATCATGAGCAATGTCCCCCGCCTGGTCCCGGGCTGGACGCAGCCCATCATCATCGGACGTCACGCCCACGGTGACCAATACAAGGCGACGGACTTCAAAGTCGACGGACCCGGCACGCTGACGGTCACCTTCACCCCCGACGACGACTCCGAGCCGGTTGAATTCGAAGTGGCACGTTACCCCGAAGGCGGCGGCGTGGCCATGAGCATGTACAACTTCCGCAAGTCGATCGAGGACTTCGCCCGGGCCTCCTTCCGCTACGGCCTGGCTCGCAACTACCCGGTGTACATGTCCACCAAGAACACCATCCTCAAAGCCTACGACGGCATGTTCAAAGACGTCTTCCAAGAGGTCTTCGACAACGAATTCAAGGCAGAGTTCGACGAACGCGGCCTCACCTACGAGCACCGCCTGATCGACGACATGGTCGCCGCCGCCCTGAAGTGGGAAGGCGGGTACGTATGGGCCTGCAAGAACTACGACGGCGACGTCCAGTCCGACACCGTCGCCCAGGGTTTCGGATCGCTGGGACTCATGACGTCGGTGCTGATGACCCCGGACGGCAAGACCATGGAGGCCGAAGCCGCGCACGGTACGGTCACCCGGCACTACCGCCAATGGCAGGCCGGTAAACAAACCTCCACCAACCCGGTGGCCTCCATCTTCGCCTGGACGCGGGGACTGGCACACCGTGGCAAGCTGGACGAGACCCCGGAGGTCACTCAGTTCGCCGACGACCTCGAGAAAACCGTCATCGAAACGGTCGAAAGCGGCAAGATGACCAAGGACCTCGCCCTGCTGGTCGGCGGCGAGCAAGACTGGCTGACCACCGACGAGTTCCTCGACGCGCTGGCGGACAACCTCGCCAAAAAGCGGGTTGAGAGCTGACCGCTGAGATTGCCCCAGGCACTCCATATTTGCGCTGTGGGGGCCTCTTGCGGCCATAAGGCCGCTACGAGTCCTCCGCGCGCAAATCTGAAGCACCTGGAACAATCTCAGCTCCTCTCCAGCTCTACCGCCGCGTCGCACTTTCAGTGCTTGCGGCTCGCCAGTTGGCTCGTCCCCGGGGATGGAGTGATGGCAGCGCTCTTTCGAACGCACGGTTAGCTCTACCGCCGCGTCGCAGTTTTTCTGTGGTTGCGGTTCGAGAGTCGGCGCCTCCTTGGGGAGAGTGTGGTGGTCAGAGCCCTGGTCGAACGCATTGGGTGTTCTACCGCAGCATCGTTCCGCCGTGCTCTGGTGGTCCGGTTCGTCGCCGCTGAGGATTTCGATTCGCTTGCTCTGGAGTTGAATTGCCGGGAATTTTTTGATTGGACCGGTGAATCCGCTGAGTATTGAGTCACGCGGTACTCTTGATACGAAATCGACCCATCAGAAAGGCGCATTGTGAGAGGCATAATCCTAGCTGCGGGCCAAGGGCAACGACTCCGTCCGGACACCGATGACATCCCCAAGACCCTTCTGCCTCTCAACGACCAGGGCGAAACCATCCTGGATACGATCCTGTCCGGACTCGTCGCCGTGGGAATCACCGATATCGCCGTCACCGTCGGCCATGCCGCCGAAGAGATCCGCCGACGGCAACACATCTTGGAAGAACGGCACGACGTCAAACTGACTTTGGTCGACAACGACCATCCCGAATGGAACAACGCCTATTCGCTGTGGACCGCCCGTGCGCACTATCGCGACGGAGCCGTCTTGGTCAACGGGGACACGTTCCATCCACACAGCGTGGAAGAACGTCTCATGGACGTGGACGAAGGTCGTCAGCTGCTTCTGGCGGTGGACGACTACCACGACCTGACCGACGAGGCGATGAAAGTGCGGCTCGGCACCGACGGCACGGTCGACCTGATACATAAGCAGCAGCCTCGCGACAACGCGGTCGGCGAATACATCGGCGTCAGTCTCATTCCCGCCGCTCGCGCGGACGATCTGACCAGCGCATTGGAAACCACCTTCCGTAATAACCCCGACCTGTACTACGAGGACGCCTACCAGATTCTGGCGGAAAAACACCTGGTGGCCGAGGTTCCCATTGGGGCCGTCGAGTGGACCGAGGTCGACGATCACGACGACTGGAACCGCGCAAAGGAACTCGCATGCCGCTCCTAGCTCGGACCGTCCTCGCCCCACTGGCAGTGGAAATCCGATCCGATGCCATAGATCACCTGCCCACACTCCTGCGGGAAACGAACATCGCCCCGACCGGGCGGGTCGCGGTCGTAGCCGGAACCGGTATAGGCCACGACCTGGTCGCGGATCTAAATTTGCCGCAGGCCACGACACACGTCATCGAGGCGGGCGATCTGTCACATGCTCGCGATCTCGCCCGACTGTTGAAGACCAGCGACATCGACGCACTGGTCGCCCTTGGTGGAGGCCGAGTGATCGACACCGCGAAATACGCCGCCACAGAACTGGGGACCCCATTGGTCGCCGTCGCCACCTCCCTGGCCCACGACGGAATCGCCTCCCCAGTGGCAAGTCTTCGCAATGAAAACGGCGTCTCCACGTCCTACGGCGTCCATACGCCCTTGGCGATCGCAGTCGATCTGGATCGTGTCCTACGCGCACCTGCTGTGCAGCGTTTCAGCGGTATCGGCGACGTGCTGACGAACCTTTCGGCCGTGGCGGATTGGCAGCTGTCCCACCGGCACACCGCGGAACGATACGACGGCCTGGCAGCGGCGCTCGCCTACAGCGGCGCCGAAGCGGTGCTACGGCATCCCAAGGGAATCGACGACCCGGATTTCCTCTACACCTTGGCGAGCGCCTTGGTTCAGGGAGGTTTGGCCATGGGGATGGCCGGATCGTCGCGACCGTGTTCGGGAGGATGCCATGAGATCGCACACGCGATTGAACACCTGTATCCTGGTTCCGGCAGTCACGGCCAGCAAGGTGCTCTGGGAGCGCTTTACTGCACCTGGATACGGGATGACAGGCAATTGTGGGATGACCTCGTCGTCGCGTATCGTCGTCATGGACTGCCGACGACGCCTACGGAACTGGGTCTCACCCCGGACCGCCTCACAAAAGCCATCGCGTACGCACCGGCGACACGCCCTGGGCGTTATACCATTCTTGAGCACCGTGATATGGATACCCACGAGATACGTCACCACTTGGACGGGATGATTGATGAGCTCGGATAACCCGACACCGACCTCGAACGCCTCGGGAGCGCCGCAGCGCCGCCCTTCCTTGGACGAGACCGGCGAGCTGCCACGTTTCCTGGATTCATCCAATGTAGATGAGCCAAGCGGCCCGGGTACCACGTCCCAGGTCGGCATGCAACGACAGTTCCCCCTGACCACCGGTCTGACCGCCGTCTTTCGCCACCGTCACGCCCTTAGCACGCTTGTGCGTAGGGACCTGGCGGTCAAATACCAGTCCACGGTTATGGGCTATTTTTGGTCGCTGGTGGAGCCTCTTGGTATGGCGGTGGTGTACTACTTCGTCTTTGCCTTGGTGTTCGGGCGCGGTACACAGCTTCCCAATGACGTCCATCTTGTGGTATACATCATTTCGGGTATTTTCGTGTGGCAATGGTTCAGCTCCGCGGTCTCGCAGGGAGCCGGATCTCTGAACGGGCAAAGCGCGTTGATCACGGTGATGAAGGTACCGAGAGAAGTGTTTCCACTGTCTAAGGTATTGGCACGGTTTGCCGAGTACTTGGCGGGATTCCCCATCATTATCGTTGCCGCCGTACTCGGGGACGGAGTCTTCGGCTGGAATCTCTTGTGGATCTTTCCGGCCATCCTGCTGCAGGCGATGATACTGACCGGATTCGCCTTCATGTTGGCTGCTGGGAACGTTCTATATCGTGATGTTCAGCGATTCCTTCCGCTGTTCATGCGAATCCTCTTTTACGCCTCTGCGATTCTGTTTCCCTTGAGCCGAGTGCAGAACGCACTGCAGAACCATCCGACCCTGTGGTTTCTGTATGAATACAACCCTCTGGTCGTCCTCTTCCAGATGCACCGTGCGGTCTGGATTCCCGGCTTGGCTCCCAACCAGTACGCGATCCTGTCGGTGACGTTCTTCGCGATCATCGTCATGTTCCTGGGGCGGTGGATTTTCTACAAACTGGAACCACAGGTTCTCAAGGCTCTGTAGAAGCAGGGATTGGAATTGTCAATAAATGAGAGCTGACGGGGTTTTCCCGTCAGCTCTCATTCTTGTGTTCGTCTGATTTCTGTCGTCGTTGGGTTTGTTCCCGGATTCTGGTCGGGTACCGCAGAATTGTGCTGTTGTTGGGAAAGGACCTTTCGTAGCTCCGCGATTTCTTTACGGAGGGCGTGAACTTCGTCTTCCAGTTCGCCCGGACCCGCTTCGTCCTCCGAGTGATTCCGCGCCTCAAGAGTCTTCATTTTGTCGGTGATCCAGGACGCCAGAGTGGCGGCGACGAAACCGAAGAGGCCGATTCCCACCACCATGAGGACCACGGCGATGATCCGTCCCATGAGAGTCACCGGAGTGTAGTCTCCGTATCCCACGGTGGTGACGGTGACGAACGACCACCACATGGCATCCGTCCAAGTGTTGATATTGCTGTTGGCGTCACGCTCGGCGTCCAGAACGGCCAGGGACGAGAGAAAAAGCATCATGCCGATGGATCCGATGACCAGAAACGACATCCGGGTGCGCACCAGCAGTTGCGTATGTCGCGCGATGAGTTCGAGGATCAGAATGGTGGCGCGCAGGAGTCGCAACGGTCGCGCCGGCGGCAACAATACGGTGACCGCCTCAAGCGGGGTGGCGACCATGTACTCGATACGTCGTCCCCGTCCGGCCAGACGGAGCCTCCAGAGGTATTCCAGTGCGAAGAACGTCCAGATAAGGATGTCGACGGCGATGAGGGACTGGCGGACGGTGTCGGGCAGGCCGGGCGCCAGGACGCGGGTGGCGTAGGCCAGTAGAAACAACACGGCAAGGACCATGAGGATCGCGGTGGTGTTGTGCTCCCACTGACGGAGGCGATCGGGCCAAGGGGCGCGGGATCGTTTGGTTCTTGCATCTTCCGGGGCCATGACGCATATTCTAACGAATCGCTGAGCTCGCTTTTCTCTAGATGCCGAGTGGGCAGTGCCGTTGCCGACCCGAGAGATTTATAGGCTGTCTCACGTTGGTGTTCTGTTGGCACATCGGCGTTACGTCATCGTATTGGGGACGTAGAGCGGTGACCAATACGGGCGAATCTATGGTTACTTCCCAGTAAGAGGCGCTTAACCAGCATCTATAAATACTTAGGTGGACCTAAGTGAAGGCTGTTATGAGAGAAGGTTTACCCTGCGGGTAGGTCTTGTGAATATCTTCACAAGCAGGTGATGAGTTAACAACGTCTCACCGTCTTAACAGTTGAGAGGATCATTGGTGACCACTCACGGTGCCTCAGACGCGGATGTCATTGTCGTCGGTGCCGGTCCTGGTGGTGCGGCTAGTGCCTACCACCTCGCCCGACGCGGACTTGACGTGTTGCTACTGGAGAAAACCCGATTTCCGCGCGAAAAGGTCTGCGGAGACGGCCTCACCCCCCGTTCGGTGGCGGCTTTGCTGCGCATGGGGATCGATACCACCCCCGAAGCCGGTTGGATTCGCAATCGCGGGCTGCGCGTTATGACTACCGACTACAAATTGGAGCTCGACTGGCCCGATCTGCGTCACTTTCCCAACTACGGCCTGACGCGTACTCGGCTGGACTTCGATGAAATGCTCGCCCGGCAGGCACAGCACCATGGAGCCCGGATGGAATGCGGTGTCAACGTCACCGGCCCGCAGTTCGACTTGGCCGGCCGGGTTATCGGCGTGAACGCCAAACGGGACGGTAAGCCGGTGTCGTACCGGGCGCCCGTCGTGATCGCCGCCGACGGCGTCGCCGGACGGTTTGCGCTGTCGCTCGGCTTGAAGCGTGACGAGAAACGTCCCATGGGAGTCGCGGTACGTCGTTACTACCACGCTCCCGAGCGCACCCACGACGATTACCTGGAGTCGTGGTTGGAGTTGCGTTCGGCTCAGAACCCCGATGTACTGCAACCCGGCTACGGCTGGATCTTCGGATTGGGAGACGGACGGGTGAACGTGGGTCTGGGGGTATTGAACTCCTCCACCGCGTACGGAAAGACCAATTACCGTCGCCTGCTGAACGATTGGCTGGAGACGACCGATCCTCACTGGGGCTTGAACGACGAGTCCAACGCCGAAGGCGGTATCGGCGGCGCGGCGCTGCCGATGGGATTCAGCCGACAACCCCATTACTCCCGAGGGGTGATGCTCGTTGGGGACTCTGGAGGGATGGTCAATCCGTTCAACGGAGAAGGCATCGCCTACGCCATGGAAGCCGGGGAGGTGGCGGCTCGCATTAGCGCGCAAGCGCTACGCGCACGTTCCGTCCCCGCGAGAGAAGCGATCCTGCGGACCTATCCGGACGTCATGAGTACCCGACTCGGGTCGTATTACCGGATGGGCGGAATATTCGTGGATCTGATCGGCCGCCCCGAAATCATGAGGCTGTGTACCGAGCGAGGCTTGCGCCACCCGCGTCTGATGCGTCTGGTGTTGAAATTGCTGGCGAATCTGGCCGATTGGCCGGCGAAGAACACCTCTGACTACATAGTCAACACCCTGGAAGTACTGACCCCGCGCCTGTCGAGGAGAGCCTGAATGGGGACGGAAGTGTATGTGCCGCTGGTGCTTATGTTCGCCATTGGCCTGGGATTCGGTGTGGTGAGCCTGATAGGTTCGCGCATCATCGGCCCGCGCCGCGTGAACAGGGCCAAAATCGATCCCTATGAGTGCGGTATCGAGCCGCCACCGGAAGGGTCCGCACCGAAACGGTTTCCGATTAAGTTCTATCTGACCGCAATGCTCTTTATCGTCTTCGACATAGAGATCATGTTCCTCATTCCGTGGGCTGTGTATCACGATGTTTTGGGGCTCTTCGGCTTCTGGGCCGTCGCAATGTTCATTTCCGCGCTCTTCATCGCCTACGCCTACGAATGGCGTCGTGGCGGATTGGAATGGGATTAAGCAATGGGTGTTGAAGAAAAACTGCCCTCCGGAATTATTTTGACCAGCGTTGAAGGCATCGTCAACTGGACACGTCGCGCTTCGCTGTGGCCGGCCACGTTCGGGCTGGCCTGTTGTGCCATCGAGATGATGGCGACCGGCGCGGCCCGTTACGACACCGGTCGTTTCGGCATGGAGGTGTTCCGCGCTTCGCCGCGTCAGGCCGATCTCATGATCGTGGCGGGCCGGGTAAGTCAGAAGATGGCTCCCGTGGTCCGACAGATCTATGACCAAATGGCCGACCCCAAATGGGTGCTGTCCATGGGCGTCTGTGCCTCTTCGGGCGGCATGTTCAACAATTACGCGATCGTTCAGGGCGTCGATCATGTTGTCCCGGTGGATATGTATCTACCTGGTTGCCCACCTCGGCCGGAGATGCTGCTCGACGCCATTTTGAAGCTGCACGACAAGATCCAGCACGAGCCGCTGGGAGAAAAGCGCCGTCTGGAGCAGAAGGAAGAAGAGCAGCCGACCGTGCGTCCTGGGGAAATGCCCTCGTCCTATCGCTTTAACAAGCAGCGCAAGAAGGAATGGACGGAAGCGGCGGAAAAGGGTGAGCAGGAGCAACTGCGCATCAAGAAGGCGGTGGTCCGGAAATGAGTGAGCAAAAGGGACTTTTCGGGGTATCCGGCTCGGGTGACACCTCGGGCTTTTCGGGCCTGGTGCGGCAACCGGCCCACCCCGACGAGATCATATCGAGCCCGGCGCCGTACGGGGAATACTTCGACGAGGTCGTCGACGTACTACGCGAACGACTCGGTGGGGAGTCCCTTCGCGCGGTGGTGGTGGAGCACGGCGAACTCACCGTGCACATCGCTCCCGACCGTACCGCCGAATTCTGTAAGGTGCTGCGGGACGATGAGAATCTCAAGTTCGAGTTCTGCAACTCCCTGTCGGGAGTGGACTATCCCGACCAACAACACCACCTGCACGTCGCCTACCACCTGACGTCGATGACCTATCGGCGCCGGATTCGAGTGGAGACCTCGGTGGGGGCCGACAATCCGGTGGTCGCGTCGGTCACCGGCGTGTATCCCACCGCGGACTGGCAGGAACGCGAAACCTACGACATGTTCGGCGTCATCTTCGACGGACACCCCGCTCTCACCAGAATTCTCATGCCCGACGACTGGGAGGGATATCCGCAAAGGAAGGACTATCCCCTCGGCGGCATCGATGTGGAATACAAAGACGCGCACATTGCCCCACCTGATCAACGGAGGTCTTATAAGTGACTGCCGAATCGTACGCCTCCGAGCGTCACACCACCGAAGGGAAGGTTTTCACCGTCACCGGTGGAGATTGGGACGACCTGGTCACCGAGGTGGACCCGGTCGGTGAGGACCGCCTGATTGTCAACATGGGGCCGCAGCACCCCTCGACACACGGAGTATTGCGACTCGTCGTCGAGCTGGAAGGCGAGATCGTTCGCTCGATCCGACCCGTGATCGGCTATCTCCACACCGGTATCGAAAAGAACCTGGAGTACCGTAACTGGACGCAGGGAACCACTTTCGTGACCCGGGCCGACTATCTCGCCCCGATCTTCAACGAGACCGGCTACTGCATGGCCGTGGAGAAGCTGCTTGACATCACCGTCCCGCAACGGGCGCAGACCATTCGAGTTCTCATGATGGAGCTCAACCGCATCGCCAGCCACCTGGTCGCTTTGGCCACCATGGGTATGGAGCTCGGGGCGCTGTCGATGATGATCTACGGATTCCGTGATCGCGAGAAGGTTCTCGACATCTTCGAAGCCGCGAGCGGACTGCGGATGAACATGGCCTACATTCGCCCCGGCGGTCTGGCCCAGGACATCAACGACGAAGCCATCAGTCTGATCAAGGACTTCCTGGAGTACATGCCCAAGGCGCTCGACGATTACGACGACCTCCTCACGGGCAACTCCATCTGGCAGGAACGCACGCAGGGCGTGGGGTACCTCGACGTTTCCGGCTGCCTCGCCATGGGAGTGACCGGTCCGGTCCTGCGTGCCGCCGGATTGCCGTGGGACCTGCGTAAGACGCAGCCGTACTGCGGCTACGAGGATTACGACTTCGAGGTGCCCGTCCACACCGGAGCCGACGCCTGGGCGCGCTACCTGGTGCGCATCGATGAAATCCGCGAGTCACTGTCGATCGTGCGCCAGGCGCTTGACAAGCTCGAGCCCGGACCGGTGATGGTGGAGGACAAGAAGATCGCCTGGCCGGCTCAGTTGGCCGTCGGTGCGGACGGAATGGGCAACAGCCTCAACCACATTCGCCATATCATGAGCCAGTCGATGGAAGCTCTCATTCACCACTTTAAATTGGTGACCGAAGGATTCCGGGTACCTCCCGGACAGGTGTACTGCAACGTGGAGGCCCCGCGCGGTGAATTCGGCGTACACGCTGTCTCCGATGGAGGAACCAGACCGTTCCGCATCCACATGCGGGACCCGTCGTTTATCAACCTGCAGGCGATACCTGCGCTTGCGGAGGGAGGACTCTTGGCCGACGTGATCGCCGGGGGCGCCTCGCTCGATCCAGTCATGGGAGGGTGTGACCGGTAATGCCACAGTCGGACAAGGCCGTGTCGGACATAGTTCGTTCCGAAAAACTGCGGGAGCAGGCGGCGGAGATCATCGACCGCTATCCACCGGGCCGCGAGCGCTCGGCGCTCCTGCCGCTGTTGCATTTGGTGCAGTCGGTCGAAGGGTACGTATCCGACGACGGAATCTCATTCTGCGCCGAACAACTCGGCATTACCAAGGCTCAGGTCATGGCGGTATCGACGTTTTACACCATGTACAAGCGTCAACCGACTGGCGACTGGCTGGTCAGCGTCTGTACCAATACCCTCTGCCGTTCCAAAGGCGGGCAGTCGATCTACGACCGTCTGTCTACCGAGCTGGGAGTAGGGCACGACGAATCCACCGCCGACGGCAAGTTCACCCTCGAACACGCCGAATGCCTGGCCGCATGCGATTACGCGCCGGTGGTGACGGTCAACTACGAATTCTTCGATGACATGGACGAAGAGTCCGCCGTCGACCTGGTGCGGGAATTGCGAGAAGGCAACCGTCCCTTCCCCAGTCGGGGTGCGCCCCTCTGCACGCTTAAGGAGACTCAATTGATTCTGGCGGGGTTCGATGATGATCGCACCCCGGCGATCGAGGCGAATGCGCAGGGAGATGCCACGTTGGCCGGGGCTCGCCTTGCCGCCGAGGCCGGTCAGTCGGTGTCGTATGGCGACCCCGACTCTCCTCTCCTTTCCGAAACCGAAGAGGCCGTAAGTGAGTAGAACCGTAGTGCCCAGTCCACGTCAGCCTAGCGATAACGTCCTAGCGAAACTGAAACCCGTCCTGACCAAACGGTGGCTGTCCCCATCGGCATGGAAGATCGACGTGTACGAGGAGTTGGACGGCTACAAGGCCCTCCGTAAAGCTCTGCGGTACACCCCCGATCAGTTGGTGGAGTTCATGAAGGAGTCCGGCCACCGCGGACGTGGGGGAGCGGGCTTTCCAGTCGGAATGAAATGGCAGTTCGTTCCCAACGACGACCAAGAGCACTACATGGTCGTCAATGCCGATGAAGGCGAACCGGGAACCTGCAAAGACCTGCCGCTGATGATGAACGACCCGCATTCGGTCATCGAAGGCGTCATCATCGCCTCCTACGCCATTCGCGCCTCCCGCGCCTATATCTACATTCGTGGGGAAGCCGTTCACGCCGCACGTCGCCTGCGTCGTGCGGCCGCGGAAGCGCGCGCGGCGGGATACTTGGGAGACGACATCCTGGGCAGCGGATTCGATCTACAGATCCATGTGCATTCGGGAGCCGGTGCCTACATCTGTGGTGAAGAGACCGCGCTCTTGGACTCCCTGGAGGGATATCGCGGTCAGCCGCGTCTGCGTCCGCCCTTCCCCGCCACCCACGGGCTCTACCAGAAACCGTCGTGCATCAACAACGTCGGTTCGATCGCGTGCGTCCCGCACATCGTGCTGGGCGGGGCCGAATGGTGGAAGAGCCTCGGCAGTGAGAACGCCGCCGGGACCATGATCTACTCCCTGTCGGGCAGGGTTCGCCGACCGGGGCAGTACGAATGCGCACTGGGAACCACGCTCCGCGAGTTGATCGAACTGGCGGGAGGCATGGAGGAAGGCCACGAGGTCAAGTTCTTCACTCCCGGAGGCTCGTCCACGCCCCTGCTGACCGCCGAACATCTCGATACGCCTCTGGACTTCGACAATGTGGCGCAGGCGGGTTCGATTCTGGGTACGACGGCGATCATGATCTACTCCGATCAGGATTGTCCCGTGGTGGCCTCCTGGAGGTGGATCAAGTTCTATCACCACGAGTCCTGCGGAAAGTGCACCCCGTGTCGCGAGGGCAATTTCTGGATGATCCACGTCTATGAGCGCATCCTGTCGGGACAAGGCTCGATGGACGATTTGAAACTGCTCACCGACGCGTGTAAGAACCTGCTGGGACGGTCCTTCTGCGGACTCGGAGACGGAGCCACCTCGTGCGTGACGTCCTCTCTCAAATACTTCCGCCAAGACTACGTGGATTACATCGAAGGTAATAAACAGCCGTTGTTCCACGCTGACATGATTGGAGCCCACTGACATGGTGGAAGAGACAGTCACCTTCACCATTGACGGTCACGAGATCACCGTCCCTCAAGGGACCCTGTTGATCCGTGCCGCCGAACAACTTGGCATCGAGATCCCGCGTTTCTGCGACCATCCTCTGCTGAAGCCGGCCGGTGCCTGTCGGCAGTGTCTCGTGGACGTCCCCGACATGGGGAACGGGCGCGGCATGCCCAAGCCCGCCGCCTCCTGCACGACCACCGCCATGCCCGGCATGGTGGTGAAAACCCAGCACACCAGTGAGACGGCGCGCGATGCTCAAGAGGGAATCATGGAATTCCTTCTCATCAACCACCCCTTGGACTGCCCGGTCTGCGACAAGGGCGGCGAATGCCCGCTGCAGAACCAGGCCATGTCCGCCGGGCGAACCGAAACCCGGATGGAGGCGAGCGACAAGCGCACCTACAAGAAGGCCCTGCCGATTTCCCCGCAGGTGCTGTTGGATAGGGAACGCTGTGTGTTGTGCGCTCGCTGTACGCGTTTTTCCGATGAGATCGCCGGTGACCCGTTCATCGAGCTCATGGAGCGAAGCGCGCTGGAGCAGGTGGGGATCTATGAGGACGAACCGTTCGATTCCTATTTCAGCGGAAACACCGTTCAGATCTGTCCGGTCGGAGCGTTGACCAGTACGCAGTACCGCTTTCAAGCGCGCCCGTTCGACCTGGTGTCGTCGGATTCCATCTGTGAGCACTGCTCCGCGGGTTGCGCGCAACGAACCGACCATCGTCGGGGTAAGACTCTGCGTCGCCTGGCGGGTGAGGACCCGGCGGTCAATGAGGAATGGAACTGTGACAAGGGGCGTTGGGCCAGCGATTACATCGAGGCCACCGACCGTATTACCGAACCCTTGGTGCGTGACGAGAACGGCCGCCTGCAGCCGACCTCGTGGCCGGAGGCGTTGCGGGCGGCGGCCGACGGTTTGCGGCAGGCCCGTGACGAGGCCGGAGTCGGAGTACTTCCCGGTGGTCGTCTCACCGTGGAGGATTCCTACGCTTACTCGAAGTTCGCCCGTATCGCGTTGAACACCAACGACATCGACTTTCGTTCGCGGCCGCACTCCTCGGAGGAGGCGGAATTCTTGGCCAATGCGGTGGCCGGGCGCTTCCCGGCGAATGGGGCGGTGACCTATGAGGCCTTGGAAAGCGCCGGTACGGTCGTCTCCGTCGGTCTGGAGGCCGAGGAGGAATGTCCCATCCTGTTCCTGCGGCTGCGTAAAGCCGCGGAAAAGCACGGCCTTAACGTCAAGGTGGTGGCACCCTACGCGACGAACGGAACCCGCAAGATGGGCGCCGAACTGGTCGACTGCGCCCCGGGCGGAGAAGCGCAACTCTTGGCCGAATGGACGCGGGAAGGCCCCGTCCGCGAGGCCTTGTCTGAAGAAGGGGCCGTGATTCTCCTCGGGGAGAGGTTGGCGACGGTGGAAGGCGCCTTGAGCTCTGCCGTGCGTTTGGCCCGCGAGACGGGCGCGACCCTGGCCTGGGTCCCGCGACGGGCCGGCGACCGCGGTGCCGTGGAGGCCGGTTGCCTTCCCGGCATGTTGCCCGGTGGCGGACTGAGCGAATATCCCGCCGACCGTGACCTGTTGGCCCGTTATTGGGACGTCGATTCTCTACCGGAAAAGAACGGACGCAATGCCTTCGATCTCCTGGCCACCGCTGCCGAGGCGGATCTGGGAGGTTTGCTGTTGGGCGGGGTGGATCCCTACGACTTCGTGGACGCTCCGGCCATCGAGGCGGCTCTGTACGCTACACGATTCATTGTGAGCCTCGAAATCCGTCACTCCGCGGTGACTCGGGTGGCCAATGTCGTGCTACCGGTCGCCCCGGTGAGCGACAAGGCCGGTGCGTTCTTCAACTGGGAAGGGCGCCTGCGCGGTTTTGAAGCCACCTTCGACACCGAGTACAAATCGGATCACGAGATTCTCGATGCTCTGGCCGAGACCATGGGCTACAAGCTCGGTCTGGCCGATGTGCATGAGGTTCGTGCCGAGGTCGCCGGGTTGCCCGATCCCATGACACGGCAACCCGCTCCCGAAGTGGAGCCGGCCTCGCTGCCGAGTCCGGGTGCCGGCAAGGCCGTTCTGGGCACGTGGCGGCAGCTGTTGGACGGCGGTAGCCTGCAGGAGAACAATCGGCACCTGGCCGAGTGTGCTCCCGATCCGGTGGTGCGGTTGTCGCGCCATACCGCCGCTTCCATTGGAGCCGAGGAGGGTAGCGGCGTCACCGTGGGCACCACGATCGGTTCGATCACGCTGCCGCTGCGCGTCACCGCCATGCCCGACGACGTGGTGTGGCTCCCGACGAACGCGCCCGGGCGGGGCATCTTCCGTCATCTGGGGGCCGGAAACGGCCAAGTGGTATCGATATCCAGCTATAACCACTCCACTCCCGCGCAACGCGTCGACGTGAAGGAGAGGACCCTATGAGCACCTTCCCCGAGATTCCGTTCTGGCTTACTGCGCTGAAGGCTCTGGGCACCTTTGTGGTGCTGGTGGTGTTGGTTCTGTTCACCATCTGGTTCGAACGCCGTGTGGTCGCCTTCATGCAGGTGCGGCCGGGGCCGAACCGCAACGGGCCCTTCGGGCTTCTCCAGTCACTGGCCGACGGCTTGAAGCTGGCGTTCAAGGAGGACATCACTCCGCGTACCGCCGACAAATGGACCTTCCTGCTCGCTCCGCTCATTGCGGTCACCTGTGCGTTCACCGCCTTTGCGGTGATACCGATGGGGCCCGAGGTGAACATGCTGGGCCATGCCACGCCCTTGCAGCTGACCGACTTCGAGGTGTCGGTGCTGTTGATTCTGGCCACGTCGGCCGTTGGGGTGTACGGTCTCGTGCTGGCCGGTTGGTCGTCGGGGTCGGCGTATTCGGTACTGGGTTCTCTGCGCGCCGCCGCACAGGTGATTTCGTACGAGATCGCCTTGGGGCTGGCGGTGTTGACGGTGTTCTTCCAGTCCCAGCTGACGTCCATGTCGGCGATCGTCAACAGTCAATCAGAGCCGTTGCAGCTCAATATCTTCGGAGCGAACGTCAATCTACCCGGCTGGTACTTCCTGATCCTGGCACCGTCGTTCGTGATCTTCTTGATCAGCATGGTCGGGGAGACCAACCGCGCGCCGTTCGACCTTCCGGAGGCGGAATCGGAGTTGGTGTCGGGGTTCGCCACCGAGTACTCCAGCCTCAAGTACGCCTCTTTCTTCCTCGCCGAATACGTCAATATGGTCACCATGTCGGCCCTGGCCACCACCCTTTTCCTGGGCGGTTGGCGGCCTCCCTTCCCCGAATCGTGGTGGCCGGCGGCGTCGGAGGGATACCTACCGCTGGTGTGGTTCTTCGGAAAAGTACTCCTCATGCTGTTCGTCTACGTATGGCTGCGCGGTACCCTGCCGCGTCTACGCTACGACCAGTTCATGCGCCTGGGCTGGAAGGTTCTGGTTCCGGTCTCGCTGGTCTGGTTGATGGCCTTGGCGGCGATCAACATCGGTGGCGGAGCCGAACAGACGCAGGCGACCCGCGTCGCCTTCGTGGGAGTGGCGTCTCTCGGAGTCGCTCTGCTGATCATGTTCTGGCCCAGCCGTAAGCCGTACACGCCGCCAGAGGAACCCGATACCGGCGTGGGCGGCTATCCCGTCCCACCCGTCGATCTCGCGGTACCGCCCACGCCCCGCGGCATGACCGAACTCCGCGAGAAAGACTCCGCCGAGCTGGAGGAATCCTCCGATAGGAAGGACAACTGACATGTGGGGTTCACTGAAGAGTTTCACCGTCACCTTTAAACACATGTTCAAAAAGCAGGTGACGGAGGATTATCCCGACCGGCCTCCGAAGGTGGCGGCTCGCTACCACGGACGTCACGTCCTCAACCGGCATCCCGACGGGCTCGAGAAGTGCATCGGATGTGAATTGTGCGCCTGGGCCTGCCCGGCCGACGCGATTTACGTCGAAGGTGCGGACAACACCGAGGCCGAACGGTATTCGCCCGGAGAACGTTACGCCAAGGACTATCAGATCAACTACGCCCGCTGCATTTTCTGCGGACTCTGCGTCGAAGCCTGCCCGACCCGCTCGCTCACCATGAGCAACGAGTACGAGCTGGCTTCCGACGACCGGCGTGAACTGATTTACACCAAAGAGCAACTGCTTGCTCCGCTGTCCGAATCGATGGAGGAGCCGCCTCACCCGATGCGTTTGGGCGACAGTGAAAAGGCGTATTACGGGACCGGGACCGACAATCCGGGAGCCTCCCAGGGGGCCGAGTACTCGCCCGTCGAGCTCAGCGAAATGCTGCGGCAACGGAAGAGTTCCGCCGACGACCAGCACACCGACGGCGAACGGAGCGCCGAAAATGTATGACACCGCAAGCTTGATGGCCGCGTCCGGCGGGGAAGCCGTGGCGTTTTGGATTCTCGCGCCGATCGCCCTCGGCGGAGCCATTGGCCTTGTCCTCGCCCGCTCGGCCATCCATGCCGCCCTCATGCTGGTCAGCACCATGTTGTGCATGGGCGTGTTCTACATAATGCAGTCGGCCCCGTTCCTGGGATTTACCCAGATCATGGTGTACACCGGCGCGATCATGATGCTGTTTTTGTTCGTGCTCATGCTCTTCGGTCGCGGTAGTCGTGATTCGGTTATGGAGACGTTGCGGGGACAGCGTCTCGCCGCCGTCAGCCTCGGCATCGGACTGTCGTTCCTCCTGTCGGGAGGTATCGCACACGCGGTGTCCGGCTTGGTCGTCTCACCCACCGGTCCACCGGAAGTCGTGACGTCGGCCGGGAACCCGTCCAACATCGCCGCCATCGCGCACAGTCTCTTCGGCACCTACGTGTTCGCCTTCGAAATCATCGCCGGTCTGCTCACAGTGGCCGCCATGGGCGCCTTGATGTTCGCCCATGTCACGAAGTACGGGCCGGCCAAGACTCAAAAAGAGAACAGTCGCGAGCGCTTCGCCGAAGGCAATTATCCCGGGCCACAGTCGGGTCCCGGGGTGTTCGCCACCTCGTCCTCGACGGCCACGCCGGCGCTCCTGCCGGACGGCTCCGTTGCCGGTTCCTCGATATCGGAACACGTGCCTCAACGGCAACTGAGCGACACCGAAGCGGCCCCGAAGAATACGCAAGGAAGTTCCAAGTGAATCCCGAGTACTACCTGATCCTGTCCGCCGCACTGTTCTCCATTGGAGCTGTGGGAGTTCTGGTGCGGCGCAACGCCATCGTGGTGTTCATGTGTGTGGAGCTCATGCTCAACGCCGCCAACCTGAGCTTGGTCACCTTCTCCCGCACCACCGGAACCATCGACGGACAGGTCATGGCGTTCTTCGTCATGGCCGTCGCCGCAGCCGAAGTCGTCGTCGGACTCGCGATCATCATGGCGATCTATCGTTCCCGCCGATCCGCCTCCATTGACGACGCCAATCTACTGAAAGCTTAATGCGAGGATAGACCGTGGACGACGTAATCTATGCCAGCCCGACCGGGATACTGTCCCTCACCTGGCTGCTCATCGCTCTACCGGCCGCAGGGGCGATCGCGCTGCTGTTGGCCGGAAAGGCCGCCGATAAATGGGGCCACTGGCTCGGAGTCGCCACCGTGGCGGCGGCGTTCGGACTGGGATTGGCCCAGACCATTGCCCTCGCCGGTCTCAGCGAGACGGCGGTGTTCAGCGAGCTCTACACGTTCCTGACCGTCGGCGACGTCGACATTCAGGCGAGTCTTCTACTCGACCCGCTCAGTGCGGCATTCGTCCTGCTCATTACCGGAGTCGGATCGCTCATCCACATCTACGCGGTGGGATACATGGCCCACGATCCGGACCGCCGCAAGTTCTTCGCCTACTTCAACCTGTTCGTCGCCGCCATGTTGATTCTCGTGCTCGGCGGGAACTACATGATGACGTTCATCGGCTGGGAAGGCGTCGGACTTGCCTCCTACCTGCTGATCTCCTTCTGGCAGTTGAAACCGTCGGCCGCCACCGCCGGTAAAAAGGCCTTCCTGGTGAATCGAGTGGCCGACGTCGGCTTTCTCATCGCCATCTTCGCGCTCATCGCCACGATCGGCTCCTTGGACTTCGCCACCGTCACGGCCAACGCCGACGGACTCAGCACCGGCATGACCGTTCTCATCGGATTGTGCCTCCTGGCGGCCGCCTGCGGTAAGAGCGGCCAATTCCCGTTCCAATCGTGGTTGCCCGACGCCATGGAAGGCCCCACTCCGGTATCGGCTCTGATCCACGCCGCCACCATGGTGACGGCCGGGGTTTACCTCATCGCCCGCAGCCATGTGCTGTTCAGCCTCAACGACACCGTGCAGACCGCCGTCGTCGCCATCGGCGCCTTCACGCTGCTGTTCGGGGCGATCATCGGTTGCGCCAAGGACGACATCAAACGCATTCTGGCCTGGTCGACCGTCAGCCAGATCGGATACATGTTCCTCGCCGTCGGACTCGGCGGCGGAGCGATCATCCTCGGCCTCATACACCTGTTCGCCCACGGTTTCTTCAAAGCCAACCTGTTCCTCGGCTCCGGGTCGATCATGCACGCCATGAACAACCAGACCGACATCCGGCGCTTCGGAGGACTCTGGAAGGTCATGCCCTGGACCTACGGCACCTTCGCAACAGGATGGCTGGCCATCATCGGAATGTGGCCCGCGTCCGGTTTCTTCTCGAAGGACCCGATCATCCACGCCGCCTTCGCCAAAGAAGGAGCCCAAGGCTGGATACTCGGGTCGGCGGCACTTCTCGGGGCCGCCCTCACCGCCTTCTACATGACCCGCCTGTTCATCCTCACCTTCCACGGGCCCAAACGCTGGGACGACGACGTCAAACCACATGAGAGCGGACCGATCATGGTCGGCCCCCTCGTCCTCCTGGCCATCGGATCACTTGCCGGCGGCTACCTCCTCTACACTCGCCTGCCCGGCTGGCTGGAGCCGGTCGTCACCGCCGATCCGAAAGCCATCCACGGGTCGCTCAGCCATATGGAGGTCACCGTGATGACGCTGGTCGCCGTCGTCGCCTCCACCGCACTCGCCTGGTGGTTCTTCCGCAGCGGAACCGATGAAGCACCACAGGCGGCCGCCTTCCCCGTCCGCGCCGCACGCGCCGACCTCGGGGGAGAACTCGTCAACAAGGCGGTCTTCGAACGCCCCAGCGTCTTCGCCGCCCGAGCCTCCGTCGCCTTCGACGCACGCGGAGTCGACGGAGTCGTCAATGGACTGTCCGCCACCGTCGGAGGACTCTCACGTCGTGCCTTGAACCTCCAGACCGGCTACGTCCGATCCTATGCCCTGTCCGTCCTGTCTGGTGCGGTCATTCTCCTCGCCAGCATCTTCGTGGTGGTGTTCCAATGATACTCACTAGCATCGTCGCGCTCCCCGCCTTGGGGGCGCTCGCCGTGGCCCTCGTGCCACGTGCCAAAGCCGACGTCGCCAAATGGACCGCGCTTGCGGTGGCGATGGCCACCGCCGCGCTCGCCGCGATCGCGGCATTCCAATTCGACTACGGCGGCAACGCCGCCTGGCTGCAGCTGACCGAATCGTACGCGTGGATACCGGCCTGGGATTTGAACTTCTCCTGGGGCATAGACGGCATCGCACTCATGCTCGTACTCCTGACGGCCGGGCTCACTCCGATCGCCGTCCTGGCCGCCTGGCGCGATCTCAACGCCGTGCACCGATCCGTACCGGCGTTCTTCGGGCTCATACTGGCGCTGGAAGCGAGCATGCTGGCGACCTTCCTGGCCGCCAACGTCCTACTGTTCTACATCTTCTTCGAAGTCATGCTGGTCCCGATGTACTTCCTCATCGGCTCCTACGGCAGTGGACCCCGTCGGCAATACGCCGCGGTCAAGTTCTTTCTCTACTCCTTCATCGGCGGGCTGTTCATGCTCGTCGCCGTGATCGGAGTATGGGTACAGTCCGGAGGCGTCTTCGAGTGGGCCGCCCTGGTCGGAGCCGACGGTAACGACGCCGCCCTACAGCTCGGTGCCGGAAGCCTGCAGAACTGGCTGTTCCTCGGCTTCTTCCTCGCCTTCGCGATCAAGGCGCCCTTCTTCCCCTTCCACACGTGGCTTCCCGACGCCGGCGGTGCCGCCCCGGCCGCGATTGCCGCACTCCTGGTGGGAGTCATGGACAAGATCGGCACCTTCGCCATTCTGCGTTACGCGCTCCCGATGTTCCCCGATGCGGTGGAAACCTTCGCGCCGTGGGTCATCGCCATGAGCGTCATCGGTATCGTATACGCGGCCTTCGTCGCCATCGGACAACGCGACCTGAAGCGCCTCGTCGCCTACACGTCGATAGCCCACTTCGGATTCATCGGCGTGGGAATCTTCGTATTCACCACCTCGGCGGCCACCGGCGCGGTCCTCTACATGTTCAACCACGGCCTCGCCACCGGACTGCTGTTCATCGTGGTCGGTATGTTGACGCTGCGCCGCAAGTCGGCGAGCATCGGCGACTACGGAGGCGCCGCCAAGACACTGCCGCTCTTGGCGGGGATCTTCCTATTCGCCGGACTGGCGTCCCTGTCCCTTCCCGGAACGGCACCGTTCATCAGCGAATTCATGGTGCTGCTGGGAGCCTTCACCGCCAGTAAACCGGTGGCGGTCATATCCACCCTCGGCATCATCCTCGCCGCGGCCTATGTGCTGTGGATGTATCAGCGGACCATGCAGGGGGAGCGCAACATCGCGCTCGACGACATCCCCGCCATGCGCCGGGACCTCACGATCCGGGAAAAAGCTCTGGTCACGCCCCTGGTCGTGGCAATACTCGGTTTTGGATTCTTTCCACAACCCTTGGTCAACATGGTTGAACCGGCAGTGAACCACACCCTGACCTACGTCGACGTGGACACGGCCGACACCGACACGGCCCAAGCCGAATCGAACCAAGATTAGGACAAGTGCCTCATGGAGACAATAATCCACTGGAATGGGCTCGCGCCCATCGCCATCATCTTCGCGGCGGCGTTCATCGGCTTGCTCGTTGAAACCTTCATACGCAGCAACACACATCCCGAACCCACCGCCGAACTGCGTTCGCGACTGCATCTGGCTCTGAGCTTGGCGGCCATGGCCCTGTCACTGTTCTCCATCGTGCGACTGTGGGGAACGGAAGGCGCGGCCTTCACCGTATGGGGTCCCACGGGTCAGGAGGAGTTCCTGGCTCCCATCCTCATCGATGGGCCCGGGCTGTTCTTGCAGGCCACCCTGGTCGTATTGGCGGCGGTGGCCACCCTGTTCATCGCCGAACAACGCACGGTGAAAGGCGGGGACTTCGTCGCCCAGGCCGCGGTGGTGGCCGATTCACCCGCCGACATCGAGCAACGTCGTCTGGTGGGGGCGACCGAGATTTACCCGCTGACGCTGTTCGCGCTGTCCGGAATGATGATCTTCGTCGTCGCCGGAGACCTCCTGACCATGTTCGTGGGCCTGGAAATCATGTCCATTCCGCTTTACCTCTTGTGCGGCCTGTCGAAACGGCGGCGGCTCATCAGTCAAGAGGCGGCCTTCAAGTACTTCCTTCTGGGAGCTTTCGCCTCGGCGTTCTTCGTCTACGGCATGGCCATGGTCTACGGATTCGCCGGCAACGTGGCCCTGCCCGGAATCGCGGGTGCGGCCGAAGTGAGCGAACAGCCCAGCGCGATCCTCTACATCGGTGTCGCGATGCTGGCGGTGGCCCTGTTGTTCAAGGCCGCCGCAGTGCCGTTCCACATGTGGACGCCCGACGTCTACACCGGGGCGCCGAGTGCCATTACGGCGCTCATGGCCTCCTGCGTGAAGGTCGCCGCCATCGGAGGCCTGTTGCGCGTCTTCAATATGGCCTTTGCCGATTCGGTGGCCAGTTGGCACTTCATTCTCACCGTCGTCGCCGTGGCGACGATGCTGGGTGGCGCGCTGTGGGCGGTCACGCAACGCAATATCAAACGGCTGCTGGCCTACTCGTCGATCGCCAACGCGGGCTACCTCCTCATTGGAGTCATCGCCCTCGGAGACGCCGTTGGAGCGACCATGTTCTACCTGGTCGCCTACGGATTCACGGTGATCGCCGCCTTCGCCGTCATCTCGCTGGTGCGCGACGGAGACAACGAAGCGACCGACCTGTCCCGCTGGGCCGGTTTGGGTAAACACAATCCCTTGCTGGCACTGGTGGTCACCGTCCTCATGCTGGCCCTGGCGGGCATACCCTTCACCAGTGGATTCACCGCCAAATTCGGGCTGTTCGCCGCCGGCGTGTCGGCGGGGGAGATGACCCTGGTGATCGTGGGAATCGTGTCCTCGGCGATACTGGCGTTCCCGTATCTGCGAATCGTCGTGTTGATTTGGCTCAACGAGCCCGCACCCGACGCCCCGCACATCAGTATGCCCAGTCCGATGGCCGGTTCCGTGGTGGCCATGGGCGTCATGGCGACCCTCCTGCTCGGAGTGGCTCCGGGCCTGCTCATCGACCTTGCCGATGGCGCGGGGCAGTTCATCGAACTCGCCAGGGCCCAATAGTTCACCGTGAGACGGTCATGCGGGCCGCCGCGATGCGGTCCGCATGACCGTCAACTGTCGAAACCCTGAGTCAACCACTCTTCGATGGCCGATCCGGCCGCCGCGTGTTCCCCCGACAGTCGACTCAACATCTGTTTACCGAGATTGTCGGCCTCCGACGTCGAACCGGCCGAGTACAGGAGGATCATGGCGTTCTCCACCGCTTCAACCGCCTGAGTGGGAAACGCCGGATCCTCCAAATAGGCGTCCCGGGCCTTGAGCTCCAATTCCAAGAGAGGAGCGATCTCCTCTCGATCGGCGGGGGTGCGCCCCAATTGCTTGGTCAACGAGCGATACAGCAACTGTGCGTGCTGCCGATAGGTGTGGCCCAACTCGACGCGGCATTGAATCCGATAGGCCTCCGCGGCCGATTCGTCGCGAGCCTCCTCCAACAGACGTTCGGCGATGTAGGCCATGGTGGACAGCGCCTTGGTGAATTCGTCCTCGGACGCGGTGGGCATCGCCTCGATCGGGAGTCCGGGCGGCTCTACCAACAGCCACGCCACCGAACGGGACGCCCGAGCCCACAGTTGAAAGGCCCCGTCGCGCTCAAAGGCTTGAGCGGCGCGAGGAAACATCTCCAGTGCCTCGTCGTAGCGCTGCGCCGACTGCAACAGCTGCGCTGCCGTCCACAGGCTATTGGCCCACAGCGTTTCGACCTGCAGCTCGGGGTTCTCCTCCATAATCGCCAACGCTCGGTTCGCGTGGTACAGCCCCGATTCGGCCTGGCCGATCTCCTCGTAGATCTCGGCCAAGTGGGCGTTGAGATTGATCAGATGCCCCACGTCTTCCTCATCGACCTCGGGTAGAACGGCTTCGAAATAGTCGATCGCCTCGCGGTGCCGACCTTGACGCCGGAGAGACAACGCCATCATGTGGCGAGCGACCAGGCCGCCGCTGGGAATGTCGTGCTCGTCGCCCCATTCGGCCATCTTCAGGCAGGCGCGCTGGCACTCGTCCTCGTCGTCCAGCCATCCGTGCGCCTCGGCCAGAACGTTGTAGAGGGTGATCACGATACCGGGGTGGATGTACGGGCCGATCTCCTCGACGCCCTTTTCGGCGATGGCAACGGCGTTGACCGGTTGTTCCAACCCCATGTACGTGGTGGAGAGGTTCATGCAAATACGGTTCAGCACACCCGGGTTCTCCGACAGCAGGGCAAGGTCATAGGCCTTTCGCAGAATCTCCACTCGCCGGTCGTGGTCTTCGGTCAACCCTGCCGCGAGGTCAAGGACGTCGCAGCGACGGAAGTAGGCCCACCGGTGTGCGAAGGTCTCCAGAATCGAATCGAGTTCCGTGGCTCGATCGTAGAGAGCCAGCAGCCGCGCCGGTTCCTCTTCCTCGGACATCACCAGTTGATGAATCCGCCCCGCTTCGACCCGCAACGTCGTCGCACGCACCGAGTAGTAATCGCGCTCGTCGATGCGTCCGTCACTGTACAGTTCCTCGGCCCGCTTGCGAACCAGTTCCAGCGCCTCCAAGACCTGATGGGGCGATTGATGGAACGATTCGGAGAGAATCTCCACCTGCAGAGCGAGCGCTCGTCCGGGTAGGTCGGCCTCGGTGAAAAGCTCGAAGATCCGCTCCAGCTCCGGTAGGGTCTCGTGCGGTTCGTAGAGAGTGTGGGTTTTGGCGTAGGCCACCTGTGCTTCCAGGGATCCGTGCAGTTCGACGCCCAGCCGATGGGAGATTTCGCCGACCTTTTCCCAGGCGACGGTCTGTCGGGGCAGAAACTGGTCGGTGCGTTGTTGCGCTTCGAGTATCGCCTCGTCGAGGTCGTCTTCGGAGTATTCGGGTGGAGACGTCTCGGTTTTCACCGCGCTGTCGGAGGTGGGCCGCACGTTTTTGAATCCGAGTGGGACGGCGATGGGAAGGCGGCCGAAGTTCGCCACGTCGTCCGACGCCACGGTACGGTGCGCGTTTCCATTGCGGCGGTCGAAGCGGTGCGACAGTTCGTAGCGCCGTTCGTCGGCGAAGGGGAGCAGATCGAGGGCGCTCCAGGATTTCTCGTACGGACCGGGTATCCGGTATTCCTTGTGCCCGAGTTCAATGAGCCGGCGGCAGAGGAGAGACAGGACGTTGTACAGGCTCAGTTCCACGGCCGGATTCAGGGGACCGAAGAGCAGTCGGGCGTGTTCGGTAAGAATGTCGACGGCGCGGGACTCATTGCCCGACACCACGCAGAATTGGAGGTGCTCGATAACGTAGTCCAGCAGGTCGCCGCGACCTCGAGTGAGGGCGTAGCCTTCCAGATGCGCGTTGCGGGCCTGGTCCGGTTCCTCGGTCAGGGCATGGGCGAACATCGCAGCCGCCAGTGCGCCCTGTGGCTGTGAACTGCAGGCGTCGGAACCTTCCAGGGCCGAGCGTAGATGCGGGGTGATGGTGTCGGCGGGCGCGTCGGAATCCCACAGAAGATCGGCGAGCTGTTTCATGCGGCACGCGTGGCAATCGCTGAGTTCGTCCGGCTCGTGGAGGTCGGCCTGCTCCAGCGCCGCGTTGACGCGGTCGCCGTCACCGATGTGATGGGCGATCTTGGCTTCCTCCAGGTAAACGGCGTTCAGTGAGTGGCCGTTGGCCTTATAGGCCTCCTTGAGATCGTGCCAGGCCTCTTCCACTTCCGGCCAAGGGACGTCCGGATTGTCGCGCAGGGCGTTGAGGACCCACTTGTGTCCCCAGAGGTAGCGATGTGTGAGGTAGCTGTCGAAGGAGGAGGGCTGCTCGGTCCAGCGTTGCTGAAGGCGGCGAAAGGTGTCCACCAATCGGGTCGCGTCCGGTGAGCAGACATAGGCCACCATCAGGTCGACGAGACAGTAATTGATCAGCTCGTCGTTGTGGGAACGCTCGGCCGACTCCAGCGCGTCCCCGAGGACTGCGATTTTATCCTCGCCGTCAGGGTGTTCGTCGACCGTCCAGATCAGATTCCAAATCTCATCGTCACTGTTGAAAATCATGCTGTTTCCTCAAAACGGCTGGGGTAGCGGCGATTGGGGGCCGGAATTCAGCCATCGTTGCCGACAACCCGCTCTATCCACCGGTCGTGGGACCGGTAGTCGGCGTTCTCCGCGTTTTGTTTGCGGCCCAGTTGATCGGTAAATCGCTTGAAGTCCTCCGGATTGGCCATGGTACTCGCAATCGGTGTCTTCTCAACCTCACCGTCGAGGTATACCAACACGATGCGTCCGTTGACGATGTCGAGGCGCTGACATCGACAGGTCAACTGCGGGTATTTATACGCTACGAACCCGAGACCGGCCATGATGATCTGGTTGTCGTGCGGATGGTAATAAAAGTACGGGCGGTTCAGCATGAGTATGCCGACCACGACGGGTATGACGGAAACGAACAACTGTACGACAAGAATGTTTTCCAGCGTCGTAAACATCAGCCACGTCACCCATACTGCGGAGAAGACACCGAGCCCGATGAAGAGCCATGCCCAGGAACGGCGGTATCGTACGCGCACGTCAACGCCCTTTCTCACTGCGAATTGTTTCCAATTCAGTGTAATGAGGCCGGACATCCCCGGGTGGTACCGAGATGGCCGGAGGTCGGGAACGGTAATCGATCACGTCTGGCGGTCGGCCATGTAATCGCAGATGTCCCAGAATGCACGTTGCGTGTGCCCCTTCGGAAGCGAATCGGCCAGCTCCCGTGCTCGGTTCAGATATCCGTCCAGGGTCTTGCGGGCCTGTCGCAGACCTTCCGAACGGCGAAGCAACGACAGCGCCTCGTCCAAGTCCTGTGCGGCGACGGGTTTGGACACCAGTTCGCGCAGGCGGGCCTCGTGCGGGTCGGTGCCTTGCAGGGCGTACAGCACCGGCAGGGTCGGTATCCCTTCCATAAGGTCGGTTCCCGGAGTCTTACCGGAGTTGTCGGAGGAGACGTCGATGATGTCGTCGGCGATCTGAAAGGCCACTCCGACCGTTTCGCCGAAGGATCCGACCGTTTTGACCTGCGACTCGGGGGCTCCCGACAGCCAGGCCCCGAAATGCGCACAGCAGGCGATGAGCGAACCGGTCTTTTCGGCCAGAATATCCAGGTGCCAGTCGATGGGGTTGGTGGCGTCCGGCTGCGGGATCGTCTCATTGATCTGGCCACGAACCAGTCGGGCAAAGGTTTCGGCTTGGTAGCGCACCGCGCGTGGCCCCAACGTGGCCATGATCTGTGCGGCCAAGCTGAACAGGTGGTCGCCGGTCAGGATCGCCACGGAATTCGTCCAACGTTGATTGGCGCTTGGACCCCCGCGTCGTTTGCTGGCCTCGTCCATGACGTCATCGTGGTAAAGCGTGGCGAGGTGAGTGAGTTCGAGGGCGACGGCGGCGTCGTGAACGCCGGGGGCCTCCGGGTCTCCCAGCTGCGCGGCGGTCAGGGTCAGAAGGGGGCGGAATCGCTTACCACCCGCGTTGATGAGGTGCGCACCGGTCTCGCGGAGTAGCGGATGTTCGGTGTCCACCGCGCGTAGAAGGCCGTCTTCGATGTCGCTCAGCGCGGCGCTCACCGATTGCGCGAACTCGGGGTCGGTGAACATGGGTGTGTTCTGGGCTTGCTCCGTGGTTGCCACCCCCCTACCTTAACCTGTGTTCGCGCGCATGTCGTAACGCATCAGCGATTCAGGGAGGTCGGTGATAAGGCCCCGGTTCAGCCAACAGAGGGAAATTCGCATCAAGACATGTACCGGTGGGTGCGAGGTGCCCGAGCGCTGTGGAAACTCCCGTTATCCGCAAGCGGCCGGATCAAGGTCGGTCGGGAGCCGGGCACCGTGGACCAATGTCTGTGGACATGGGGGGAGGAGGCCGCTCAGGGCTGGTTTACGGGGATTCGTTCCTGTATAGTGTCCTCTTAACCACATTGACTGTTGTCGTGTAGTGACCGGTGATTGGGGAACGTGCCCCTTCGACCCGTACCGTGGACGACCGCGGCTGAAATTGGACTTTCCCCGGCAAAGGGAGAGATCCCGCGAATGCGGGAGATGAGCTGTGGTGGTGGAATGCGATATGGGTGGGGACTCGGAGCCACCACCACAGCTCTATGGGAAAAGTTGGTTTCCGCCTCTGCTGAACCGACACTCGCAGAAACGGAAACCAACTCCCTTGGAGGAACGACCAGGTGGGAGGTCGAACCATGTGAGTTGAGTTGATCGGTGTGAACGTGATTGAATTGCAGTCACGCGTTCACTGATATCTATGGTGCACCCGTCTCACGGACAACACAAACCGGAGTTGTTTATATAGTTAGACGCCGTAGAACGAGTTTCCAGCTGCGGTGGGGCAGCCGACCATTGCCAACGGCGCGCAACCTATAAGGCTAAAAGGACGTGTACTTACATGGGGGACAGTAAGAAACCAGGTGGTGCCGGCGGAACCATTCAAAGCGTACAGCGCGCTCTGCGCATCATGGAATTCATCGGACGCCACCCGAACGGAGTTTCAGCACAACGAGTGGCGCATGAGTTCAAGCTGGGGAGAGCCACCGCCTACAACCTGCTCCGCACGATGGTGAAGGAACGATACGTCATGCACGGCGAAGACGGTCGTTTCATGCTGGGCACCCAAGTGACTCAGCGGTATTCCGATTTGACCCGATCGCTGTCGGGGCCGGGTGACATTAACGGCCTGGTCAATCGCTTGGTCTCGGAAACCGGATACTCGGTCTTCCTCGCTTCGATGATCGATGAAAAGGTCACGCTGGTTGACGTCATCGAAGGTAAACGCAGTCCACATGTGGAGGATTTGGTGGTCGGCTTTGACGAGGGCGCACACGCGACCGCATTCGGCAAAGCCCTACTGGCCACCTTGCCGGAGGAAAAACGACTCAACTACGTCGGCGAATACGGCATGCGTCCGTTCACCCGAAACACCGTGACCGATTACCCGCATCTTGACTACGACCTACGGGTGTCGAGCAATCGCGGCGTGTACCTCGAAATGGAACAGTACCGGCCCGATATCTCCTGTGCGGCGGTCTTGGTTCCCTCGCTGTATCAGCAGCGCAACCCGATTTCGATCGCGACCGCCGTCCCCACCGAACACATGAGCCGATGGAAACCGCTGATCACCAAGCGACTGACGCGAGCGGCACGGGAAATGTCGGTTTTCGTGGGCCGCTGACCGATCGACCGCGGCCCCCGCGCCCCAGTCCGGTGACCGGACGGCACGAGAGCCGCGGAGAACGACCTGATGCCCCGGAACGTAGGTGCCCGGCCGCACCTCCACTCGCCTTCGCAAGCCTCGTTAATCTCCGGAGACGGAGTCGGGGAGCAGAAGGTTGATGACCCAGGAGATGACGCCGATCAGGAGAGCGCCGAGGATCCCCGACCCGATACCGTCCACCTCGAAGGGCAGATTCAGTTCGCCCGCTATCCAGGCGGTCAACATGAGGAGAAGACCGTTGACCAGAAGCGAGATCAACCCGAGGGTCAACACGTAGAAACCACAGCCCACGATTTTGATCAGCGGCTTCAGAACCGAGTTGACGACCCCGAATATCGCACCGATGACGGCGACGGTGAGGATCTTTTCCACGAGCGAGGCGTCGGTGAGTTCCAGATCGATTCCCGGCAACAACCAGGCCACAATGGCGACCGCGATGGCGGTGACCGCTATTTTGGAGAGAATCTTCATGACTGTAATAGTGCCAAAGCAAGGCTGCGTAAATGAAACCGGGACACGTCGTAAGCTTCCATTGCGCGATGGCGGCCGATAATCATCGCGAAAACGCGCTGAACGGCTTCCCGTGCCACGTTCTCCGGACCTTCCGGCGCCCACTCCATCTCCGTGACGGCAGGCGAAGTTCGCGGAGCCCCGTAACTCGGCGCAGGTGAACGTCAATGACTCCGGCATCGCCGGGTGGGCGGTCGTTGACCGTGGTTCCCACTCGACGATGCCGGATCGTAGTGTCGCCGTGCCCGGGAAAACGACGGCAACGGTCGGACCGCTTAAAGAACCGTCCAGGTGTCGCCCGAATGCATCAGCTGGTCGAGAGCGGCACGCTTATCGACGTCCGCCGAGGCCTCATCGACCTGCTGACGCACCAGCTGATCGTAAGTGGGGCGCTCCACACTGCGGAATACCCCGATGGGCGTGTGGTCGAGCGAGGACCCCGACAGCCGCGACAGCGAATAGGCATAGGCGGAGTCGGGAATGTCTTCGCGGTGGACTACGATGTCGTCCTCGGAGACGTCGGAATAGTTCACGACCTCGAGACCGTATCCTGCCCGCGCTACGGCCTTGTCGCCGAAAACAATCGGCTTGCCGTCGTCGAGGCGGATCAGCGACTCGTCGCGCGTCTGCGGGTTTTTGAGAGTCTCGAAGGCGCCGTCGTTGAAGATCGGGCAGTTCTGATAGATCTCGACGAAAGCGCTGCCTTCGTGCTCTGCCGCCGCTTTCAGTACCGACTTCATGTGTGCCCGGTCGGAATCCAAGGTCCGGGCCACAAACGTGGCTTCCGCCCCCAGCGCCAGTGAGAGCGGGTTGAACGGCGCGTCCACGGAACCGACGGGAGACGACTTGGTGAGCTTGCCCGATTCCGACGTCGGGGAGTACTGGCCCTTCGTCAAACCGTAGATGCGGTTGTTGAACAGCAGGATCTTGAAGTTCACATTGCGCCGCAGGGCGTGAATCAGGTGATTGCCACCGATCGACAGCGCGTCACCGTCTCCGGTGATCACCCAGGTGGAGAGGTCGGGTCGGCTGGCGGCCAAGCCCGTCGCGATCGACGGCGCTCGCCCGTGGATGGAGTGCATCCCATACGTGTTGAGGTAGTAGGGGAACCGCGACGAGCAGCCGATACCCGAGATGAAGGCGATGTCCTCTCGCGGGATGCCCAGTTCGGGAAGGAACGACTGCATGGCGGCGAGGATGGCGTAGTCACCACAACCGGGGCACCAACGGACTTCCTGATCGGATTTGAAGTCTTTGGCCTTCAATTGAGGTTTGGTCGTCAGGCTTACCGGTTCAGTCATTGCTGATTACCTCTTTAAACGCATCTACCAGTTCGGTCGAGGTGAACGGAAGTCCGCGCACCTGGTTGTATCCGACAACGTCCACATCGCTGAACATTCCCCGCAGGAGGAACGACAGCTGACCGAGGTTCATTTCGGGAACGATGACCTTGCGGTAACCGCGGAGGACCTTCTCGGTATTGGCGGGCATGGGATTGAGGTACCTCAGGTGGGCGCGAGCGATCGGGAGACCGTCATTGCGCAGGCTGCGTACGGCCGCTCCGATCGGTCCCCAGGTCGATCCCCACCCGAGCACGAGAACGTCGGCGTTGTCGGGATCGTCGACCTCGAGGTCGGGGACGTCGATTCCGGCGATCTTGGCCGCCCGGGTGCGGACCATGTGGTCGTGGTTGGCCGGGTCGTAGGATATGTTTCCGGTGCCGTCGGCCTTTTCGATTCCCCCGACGCGGTGTTCCAGACCCTTGGTACCCGGAATGGCCCAGGGGCGGGCGAGGGTCTCGGGGTCCCGTTGGAAGGGAAGGAAGACCGGTTCGCCCTTGTCGTCGACGGCGTTGGGCTCGTCGGCGAAGGCGACGGTGAGGTCGGGGAGGTCGTTCAGGTCGGGGAGGTTCCACGGTTCGGAACCGTTGGCCAGGTAGCCGTCCGACAGAAGCATGACCGGAGTGCGGTAGGTGACGGCGATCCGAGTCGCCTCCAAGGCCGCGTTGTAGCAGTCCGAGGGCGATTGCGGAGCGACGATGGCGACCGGGGCCTCGCCGTGGCGGCCGTTGAAGGCCATCAGCAGGTCGGCCTGTTCGGTCTTGGTCGGCATTCCCGTGCTGGGGCCGGCGCGCTGCACGTCGATGACCACCAAGGGCAGCTCCAATGACACCGCCAGCGAGACCGTCTCGGATTTCAACGCCACCCCGGGGCCCGAGGAGGTCGTCATTCCGAGCGCCCCGCCCCAGGAAGCGCCCAGTGCGGCTCCGGCGGCGGCGATCTCGTCTTCCATCTGCGCGGTGGTGACCCCGAAGCGTTTGTGCTTGGACAGCTCGTGAAGCACGTCCGAAGCGGGAGTGATGGGATAGGCCCCCAGGAACACCGGTAGGTCGGTCGCTATGCCCGAGGCGACGACGCCCCACGCCAACGCGGTGTTACCCGTGATGTTGCGGTAGGTCCCCGGTCGCAGCGTTGCCGGCGGCACTTCGTAGCGTACGGCGAAGGCTTCGGCCGTCTCCCCGTAATTCCATCCCGACCGCAGGGCCGCGATGTTGGCTTCGGCGATGTCGGGCTTGGCGGAGAACTTCTTACGGAGGAATTCTTCCGTCACCTCGGTGGAACGGGAGTACATCCACGAAACCAGACCGAGAGCGAACATGTTCTTGGAGCGAGCGGCGTCCTTTTTACCGATCTCGAATTCGTCGAGCGCGGCGATGGTGAGTGAGGTTAGGGGAACCTCATGGAGTTGATAGGACTCGAGGCTGCCATCCTCGAGGGGGTTGGATTCGTAGCCGACCTTGGTGAGGTTCCGGCGTCCGAACTCATCGGAATTGACGACGATGATGCCGCCGGGTTTGAGGTCGCCCAGGTTGGCCTTGAGGGCCGCGGGGTTCATGGCGACGAGGACTTCGGGGGTGTCGCCGGGCGTGAGAATGTCGGTGTCGGCGAAGTGGATTTGGAAACTCGACACGCCGGGAAGGGTTCCGGCTGGAGCCCGGATTTCGGCAGGATAGTTAGGGAGGGTGGAAAGGTCGTTGCCTAGTTTGGCGGTTTCGGCAGTGAAGCGATCGCCTGTCAACTGCATCCCGTCACCAGAGTCCCCTGCAAAGCGGATGACGACCCGGTCGAGCTGCCGGACGGTATTCACCAAAGGCTCCTTAAGCGGGTAAAGCGCCACAGTGACGCCGATTTTTACAACATGATTATTACGTTATTGCGATGCTACGTCGTCGTGGACGTCCTGCCCAGTACCGGCGTTGCGATTGGCACGCAATTCACCAAGAATAACCGGCGTGAAGGTGTGACCCAGTGAACACATAGGGCATTCCTTCATTGTGGGACGCTGAATTCCGTTCCGTGGGAATGCTCTGGTCATGGCCGCATCTCTGGCGTGATCAGGGAACTTACTCGTCCGGTTCGTCGGGTGTGGAGGACGGATCGTCGCTCGGTTCGTCGGTGGAGGGGTCGTCGTCCTCTTCATCGCCGGGTTCCACCGGTTGAAAGGCCGAACCGTCCCACGCCAGAGTCACAGTGTGGAGATCATCACCGTTACGGACGTCGATGGTGAGGTGTGCGTCGTCGACGGCGACGTCTTCGACCGCGGTTCCCTCGGCTCCCTGCCACGCCCACGCCCGTTGTTGGGGGGAGGAACCGTTGCTGAACAGGCCGACCGCCTGCTGCCCGTTACACGACAGTGTCATAAGGCGATCGGCGTTGCCGTCGCCGGTGACATCGAGGTAGGTGGACTCCCGTACCGCCCAGTTCGCCTCGGATTCGGCGGCGATGGCACCGTTCTCCGCGTCGAACGGCAGTTCGCCGCCCTCGCATCCGGGTTGCGGCCAGCCGTTCAGAGTGAGGACGTCGGTATCGACGTCGGTAGTGGGTTCGGTGCCCGGCTCCTCGGTCATCTCGGCGTTGGGCTCTTCGTTGTCCGGCGGCCACAGGGGCTCTTCGCTGGGAGTGGTGGTTTCAGAGTTTTCGACCACCGGTGGGGTGTCGGCGACCTCCTCCGGTTCTCCCACCGTCTGGGCGACGGCGAAACTGCCCGCGGTCACCAACCCGGCCGTACCGAGCGCGGCACTGATGGACACGATGCGGCGTCGGCGCTGATTGGGAGCGGCATAGAGGATGTCGTTGACATCGGGGGTGGGGAAGAACCTCGCAGTCTCGTCACGATACGACTGGAACGCCTCACGGATCCGGTCGTCGTGGACTTCATTTTCGTTCATGAGTGGTTCCCCCCTTCAAACGTCCGTTGTCTTGTCGGTGTTTTATCGGCCGGTGGTCTCGGATCGTCGCCTAGGAGTCCCGCCAGTTCTTTTCGTCCCCGATGCAGCCATGACTTCACCGTTCCGGCTCTGACGCCGCACACCTCGGCTATATCGGCGACCGACATGTCGCCCATGTAATGCATGACGATGGCTTTCCGTTGCCGGGCACCGACCTTCTGGAGAGCTTCGTGAAGGGCGATGTGATCGGGATTGACGGCCGGAACGCCTTCGGGATCACGTTGTTTCAAGAGAAATCGACGGGCCACCTGATTGCGGCGGTGGCGGTTGGTGGCGAGGTTCCAGGCCACGCGGCGAACCCACGCCAAGGGCTGGTCGTAAACCCCGATCCGGTCCCATCGCTGCCACGCGCGGAGGAACGCCTCCTGCACCATGTCCTGCGCTTCACTGGCATCGCCCAAATACGCGGATACTTGACCGGCCAGATCCGAATAGTGATCCTCGTAAAGGTCAATAAAGTCGGATTCGGTGCGCACGGACACTCCACGGGCTCTTGGGGACGCGACGAACATCGACGGCTGAGTCGTAGTCCCCATTGTCACTGGTGTTGAAAAGTCCTTCACATCTGGGGTGTCGATTGCGGTCTCTCCCACTTGCCGCCTCGGTGGAAAATGCGGTTCAAGCGGGCCTCCTCGGTGTCGTCGGCGGTGCGCCGAGCGCGTCGTATCGTTCTGCCGAACGGGGTCGGCCATCAGGGTCGTGGACATGACACGGTGCTTTCGGAGTTCGGTCGTCGCAGGCGCGGCAGTGTGGAAGTCGAACATTGCCTTCGTTAGCTAAACACCTCACCGACACGCTCGGTTGCACTGGGAAACGGGCGATTCGGACGGCCTCCCTCGGTCGGGTGACTAGGCCGACGTCGGGTATTCGAGAAGCCACGTTACGTGCTCGTCGCCCACTCGCGTCAAGGCAACGGTTGCCGACCGGTCTCCCTGGAGGCGTAGCTCGCGACGCAACTTCTGCGGGTCGATTCCGGTTCCCCGCTGTTTGATCGTCAAGGCGCCGATTCGGCGTTCACGCAGCGCCCGTGCCAGAGACTTGGTTTTGAAGGGCAGTCGCTCGGCGATCCTCCAACAGCGTGCCAGCGGAGTCACAGCGGGGCGGTCGGCGTACAGGTAGGCGATCGAAGGATGCCCGGTCCACGCGTCGCAGGAACGCGCCAGATCGGACACGAGACCGGAACGAATCACCGCTCCGTCGGGCTCGATCAGGAAGTCTCCCGCGCGAGTGGACGTGGGGGCGGTTTCTCCTCCCGTGCCGGACAGCTCGTGCCAGGACGTGCCGTCCCACACCGACGCCCTCCGCGGTGCGGCGGCCGCGTCCCCCACCCAGAGACACGCCTCCACCACCGTGCCGTCGTACGAGACCCACTCCCCCTCGGCGTGGACCGAGTCGATCCAGGCGTGATCGATGCCCGGGCCGACCTTGACCGCGGAGGCGCGCAACGGGGTGAGACGGCGCAACAGTTCGTCCAAGGCGGGGGAATAGTGAGCCGGGTCGAAGCGTCGGCCCACCCCGTCGCGGCGGGCCGGGTCGGCGACGGCGATGTCGTCGAGCGGCACCTCCAAAGCATCGGCCCGCTCGACCGAGATGGAGTGACTCCATCCCAGCGCGGCGGCATTGGCGCGCGTCAACCACGCCGTCTCCGGATCCCACTCCACGGCCCTCACCCGCAGTCCCGCTCGGGCCAGAGCGAGAGATTCCGTGCCCAGTCCCGCGCACAGATCACTGACGGCCGAACGGTCACCGCCGTAGGCCGCCAGTCGTTCGGCTCGTCGCCGTGCGACGGCGGGACGTGTCGCCTGCTCCAAGGTCGCACGGGTGAAGAACATGGATGCGGCGTCCGCTCCGAATTTCGACCGGGCGCGTTCGCGCAGCTGTGCGAGCCCGACGGCCGCGGCCACCACACCGGGATCGGAGTAGTGGCGACGCAACTTCACCGTCGCGTTATGACCGAACTCCCGCCAGGCGCGCTCCGCCCGCTCCTGCAGTTGTGAATCGGCCGCCACGGCCTCCCAACGTTCCACTGCCTCCGACATGCCCCACTCCAGAAATGATTTCTTCGCCACAAAAACTCGCAACAAAGCGCATTGAACTGCGATAATAATTTTACGATTAGCACTCGTGCCACGAGATTGCCAACCGGACTTTCCGGTTTGGCACTCTCGATGTTAGAGTGCTAAGAGAGGTTTTCCGGTACGGAAATCCACCTCTACATTGCCACCGTGGTCTTGCTCCCGCGACGACAAGACCCGCGAACGTGGCGGCATACAATATAGACCTGTCAAGTTTGGAGATCCAAATGAGTGAGGCTGCTATCAAGCCGCTGGGTGACCGCATTGTCGTCCAGACCAACGAAGCGGAAACCACGACGGCTTCCGGCATCGTCATCCCCGACACCGCCAAAGAGAAGCCGCAGGAGGGCACCGTCCTCGCCGTGGGGCCCGGCAACATCGACGAAAAGGGCAACCGCGTCCCCGTCGACGTCAACGTCGGTGACGTCGTCATCTACTCCAAGTACGGAGGCACCGAAGTCAAGTACGCCGGTGACGAGTACCTGATCCTCTCCTCGCGTGACGTTCTCGCCGTCGTCGAGAAGTAAGTCGAAGGACAAGGCCGTGTAACGAAACCACCGCACGGAACCGAACCGGCTGAGGTTTCCGCACACGGCCAGGCCCTACATCGCATGTGGGGCCTTCTTGCCTATCTATCCAAGGAACAAGGAAATGGCTAAAGAACTAACATTCGCAGACAGCGCGCGCGAACACCTCCTCCACGGGGTGGACAAGCTGGCCGACACCGTGAAGGTGACCCTCGGCCCCAAAGGACGCAACGTCGTTCTGGAGAAGTCCTTTGGCGCCCCGGTGATCACCAACGACGGTGTCACCATCGCCAAAGAGATCGAACTGGAAGACGCCGACGACAACCTCGGTACCCAGCTGGTCAAGGAAGTCGCCACCAAAACCAACGACGTCGCCGGAGACGGAACCACGACCGCGACGGTTCTCGCCCAGGTTATGTCGCACCTCGGCATTAAATCCGTCACCGCGGGCGGAAACCCCGTCGCCATTCGCCGTGGCATCGACCAGGCCGCCACTGCAGTGAGCGACGAACTCCTGAAGCGCTCCATCGACATCAACGGACACGAGCACATCCAGCAAGTGGCCGCCATCAGCGCCCAGGACGAAGAAATCGGTGAACTCATCGCCAACGCGATGGACACCGTCGGCACCGACGGCGTCATCTCCATCGAAGACGGCTCCAGCCTGGAAACCGAACTGGACGTCACCGAAGGCATGCAGTTCGACAAGGGATACATCTCCCCGAACTTCATCACCGACCAGGAATCCCGTCAGGCGGTCTTCGAAGACCCCTACATCCTGGTCACCAACAACAAGATCTCGGTGATCGAAGACCTCCTTCCCCTCCTGGAAAAGGTCGTCAACGAATCCAAGCCGCTGATCATCATCGCCGAGGACCTGGAAGGCCAAGCGCTCGCCACCCTGTCGGTCAACGCTCTGCGCGGTACCGTCAAGGTCGCGGCGGTCAAGGCTCCGGCGTTCGGCGACCGCCGCAAGGCCATGCTGGGCGACATCGCGGCTCTGACCGGTGCCGAAGTGATCTCCGACGAGGTCGGCCTCAGCATCAAGCAGGCCGAACTGAACCACTTGGGTTCCGCTCGTCGCGTCACCATCACCAAGGATGACACCACCATCGTGGACGGTGCCGGTGACAAGAGCGTCGTCGACGCTCGCGTGCAGCAGATCAAGACTCAGATCCAGCAGACCGACTCCTCCTGGGACCGCGAGAAACTGGAAGAGCGTCTGGCGAAGCTGTCGGGTGGAGTCGCCGTCCTCAAGGTCGGCGGGGCCACCGAGGTGGAGCAGAAAGAGCGTAAGCACCGCATCGAAGACGCCGTCGCCGCCACCAAGGCCGCGTCGGAGGAAGGCATCATCGCCGGCGGTGGTTCCGCGCTCATCCACGCCGCTCCGGTGCTCGACGGTCTGAAGGTGGACGACAAGGAAGAGCAGCTCGGCATCGACATCGTGCGCGAGGCTCTCGGTGAGCCGGTGCGCCGCATCGCTATGAACGCCGGCCAGAAGGGCGACGTTGTGGCCGCCAAGGTGGCCGAACTTTCCGAGCGTGAAGGTTACAACGCCGCCACCGGTGGATACGGTGACCTCATCGAACAGGGCGTCATCGACCCGGTCAAGGTGACCCGTAACGCGCTGCTCAACGCCTCGTCCATTGTCGGCATGCTGCTCACCACCGAGGTGACGGTCGTCGACAAGCCGGAAGAGGACGAAGCAGACGCCGGACACGGCCACCACCACTAAACTCGGAACGTCGGTCGGCCAGGGGCGTAAACAAACGTTCCGGCCGACCATGACGATTCCCGGTGCACTCCGGTCACCGTGTGGTTTACGGAGCTCGGGCCCGCTCTCTGTTGAGGGCGGGCCCGAGCTCTTTCTGTCGTCGTAAAATCTGTTTCCCGGCCCCGCAAAGGATGACGAACCCAGGTCCGTGCGAGAACCGTCCGGGCCCGTACCCATTGTCAAGCGTCGCTTACCCATCGGCTATCGATACGTTCTCGTCGTGATGTCGTATCATGAACAACCGTGTCATTTTTCATGGCAGCGGCTACGGCCGGTGGATTCGGTCCTCGTGCTCCCGTGGTCGCCTTCCGATAACGCGACTCTCGGATCAGGTATCTCAATGACAGAGACACAACGTAAAAAAATCATCGACCCCGGGGCGATCGGAATATGGGCGTTCGCGCCGATCATCAGTTCGCAGTGGAGTACGGCTCTGGAATCCAACCCGGTCGGCGGGAACCCGAACGAACCCGATACGCGCAGCCGTGCCGTCCCGGTTCACCTCACACCCGTCGACGTTCGGCGGTACGCGTTTCTGAACCCCGAATCGGCCGACGACGTCGCCATCATCGTGAGAATGCGCAGATCGTTCTATGCGGTAACGTCGGTTCTTACGGCGCTGTTTGGTTTCATCATCATGGACACCGTGCCGTGGTTCTTCGAATCGCGTATCTTCGCATTTTTGGCCTTCGTGTTCATACCGAGCTTTGTACTGACCATTGTCAGCTACGTCCGTGATTCGATATTCGAAAACTCGGATCGAAACAACGCCGGCAAGCGAGGAGTACCGCATAAACCGAGCCGTCCCTGGTGGTCACGCGCGTGTCCAAGCGTGTACGACTGGATTCCGGTGGTCGTCGCAATACCGTTCCTCGTCGCCGTCATTGACCCGGCTGTTCTTCCCTGGGCCAAGTAGTGATGTACGCGGAGAGGTGTTCAGTTCGAGTACGATCGCCGAAGGGCGGCCGTAGATGCCCTGAGGCGCGAGCAAAACGGCGTCGCCGTATGTGACCGTAATGTGACGATACGAAACCCGAAAAGGACGGTATGGCTTCCTCCCGATCCCAAACGAGAATGTACGACCCTGGCGCGCTGTTGATCTGGGCGTTCACTCCCATCGCGATGTACGGCTGGAACCTTCATGTGCGAAATGAGACGGAAAGACATGCGAGAGTTCGCAACTCCGGCAAATCGCCGAAACCGGAGAAGATGAGCTTGGTCGAGGTACGTGCCAAAGCCTTTAAAAAGCCGGAAACGCGGGCCGAACTACAGGTTGCCATCTACCTACGTCGAGCGACCTGCATCAGTCTGCTTCTCTACGGGGTGGTCGCGCTGTGCGTCGCCGGATATTTCGTTCCGGTGCCCGACTCCCGGCTGTTTCATCTGTTTCTATTCGCCCTCGCCTCTTTGCTCGTCCTGATGATGGCCTATATCAAGCGGGCGAACAGGTTTGATCGTGCCGCCACAAACGGTTGGCGCACGGACAGTCCCGCAACACGGCCCGACGGCCGTGAGTGGTCTCGGATGGAACCGAGCCATTGGGATTGGGTACCCGTCGTACTGTGCAGTCCACTACTGCTCGGCGTCATCGACCCGAAGATCTTCCCCTGGTCTTAAGGTCGGTGTTTCCGTGTGGCGCGCCATCCGCGCCAGCCGAGGACGCCGATGATCGTGCCCAGCACGAACGATACGACCGCCAGGGTCAAGTGCACCCAGAAATACGACGTGGGATCGCCGGAATCGTCAAAGGCCAGGCCGGAGGCGTCCTGCACCAGGTTTCGCACAAAGGTGATCCACAGGTACCACGACCAGACGCCGAACAGCAGCAGAAAGAGCGATACGGGGCGGCTCATGATCATGCCGCGTCGATCCGAAGACTCCATACGGTAATTGTGCACGTTGCACCCGCCTCGGTGGGTGTGGATCCGCCGGATGTTGTCTTTCGAACCGTCTCAGCACGTGGACCCGCGCGGGCCCGAGTTCTGGTGTATAACCGAACCCATGAGCGACTCGGAGAACGAACTGACCTACAGCTCCTACCTGGCGCTGGATGAGGTCCTCGCTGCGCAGCACCCGCGTAGTGACGAGCATGACGAGATGTTGTTCATCGTCATCCACCAGGTTTACGAGCTGTGGTTCAAGCAGATGTTGCATGAGCTGAACGAAGCGGGACGACGCCTGGACAACGGCGATACACACCATGTCCTACGCACTCTGCGACGTTCTCTGTCGATTCTCAAGGTCGCCGTCGCCAATATCGACGTGCTGGAAACCATGACGCCCACCCAGTTCAACAGCTTCCGTTCCCGGCTGGACTCGTCGTCGGGTTTCCAGTCCGCACAGTTCCGTGAACTGGAAGCCGTTTTGGGGCGTCGCGACCGGAAGGTTCTTGGTTTCTACTCCCCAGACGGGGAGGAGCTCCGACGCATCAACACCGCCTTGACGTCACCGGGTCTGTGGGACCATTTTCTCAACTATTTGAACGCTCACGGCTATCAAGTGCCGGTCCGCGACGACCTTGGCGCCCCGATCGAACCGAATTCGCACGTACAGGACGCTCTAGGTCGCGTCTACGAAGACGACGGCGGTCCCTCACTGGTCACCGAACAGTTGGTCGATCTCGACGAGGGTTTTCAGGAGTGGCGCTATCGCCACGTCATGATGGTGAAACGCACCATCGGTGACAAAACCGGGACGGGTGGTTCCTCCGGAGTGGACTACCTCCGTTCCACCATCTTCAACTCCGCCTTCCCCGACCTTTGGGCGGTGCGCAGTCAACTATGATCGACGCAGCACGCTTGGCCGAACATTACCGCCGGTTTCACGTCTCCGAACGTCTGCTTCTGACCGGGCACTCGCATCAAGCCTGGCCGGACGTGGCGCGCGAGGCGCTCTTGGAGGCCTTCGACGACGCTGCCGCACACGTGGACGACAAATGGGAAGCGGCTTTTGCGAAAGCCGAGCGATTGCGCTCGCATCTCCGCCGGTGGCTCGACGATCCCGAAGGCGAGATCGCGTTCGGAGCCAACACTCACGAACTTCTCATGCGCGTCCTGTCGGCGCTCGATATGAATCGGCGTCCGCATATCGTCACCACCGACACCGAGTTCCATTCGGCGGCCCGGCAACTGGGACGTCTGAACGAGACTGGGGTGGATGTCACCGTCGTTCCGGCCCAACCGGTCGACACCTTGGCGGAGCGACTCGCGGCCGCCTGTGGAGAGAAGACCGCTGCAGTGTACGTCTCCAGCGTGCTGTTTCAGACCTCGCAGATCGTTCCGCATCTCGGTGAGTTGGTGCGGACGGTGTTCGCACGCGGTGTGGAAACGATCATCGACGTCTATCACCATGTCGGGCCCGCCTTGATGTCCGTTCGCGATCAAGGGATCGGCAATGCCTGGATCGTGGGCGGAGGATACAAATATCTACAGTGGGGCGAAGGAGCCTGCTATCTTCGGTTGCCTCCTCACTCGGATCGACTGCGACCGGTCAATACCGGGTGGTATGCGATGTTCGGTCTGCTGGAATCGGAAGGTCGGTCAGGCGAAACGGCGTATGCCGACGGTCATGCCCGGTGGGCGGGTTCGACTTACGATCCCACGAGCCATTATCGCGCCGCGGCCGTCGCCGATTTCTTTACGCGGCAAGGGTTGACTCCGCCCCTTCTTGCGGAGAACTATCGTAGGCAGGTGGGAATCCTGGCCGATACGTTCGATGATCTCGATCTTCCCCGCGCCGTCGTCGAGCGCGACCACGAGGTCGCACTGGACGGTGTGGCGGGCTTCCTGGCGCTACGCAGCCCTCATGCCGTTCAACTGCAGCAGGAGCTTCGCGCCATGGGAATTCTCACCGACGCCCGTGGAGACTTCCTCCGATTCGGGCCCGCGCCGTATTTGAGCGATCAGCAGTTGGTCGAGGCCGTATCCGCCTTGGCTCCGGCAAGCTCGGCGATGTCCCGGTAAAGCGGAGCGACCGAGCTTCATCGTCGCGAACGAGGCTTGCCAACACCCGTCGTTCGGTCCAACGTCACGGTAGTGGGCGCTGTGCTAGGCTCCTACAACGTTGCCCGCGTGGCCACTGCTGTGCCATGCGGCGACGTCTTGCCCGAAAACCCCGATAAGTGCCCATACCCTTCCCTGCGTCGAGCCGAGATTCATCGGTGGCAGGACGTACGAGTAACCGGTGCACAATCATGAGTAAGGGATTTATGGGGGACATGGATCAGCAACGGGTACGCCATTGGCGTACTGACATCGAGGGTCTACGGACGATCGCGGTGGGGCTCGTCATCGCCGCCCACGCCGGTATTTCGCGGCTCGAAGGCGGTTTCATCGGAGTGGACGTCTTCTTCGTCATTTCCGGTTTTCTCATTACCGGCCTGTTGATGAGGCAGTATCAGCAGAAGGGCCGCATCGATCTACGCAGTTTTTACGCCCGTCGGGCCACACGCCTGCTGCCTGCCGCGATGACCGTACTCATCGGAACACTGATCGCCTCGTGGATTTGGTTGGCGCCACTTCGGCTGCGTGACATCGCCGCCGACGCCGTAGCGTCCGCGCTGAATGTCATGAATATCCGCCTTTCGGTCGTCGGTACCGATTACATGAACGCCGACGCTGAACCATCACCTCTGCAGCATTTCTGGTCCCTTGCGGTGGAAGAACAATTCTATCTCGTATGGCCGTTGCTGATCGTGGCCACCGCATGGATCGTTCATCGCCTCTTGCGTCGAGCCACGGCTCACACCGTGACACGAGTCGTCGGCACGATCTTGATCGGAGTCATTGCCGTTTCACTGGCGTTGAGCGCCTTGAACACCGCCGACAATCCGGTCTGGTCCTACTACGGTATTCACACCCGAGCGTGGGAGCTGGCCGCCGGTGCGCTCGTGGCTCTTGTCATTCACCGCGTGCGATTGAACACCACTGTTGCAGCCCTGATCGGTTGGGGTGGTTTGGTAACCATTGCGTACGCCTCCCTGAGCTTCACCGAATCCACCACCTTCCCGGGCCTGGCCGCACTATTGCCCGTACTGGGGACGATAGCCGTCATCGTCTCCGGAACCGCACCCGGCGAATGGGGACCGCAGCCGTTCCTCGAACTCAAACCCATGCAGTACGTCGGTTCGATTTCCTATGGGCTTTACCTTTGGCACTGGCCGATTCTTCTGATCGGCCCCATTGGACTCGGGATCGCCGATTCGACCCGCAATAACCTGGTTTTGATGGTCGGCGCCTTCATTCTGGCGGCCTTGAGTTTCCATCTCATCGAAGACCCCATCCGTAAGCAGCGCTCGCTGATACAGCGGCCGTCGCGTGCCTTGGCCATGGGGTCGGGACTTGCCACGGTGACGCTGGCCGGTGCGTTCGTCATCGTGTCGCAACCGATCGCCGGTACCGAAGAGGTCGACGACAGCGCGATGTCTCTTGAAGCGGCCGTTGAGATCGAAGACGTTCCCGAAGACCTGACACCCTCGATCGAAACGGCCGGAGAGGACAAACCCGACCTCTATGAACGCAGCTGCCTCGTCGGAAAGAAAAAGTCGGAACTGAACGACGACTGTTGGTTCGGAGACTCCGAAGGGGAGACGACGGTGGTCGTGTTCGGAGACTCGCACGCGGCTCAGTGGTTCCCGCCGTTGGAGAACATCGCGCAGCAAAACGACTGGAAACTGCTGGTCGAAACCAAGGCCGGCTGCTCCCCGGCCAAAATAAAGGAACGCAATAAAACCCTGGAACGCGAATACCACGAGTGCACCGAATGGCGCTCCAGTGCGTTGGACCATATTGACGAGATCGAGCCCGACATGACCGTCGTATCCAGTACCGACGACAATGAGATCCTCGAGGACGACCCCGACCAAGCCTGGTTGGACGGCTGGGAGTACACGCACGATCGTCTGATGTCGGCCACCGATGGAAACGTCGTACAGATGGCCTCCACCCCGACGTTCAGCGAAAACATACCCACCTGCCTGTCGGAGAACCTCGACCAGGCGACCCGCTGCGCCTTCGAGCTCGACGAATCCGGCTATGACTTCGACCTTCGGGAAGAGACCCTCCGGCAAAGCGAAGACATGGGCGTCCAGGTCATCGACCCGCTCCCGTGGCTATGTGACGTGGAGTCCCGAGTCTGTCCGGCAATCGTCGGCGACCTCCTCGTATACCGCGACACCAACCACATGACCGCGAAATACGCCGAGTCACTCGAGACGGAACTGGCGGGAGCCCTGCCGTTCCCCAAGCAATGGGACGCCGATCGGAGCTGATCAACCCTCGTCGGAACGGTTGTTGCGGCGAATAATGATCAACAGGATGATACCGGCCAACAGCGAAATGACCGAGATGGCGATCGCCAGGGTATACGGATTTCCGGTATTGATCAATTGGTCGCCGCTCGGAGGGGAATCGCCCGGTGCGTCATCCGGGCGTTCCGCTCCACCCGCGGCGAACGCCGGGGACGAGGGAGAAACGAGAACGAACATCATGGACAACAGGATGCTTCCCAAAGACCACCGGCCTCTGCTGTCACACATGGTGTCCCCAACTCGTTCAACTGCGTTAATATGCCATCTGCGGCAATGATAAACGCGGATACGGAACTTGAACTCCCACGTTATTGAAACGACATAAACCGTTATCGTAATGTATTGACTACTCTAAGATGCATATTTCCAAAGCGGCCCCACCCTAAACATCCGCACCGCAAACCCACCACGACACCCTCCGTCAACAATCCCTCTGCGACACGCCTAGCACTCAACCACGAGAGCCGACGCGCCCAACGGCCCAAGGACTAGTATTTTCCTATGCGGCTGAAAGCATTCACCGACGTATCCTTGCGCATCCTCATCCAACTCGCCTACACCGATCAAAAAAGCCTCACCTCCCGAGAAGTGGCCGAAGCCACCGCGATTCCCTACACCCACGCCGCCAAAGCGGTGGCCATGCTCGGCAGCCACGGGTGGATCGAAACCAAACGAGGACGCGGAGGCGGACTACGCCTCACCGACGCCGGGAGAAACGTCTCCGTCGGCACCATCGTCAGAATGCTCGAAGGAACCGAAGACGTCGCCGGATGCGAAGGCGACACCCCCTGCCCACTACGTCACAACTGCTCCCTGCGCCACGCGCTCGCCGCAGCCCGCGAAGCCTTCATGGCCACCCTCGACCCCATCACCATCGACACCCTCACCCACACCAAAAATTCACCGATAACTCTGACCCTCCCCACCCAACCGGGCACATGACTCAAAAAGAACTTGCGCCCCCAACGTCACCCACCTAGATTGAAACCACACCGACCAAAGGAGGTAGCGATGATTGCGAACGACGCCGAACCCAACCACCGGACCACAGCAACCGGCGATGACACAGCCAATCATCGCCCCGCACACAGGAGACACTCCTTTGAAGAAAACCCGCCGATCAACCCCCGGCGATCCCTTTAGCGCAGCCGAACACGCCCACTACGAATCCCTCCGCACCACCGACATCGCCCTGGAAGGCGACCCCGACCTCCCGCCCGACGGTGCACAACGTTGGAGCACATGGGCCGACACCCCACCAATGCAACGCGGTCCCGAACCCTTGCCTGACTGGGTCATCACCGCCACCGGAGCAGTCGACCACGAACTCGGCGTTCTCAAAACCGGAAAAGAGGCCGACGTGCACCTCATCGAACGAGCCATACCCCACGCCAACGACTCCACCCTCATGGCCTCCAAACGATATCGAACCAGCGACCACTCCCTGTTCCACCGCTCGAACGATTACACCGTCGCCCGAGGCGTCAAGAAATCCCGCGAAAAACGGGCACTGGAACGCAAAAGCCGATTCGGTCGTGAACTGGCGGCCGGGCGCTGGGCCAACGCCGAATTCGCCGCCCTCTGCCTCTGCTACGAGGAAGGAATCGCGGTGCCCTACCCCGTCCAAGTACACGGCCGTGAACTGATCATGGAATACATCGGCGACGAACGCCAATGTGCGCCCCGCCTCGCCGATCTGGCCATGACACCCGAACGCGCCGAAGCACTATGGGAACAAGTCGACGACAACGTCGAACTCCTCGCCCACACCGGGTACGCCCACGGTGACCTGTCCGCCTACAACATCGTCGTCGACGAAAACGATGACATTCTATTCGTGGATCTACCGCAAATCGTCGACGTCTACGCTAATCCGAAGGGGTTCGAATTCCTCAATCGCGATATCGATAATATCGGACGATGGTTTATTTCCAAGGGGCTTGATCCGGAAGCGGTCGAGGAATGTCGCGCTCGCGTCATGGCCGTCGTATAAGTGTTTCTTCGTGGAGCGAGCATGGCCGCCGAGTGCGGTCCATGCTCGCCGAACACTCGGGGATTAACGAAGAGCGCTACGGATATTGAATTCATGTTTATCGTATTGCGTTGTTTCCCTTAGTAACTAATGTAGACGATATAATAATGACTAAATGTAACGTTATATGATTGAGATCAAGTCGTGGGTTGTATTGTGATTCACAACTCGGAATGATGGGTCCATTGGATTTCGAGTTGAGGAGTAACAGTGAACCACAGATTCACCTATGTCACTGGAATAGTAGCGACGGCGACACTTACCGTTGCGCTGAGCGCCTGTGGCGGCGGAGCCACCTCCACCACCACTTCCGGTGGATACACCGTCACGCTGGTCGACGAAGAGAAACTCACCGTCTGCACCAACCTTCCCTACGTTCCCTTCCAATACGAAGAGGACGGCGACATCGTGGGCTTTGATGTGGACCTTATGGACCTTGTGGCCGACGAACTCGGGGTCGAACAGGAAATCGTCGACCTCAAGTTCGACTCCATCGAATCCGGGGCGGCGATGACCGGAGACAAATGCGACCTCGCGGCCGCCGGTATCACCATTACCGACGATCGGAAACCGAACTTGACGTTCTCGGAACCCTACTTCGAGGAGACGCTTGCCTTCCTTACCGCCGACGGCGAGACGATCGATTCGATCGACGAGGTCAAGGAACGCGACCTCACACTCGGCGTGCAGAGTGCCACCACCAGCTTCAACCATGCCGTTGACAATGGAATGGATCCGACCCAGTTCGAAGACTCCGGTAAGCAGCTCCAGGCGCTCCGATCGGGCACCATCGACGTGATCTTGCAGGATGAGCCCGTCATCAATGAATGGATGAGCGACTCCGACAATGCGGACGCCTTCGAGGTCGGCGGCACCGTGGAGACCGGCGAGCAGTACGGTTTCGCGTTCAAGAAAGACGCCGATGAAACGCTCGTCGAGGTCGTCAACGACACCATTTCCGCCGCGCGATCGGACGGCACGTACGACGAACTATACGAGCAGTGGTTCGGAGCCGAATCAGGCGAATCATGAGCACTGAACAATATCGGCTCCACCCCGGGATGAGCCCCCGGAAGAAGCAACGCCTCGGCCAAGCCGTTCAGTACGTGGTACTTGTCGGTTTGGCTCTGGCGCTTGTCTACTTCGCGCAGTGGGATACGATCCGCGAGTCGTTCCTCAACGCGGACATGTTCCCATACCTGTTTCCCGACCTCTTGACGGTTGCATTGGTCAACACCGTCGTATATACGTTGTCGGGATACACGGTCGGGTTCGTGCTCGGGCTGATTCTAGCGGTCATGCAGATGTCGTCGGTGGCGGTCAATCGTTGGCTCGCCATGACGTATGTCGAGATCTTCCGTGGTCTGCCCGCCATCATCGTATTTCTCCTGCTTGCCTTCGGTCTTCCCACCGCGTTCCCCGGGTTCGCGTTTCCGTTCGGGACTTACGGAACCGTAGCGGTGGGGCTCGGCCTCGTGGCCGCCGCCTACCTGGCCGAAACCTTCCGGGCGGGGATACAGGCAGTGCCCAAGGGACAGGTCGAAGCGGCACGTTCTCTCGGCATGAGCCAAAGCCGGGCGACGATCACCGTGGTTCTGCCCCAGGCCATCCGAATCGTCATCCCGCCCCTGACCAACGAGCTGATCCTGCTGTGCAAGGATTCCTCACTGGTGTACGTCATGGGGGTCACGATGGCCACGTCGGAACTCACCAAGTTCGGTTCGGACCTGGCGACCAAACACGCCAACTCCACTCCATACATCCTGGCCGGCCTTGCCTATCTCCTGATCACCGTGCCGTTGAGCGTCATAGTCCGGCGACTCGAAGCCAAACAACTGAAAGCGCGATGATGCCGACACCTCAAGTAGACATTCAGAGCCTCCACAAACAATTCGGTAAGTTGAAGGTTTTGCAGGGTATCGACCTGACGATTGAGTCGGGCGAGGTGGTCTGCATCATCGGTCCGTCGGGATCGGGTAAGTCCACCCTGCTGCGCTGCGTTAACCTGCTCGAGCCGCCCACTGAGGGACGGATCGTGGTGGACGACTTCGACTTGACCCACCCCGACGCCAACCTCGACCTCGCCAGGCAACAGATCGGTATGGTGTTTCAGCACTTCAACCTGTTCCCACACATGAACGTGTTGCGGAACGTGACGATCGCACAGGAGAAAGTGCTGCGGCGCAATCGGGACAAGGCGGAACAGGTCGCCATGGAACAGCTGGAGAAGGTGGGGGTCGCCGATAAGGCCGACGTCTTTCCTTCGAAGCTGTCGGGCGGTCAGCAACAGCGTGTGGCCATTGCCCGGGCGTTGGCGATGAACCCCGACCTGATGTTGTTTGACGAGCCGACGTCGGCGCTCGACCCCGAATTGGTGGGGGACGTGTTGACCGTGATGCGCCGGTTGGCCGACGACGGCATGACTATGATCGTGGTGACGCACGAGATGACCTTTGCCAAGGAAGTCGCCGACCGTGTGGTGTTCATGGACGAGGGGCGGATTGTGGAGGAAGGAAATCCACTGGATGTTCTGGAACGGCCGTCGACTCAGCGAGCGCGAGACTTCTTGAGCCGAGTGCTGGAGGCGAGGTAGACGGGGTTGGAGCCAGGGCTTCTCCAAGCGGTATCGCTGTTCAAGCGGGTTGCCGAGGCAGGCGGTGCCCACCGTTGCGACATCGATGGAGTCGGTGTGACGTGAGTCGAGGGCCCCGGTTGCAGAGCCGGAAAGCGAACAAGTAAGATATTGGGCGTTGATCCGTTTGGCGAAAGTCATTGCGGGTTGATTTAGGGGTGTGGCGCAATTGGCAGCGCAACGGTCTCCAAAACCGTAGGTTGCAGGTTCGAGTCCTGTCACCCCTGCCACATTTGACCTGCGAAAACAATCGGTATTTAGTACTGGTTTTCGATTTTCAGAATCATCTATTTTAGCTCATTCGTTCGATGCGTTACCTGACCTGCAATTCCGTAAAACCGGTTTTCGGCTGTGTGGAGGCGGTGGGAATACCCCCGTCGATTGTAGACAGTACCTTGTGGTCAGACAGGTGTCCTATAAATAGGCCTCGTCCAGGGGCCCTTCAGGGGCCGCATCGCCTCGATTCAACATGATTTTTTGACCATTGGTCTTGCAACCGTTGGTCGTTTTCTTGTGGTTAAAAGCGACGGAAATCTGCTTGAGGTGTGCACCCACCAGAGGGAGTATGCACTATCCAGTATCAATAAAGAAGTAATTTAAAAGAATCCGTCCACGCGGCTTTTCCACGTGTCGTCGAAACTATCCAACACACGCGAATACACCCGTTCGCAAACCTCCACTGAATTCCCCGCCCACTCGGTAACTTGCCGAGAAGGAACCCCGGCAGTACGACGCAACGACACCCCGACGCCCGCAAATCATACGGACGACGCACACGAGGAGAAACCAACTCCCCGTCACTCAATGCCTCCTCATACGCTCGCATCCACACCTGCCGAAACGCCGCAGAATCGATACGAGTATTCGTGCGCTCGCAGTGGAAGGCCCGAGCGTCTTTGGCAGTGCCGAATCGTTCAATGTGTCTGGTGAGGTAGTCGACCAAACATGGCGAGCTGGGGAGTGTGCGGGATTCGCCTCGGGCCCTATGTTCGGGCACGAGCCGATTGGGACGGAACTCTCCGTGCGGGCCTCTATGCCTGGAAATTGCACCCGGACGGTTTGGGTTCAGAGGCATTGGAGCGCCAGGGACGACATGAGCCGTCTCGAGCTGATAGGCCTGCGTGACACGGCACAAGGAGAGGTTGACCGGCGGTGAGAACGGTGTTCGTCCGTCGTGACGGTCGGGCGTAGTGGATACGTTGGGTGTGACTCGGGCACGGGCAACGGTAGCGAGCAGTTCACGGCTGCAGCCGAGTTGCGGGATCACCTTCAGAGCGTGGACCAGAACTCCTGCTCGGGCAGGAGGAGCCAGAGCCCGTAAACCGCGCAGGCACCGTTGATTAGGAAGAAGACGAACATCCAGAATCCGGCGGGCAGGCGGGTCAGGTTGGCCAGCTGGTCGGCATCCGAGGCGACGTTGCCCGTCCGGCGCGCGGCCTGGCGCTGCCCAGCCAGTTCGAAGACGGCCTTGACCGAGCCGAGGAGGATGACGAACACGGCGATGTATGCGGCGCCGATCTGGACCTCCGCGGACCCGTACCAGGTGGCGGCGAAGGCACCACCACCGACGATGACCAAAGCGAGCGCACCGAACCAGTTGCGGATGAAAATGAGCATGACAGCGGTGATGAGGACGGCGATCCAGAGGAAGGCGACGATGTAGCCGCCGCCGATGAGCGCGGCGGCGCCGAGGCCGAGCAGCGCGGGGGCGGGATAGCCGAAGAACGCGGTCAGGACGGCGCCCGGTCCGGTCGGACGTCCTTTGGTGAAGGTCAGTCCCGAGGTGTCGGAATGCAGTCGGATGCCTGTCAAGCGTCGGCGCGTGAGGACTGCGGTGAGGGCGTGTCCTCCTTCGTGGGCGATGGTGACCAGGTTGCGAACCCAGCGCCATACAGGCTGGTAGAGGACGATGACCGCTGCCGCGCCGAGGCATGCGTAGAGGACCCAGCGGGTGGGCGGGGTGAGCGTCGAGGTCAGTGTGTCGACGAAGTCTGAAACGGCTTCCATGGATCTCGCTTACGGCTCTTGTCGGTAACTGGTCGGCCCGCTCAGCTTAATCGAAGGACCGGACAGTGTCGTGAGCTGCCCGATGGTCGTGGGTTCCATGGATGTGGTCCTGGTCGATTGCCGGAGGCGTGACTCCGGTTTCGTGTGAGGGGAAGTCCGCCGAAATGGTCAGGCCACCGCCAACGCGAGGTTCGACCTGGAGGGTTCCGTTGTGGCTGTGAACGACCGCTTCGGTGATCGAGAGCCCAAGTCCGGATCCGCGTGGACCGGCGACGCGGTCGAGACGGCCGCGGTAGAAGGGTTTGAGAAGGTCGGCGGCCTCCCCGTTGGTGAAGGGCGCACCGGTGTTGGAGACGGTGAGGACCGTCCGGTCGGAGGCGGTAAGGGAGACTTCCACCAGCCCGCCGTCGGGGGAGTTGTGGCGGCCGGCGTTGTCGAGCAGATTGCGTAGGAGCTGTTCGATCATGACCGGATCTCCGGCGACCCGTCCCGGATCGGTGTCGAGCACCCAACGCACCTGCGGATACGCGTCTTCGTACTCTGCGGTGAGGTGTTCGAGCACCGGCTCTAGGTCGACCGATTCGGGTTCGGCTACGGGACGGTCGGACTGGGCGAGTTGGAGCAGGGCGCCTATCAGGCGCTCCTGGCGGTCGCTGACCTGGAGTAGCTTCTCACCAAGCTCTTTCATCTCTGGGGTGGCGGTGGGCCGGTTCATGGCGACTTCGGCCAGCCCGCGGGAGACGGCGACGGGGGTGCGCAGTTCGTGAGAGGCGTTGGCGATGAACCGCTTCTGGTCGTCGAAGGAATCGCGTAGGCGGTCGATCATGGTGTCAAAAGTGTCGGCCAGTTCCTTGACCTCGTTGCCCGGTCCGGAGAGGCCGACCTTCTCGGCCCGTCCGGGGTCGGCTCGCCCGGCGGTGGCCAGGGATCGGGCGGCTCCGGTGACCATTGCGAGCGGCCGCAGTTGTCGTCCGGTGATCCACCATCCGAGGAGGCCGGCGATCAGGCCGGTGACGAGCAGCGCGAGCGCGCCCTGAGTCAGCAGTTCGGTCATGAAGCTGTCCTCGACCAGCCTGGCGACGGTCACGGTTGTGTAGTCCGGGTTCTCTCCGGGGACGGCCTCGGTGGCGGCTTCGGGGAGGGGAGCGGCGTTCTCGGCTTGCTGTGCGGCAACGCTGGTGATGCTCTGCGATTGGATCAGGAGGTAGATGAGGACGATGAGGACCGCCCCGGCCAGGACGAAGAGGCCGCTGTAGAGGGCGGTGAGTCGTGCTCGGAGGCTCCATCCGCTGAGTCGTGGCATCTTCATGCGATGCGGTATCCGAGGCCCGGGACGGTCTCGATCAGGTCGGCGTCGAGTTTGCGACGCAGTTTGTGTAGTGCGATGCGGACGGCGGACGTGAAGGGGTCGGCGTTCTCGTCCCAGACTTTCTCCAGCAGGTGCTCGGAGGAGACCGGTGCGCCTTCGGCGAGCATCAGTTCGCGGAGGAGGCCGTACTCCTTCTTGGAAAGGTTCAGATAGCGCCCTTGGTAGAAAGCCTGGCGGTGGGCCATGTCGAGGGTGACGCCCCGGCGTCGGAGGGTTGGCGGCGCGGCCGGGCGGGAGCGCCGTCCCAGGGCGAAGACCCGCGCGGAGAGCTCTTTGAAGGCAAAGGGTTTGGCCAGGTAATCGTCGGCGCCGATCTCCAGTCCGGCGACGCGGTCGTCGAGTCCGGCCGCGGCGGTGAGCATGAGGATGCGGGCGTTGAATCCGGAGAGCACCACTGAGCGGCACACATCGTCCCCGTGGACGACCGGCAGGTCGCGGTCGAGGACGATCACGTCGTAGTGGTTGGCGCAGGCCTTGTCGAGGGCTGTATCGCCGTCGAGAACGACGTCCACGGCATGATCCTCGCCACGGAGCCACTCGGCGATCGATTCGGCGAGCAATTCCTCGTCTTCCGCGAGAAGAATTTTCATTGTCTTATATCCCCAGGTAATAGTCTATTGAGCTGATCCCGATCCGGGACGGCGGAGCCATTGTTACCAGAGACCCTGTTTCTGCGCCGTTAAGCGAATTGGAAACGGATCAGAAAACCCTCTTCTGCTTTATTGGACGCCGAACGCAATTCGAGAAAGGCAGATCATGCAGAAGACGACACGGACTTCCCTACTGGCCCTCCCCGCCGCCTTGGCGATGGTTCTCGCCGCCTGCGGAGGGGACGGCGAGGGCGACAACGGCGCCGAAGGCATGACCGAGGAGGACAAGCGGGTCAAATACAACGAATGCCTGCGGGAAAACGGAATCGACGTGCAGGACTCGGAAGGCGGCATGGGCTCGGTGACGCTTGACGAGGGTGACATGGAGGCCTTCGGCGAGGCAAAGGAGGCCTGCGAGGAGTTCGAACCCGAGCCCGTTGAAGGCGATCCGCAGTCCGACGAGGAGGCCTATCAGCAGATGCTCGCCTACGCCGAGTGCATGCGGGAGAACGGCGTCGATGACTTCGAGGACCCCGAACCGGGCGGTTCGATGCAGGCCATGCCGCAGGAGATGATGGACGATCCAACATTCCAGGCGGCCATGGAAACCTGCGAGAAGGTCTTCGAGGAATAGGGCACCCATGACCGACAACGAAGAAGAACCACGCCATGTGAAGCCCGCCCGGCACCGTCGCACCAGGCGCTACGTCCTGGCCGCGCTGGGAGGCGTCGCGGCGGCCGGCGGATTGGCCGCGGCCTCCCTGTACCCGCGCTCCGACGAGGGAGCGGCCGAGGAGCGGTCGCTCCCTCCCGAAACCGTCGACGTGACGCGCGAGACGCTCAAGGAAACCCGCACGGAGGAAGGGGACCTCGTCTACGAGCACTCGGCAGTCCTGACGGCCGCCGGTATCGGCACGGTGACCAAGGTGCCGGAACCGGGTACTTCCGTCGAGCAGGGCGGAGAACTGTACCGCGTCGACGATAAGCCGGTGCTGTTGTTCCAAGGCAAGCTGCCCTTCTACCGGGAACTGGGGCCCGGTGACCGGGGCGATGACGTCCGGCAGCTGGAACGAAATCTAACCGAGCTGGGCTACGACGGCTTCGAGGCGGACGATTCCTTCACCTATTACACGGGAACGGCGCTCGCACAGTGGCAGAAGGACAACGGCCTCGACGACTCGGGAACCTTCGATCCCGGCACTGTCGCCGTAGCCGAGAGCGATATCCGAGTCAATGCCGTCGAGGTTGACAAAGGACAGAAGCTCGCCGGCGGCGAAGAGGTACTCACCTACAGCGGCAGAGAACGCAAGGTCATAGTCGAGCTGGCCGAGAACAAGGCCTCCGGTATCGCCGAGGAAGACGAGGTCACCGTTTCGGTACCGGGGAGCGACCCCTTGAAGGGCGTTGTCTCTTCCGTCTCCATGGCCGACACCACCGACCCCGACACCGGAGAGAAGACCACCCGTGTCGAGATCGGTATCGATCTGGACGACCCCTCGGCCGTGACCGACGTCGAAACGGCGGGAGTGGACGTGGACTTCGCCGGCCGAGTGAGGGAGGACGTCCTCACCGTGCCCGTTTCCGCCCTGGTCGTCCTCCCCGGCAACGGCTACGGCGTCGAGGCGGTAAGAGAGGGAAAGGCGGAGTATCTGCCGGTCGAGACCGGGCTGTTCGCCGACGGGAACGTGGAGATCTCCGGAGAGGGCGTCGAAGAGGGCCTCCGAGTCGGAGTCCCGACATGATCGTCGTCGACGAGATCACCAAGACCTACCAGGGGCACGTCCGCGCTCTCGACGGAGTCTCCCTGGCCGTCTCCGAAGGTGAGTTCACCGCTGTCGTCGGCCCCTCCGGTTCGGGAAAGTCCACCATGCTCAACATGCTGGGCACGCTCGACCGACCCGACGAGGGCACGGTCCGGATTCGCGGACTGGACGTCGCGAAGCTCGACGACCGCGCACTGTCGGCCCTGCGTGAACAGTGGATCGGTTTCGTGTTCCAGTCCTTCCACCTCTCGCCACGATTGACGGCGCTCGACAACGTCGCCACCGGCCTCCTCTACTCGGGCCGGCGGCGTCCCGACCGTCGCGGGCTCGCTGCCGAGGCCCTTGACCGCGTCGGCCTAGTCGACCGCAAGGGCTACCTGCCGCATGAACTGTCCGGCGGACAGCGCCAACGTGTCGCCATCGCCCGAGCCGCGGTCGCGCGGCCGCCACTGCTGCTGGCCGACGAGCCGACGGGCAACCTCGACTCGGCGTCCGGAGAGGGCGTGGTCGAACTTCTCCACAACCTCAACGCCGCAGGCACGGCCGTCGTCGTCATCACCCACGACCCGGACCTTGCCGACCGCCTGCCCCGGCAGGTGCGGATGCGGGACGGACGGATCGTGGCCGACAGCGCCGCGACCGCCGAAACCACCGTTGGAAGGGGCGTGGACGTATGAACACCGCGACCCCACCGCGCCCGAAGCGCATGCCCGCCCCGGACGTTATCCGCACCGGTGCCGAGGGCCTCTACACGCGGCCCCTGCGCGCCTTCCTCTCCGCGATAGGCATCGCCATCGGCATAGCCGCCGTCGTCGCGGTCGTGGGCATTTCCGCGTCCTCTAAAGCGGAGGTGGAGCAGCGCCTCCAGACATTGGGCACGAACCTGCTCACCGCCGAGCCCGGTACCAACCTCTTCGGCAAGCCCGGAGTTCTCCCCGCCGACGCGGCGGGAATGGCGAAGCGGCACGGGCTCATCGACGACGCCGCGTCGGTCGGTCAGGCGGTCGGAGCGAAGGCTTACCGCAGTGACAAGATCCCCGAACAGGAGACCAACGGCCTGTCGGTCTACGGCACGGACCTCAACCTGCTCGACGTGATCGGCGGAGATCTCCGCGCCGGCACTTGGCTCAACGAGGCCACCGGATCGTATCCGGCCGTCGTGCTCGGGGCCTCGGCCGCCGACCGCCTCGGCATCGGTGCCGTCCAACCCGACACCAGCGTGGTGATCGACGGAGAGACCTATAGTGTTATCGGGATCCTCGACCGCAACGAACTGGCACCCGAACTGGACGGAGCACTGCTGATGGGCTGGGACTCCGCCGAAGAGGCCTTCGATCTGGAAAGGAACCCCAGCCGCCTGTACGTCGAGGCCGATCCCGACCACGTCGTCGACGTCCGCGACATCCTCGCCGACGCGATCAACCCCTCCGATCCGGTCGGTACGGAAGTCTCCCGCCCCTCCGACGCGCTTGCGGCGCAGGAGGCCACCGACGACGCGCTGACGGCCATGCTCTTGGGACTCGGCGGCGTGTCGCTTCTGGTGGGCGGCGTGGGCGTGGCCAATACGATGGTGATCTCCGTGCTGGAGAGACGGTCCGAAATCGGACTGCGTCGAGCTCTGGGCGCCACCCGAGGCCGAGTCAGGCTCCAGTTCATCACCGAATCCCTGCTCCTCTCCGTTCTCGGAGGGATCGGGGGAGCGGCCCTCGGTGCGGGAGCCACGGCGGCGTTCGCACTGGCGCAGGGATGGCCGATCACGGTGCCGCCGTGGGCGATCGGCGCAGGACTGGGTGCGACCGTCGTGATCGGGGCCTTCGCGGGCTTCTATCCCGCCATGCGGGCGGCGCGACTGCCTCCGACCGAAGCGCTCGCGGCCTCATAGCTTGCGGGGCCGCCGCGAGTTGAGAGGTCTCGCCTATGAGTGCAGGGCCATTTCCGTGGCGCATATCAGGAGTGCCGGTACCGAGGCCCGTCGACGTGAGAATGATCCACGGGCAGTGGAGAGAGCGGGTCAGCGTGACTGTGAATCATGGTGGCGCTGACCCGCTTACCGTGCTGTTCCCTGCCTGACGGACGGAAATATTCGAGTGGCAAGCGGGAACGACGATCCGGATCGCTGCGCCTTCCGGCGCCGGCCGCATTGACGACCAGTTTCATCGTATTGCCCATGGTGTACCCGTTCCTTCCGTTCAGGTGGGGTCGGGACGGGATTGTGGTCGGAGGGGGAGGAGCAGGGTGGCCCCGGCAAGGAGCAGGAACCAGACCGCGAGCGCGGCCCACCCCCAGGTTCCGGCCTCGAGGACGAGGCCGATGGCGGCGGGTCCGGCGACGGTGGCGGCGGCGAACCCGAAGTTGAAGAAGGCCAGGTATATTCCGGCCCCGTTGTCGGGTATGCGCGACTGGGCGAGTCCCCAGGTGCCGGCCGTGTGCCACAGTTCAGCCCCGCTGAGTGCGATGAGCAGTGCCAACAAGACGGCGACAGCGGCGATCGGCGGTAGCAGGGCGGAGAACGGGATCAGCGCGCACACGGCAGTGAGGACGAGTCCTGCCAGTGCCAGGCGGGCTCGCGCCGTCGCGGGGTCTTCCGTGCCCCGGCTGAAGGGAATCTGGAAGAGCACGACCATGACGGTGTTGACGACCAGGAGCAGTGGTGAGACCCATTCGGGCGCGCCGGTTTCGCGTGCCAGCCACAGGGGCATTCCGATCCCTAGCACGAAGGCGTGCAGGGAGAACGCACCATGGAGGACTGTCAGAACCATGAACCAGCGGTCGCGGGCGACCGCGCGGGCCTTGACACGTTCCTTGCGCGGCACGGGAACATTGGGGAGTCCCCGGACGATCAGGGCGGTGGCGAAGAAGGCGACAACGGTGATGCCCAGGACGGAGCGGTAGGCCGTCGGGGTGCCGACCGCGGCGGCGAGTGCGGCCGGGGCGGCACCGAGCGCGAAGCCCGCGTTGCGCAGGCTGCGCAGGGCCGCCATGGCGTTGACTCGGTCTTTCTCGCTGGGCGTCAGCTGGAGGACGAGGGCCTGGGTGACCGGTCCGGTGGCCCTGCTGACCAGGCCCGCGAGAGCCACGGCCACGACAGCGGAGACGAAGTCCCAGGCGAGGAGCAGGGCGGCGAACGACAGCGCCCGGTAGACGAAGAACACCGTCAGCGCCCGCGCCGCGCCCATCCGGTCGGCCACGGCGCCCAAGGGGAGGAGTCCGACGAGGGAAGCCACTCCGGCCACCGACAGCGCGATGCCGACCTGGGCGGGCGGCAGTTTCACGGCCAGTCCGAGGTAGAGCGCCGAGAAGGCGAGGTAGACGCCTAGACCGATCGAGTCGGTCGCGATGGCGAGGTAGAGGCGGCGCAGGTCGGGTCCGCTGTGGAAGACGCCTCGGAGGTCGTCGGCGGTTCTCCGCAGGGCAGACGGCGCGCGCTCGGACGTCGTGCCGGTCTCCTTGTGCGAGTTGGCGGTCATGCGGAGTCCTCGTGGTCGCCGGCGTCGAGCGGTGTGACGGTGAAGGACACGGCGTCGTTGACGAATTCCAACCGCTCGATCGCTTCGGCGGTGCTGCCGGCCGTGATGGTGTAGCAGGCGATGCACCCGCCCGCCATGCCGACTGGGCGGTAGACCTCTCCCGGCTGGACTCTCAAGCGGCGCTGGACGATCCAGTCGGCCGGGATGTCACGGTCGTGGACGGTCTCCAGACGGCCGGGCGGCGAGTAGAACATGGCGAATCCGCCGTGCGGTCCCCGGCGCTTGTATCCGTCGTCGGGACGGGTGTCCTGCGACAGGGCGACCATGGCGTTGAAGAGGTTGACCCCGGTAACGGACTCGACCAGAGGTACTATTCCACCGCCGCCGGCGCGGGCGGCCACCTCGTTGAAGATGAACTCGCCGTTGTCGTCGAGGAACGCTTCCAAGTGCAGGACGCGGTTCTCGACGCCGAATGCGTCAATGACGTGTTCCAGCAGGTTGTTCGCCCGGTCCAGGATGACCGGGTCGTCGACGGTGACCGACAGCAGCGTATCGCCGGTGGTGAAGGAGAGGGTGCTGGCCAGGTACTCGGAGGTGACGCTCGCGATCGGCGTCCTGTCGCGAACGGCGACGTCGATGTGGAAGAGCCGGTGGGGAAGGAACTTCTCGGCCTGGTATCCGTCCGGCTCGCCGTCGATCTCGGCGAAGGTCTTGGCCGCCTCCTTCGCGTCGGAGACGATGTGGATTCCCCGGGAGCCGGTGCCGCCGCAGGGTTTGAGTACCGTCTTACCGTGCTCGGCGGCGAAGTCCGCGGCCTCATCGGCGGTAGCCACGGCGGCCCACGGAGCGACGGGAAGGCCCGCCCTCTCGGCGGTGGCCTTCATTGCGGGCTTGTGGCGGAAGGGCGCCACCTGGGCCGGCATCGGCCCGAGGATACCCAGTTCCTCCCGAAGGCGGGCACCGTCGTCGAGGAGCGTCTCGGTGAAGACCTCCAGTCGGTCGATTCCCTTGACGCGCCGGATCGTGGCGATAAGCGAGTCTCTCAGCGCGGAGTCGGCCAAATCGATCCCGAGGACCGCCGAGCACTCTCCAGAGCGCGGCTGCCCTGCCTTTTCCGGCGTGGTCAAGAGAGTGACGTCGTAACGGTCGGGATCGAACACCGGGGCCCCGACCGGCGTCCGGTAGAGGTCGTAGCCGGCGTAGTCGAGGAAGACCACCCTCTCGCGCCCGACGGCTTCGAAGCGGATGTCGAGCCGCTTTTCGATGTCCTGCACGTTGTCCAGGCATTCGGCGGGTGTCGCGCCGGTGACGGTCATACTGAGCAGGTGTGGGTAGCGCCTGGGGTCGGCGATGTCTCCCGGTCTGGCGCGCAGGGCCATGGTCTTGAGCCGGTGGGTCTCCTCCTCCATGATCTGGTTCGTGTCGGCGATGTGTGCCAACCTGACCGGACGTGACGGCAACGGTCTCATCCGCCCACATACGGCGTTGCGGGGTGTCGCGTCGCCGCGTATCTTCAACCCGGCGGCGATGCGGTAGATGGACTCGATGATGTCGTGATCGCTCGCGGCCAGGAACATGCGGCCGATGGGGCCGCCGAGGCGTGCGTTGACCTCGATGCACACCGGACCGTTCGGGGTCAGCTTGATTTCGGTGTGGACGGCGCTGTCGGTCAGCCCGACGGCGCGGATGACGTCGGTGGCGTGGTCAAGGACCGTCCGCTGCTTTTCGCCGGACAGCGATGAGGGGTAGAGCAGGCCTTCTTCTATGAACGTCTCGCCGAGGGCGAGGCGGTCGACCACGGCCAGGTGGTGTATCTCGCCGTGCGAGACGAGTGACTCGACACTGGCGTAATCGCCTAGGCGCGGATCGCTATGCCACTGTGCACCCTCCAAGAGGGTCTCCAGGGTATAGAGGTCTTCGCGGACGAGGAAGGCATTGCGGTCCGCGTCGGCCACGGCCGTCTCATATACGGCGCGTAGGTCGTCAAGGTCGCGGACTTTTCGGACACTGAAGCTGGCCGCTCCGTTGACCGGTTTGAAGACGGCCGGGAATCCGACCTGCGCGGCGGCCGTCTCGAGGTCGTCCGGTCCCGCGATCGGGTGGCAGCGCATATCGAGCACACCGGAATCGATGAGCGTGCGACGCTGGAGGAGTTTGTTCTGCGCGATTCGGACGGCTTCGGGCGGGTTTCCGGGCAGCCCGAACTCGGCGGCCAGATCGGCCTGTGGCTGGATGAGCAGTTCGGAGAACGCGGCGATACCGTCCAGCGGTTCGATGCGGTGTGCGGTGCGGACTGCCTCGTACAGCTCCTCGACGGTGCCGCAGTCGGTCCAGGTTCCCTCGAATCGTTCGGACCAGGTGGCCTTCATGGACTCGGTGTCGACCGGGCCCCACGAGTGGATGTAGACGACGCTGAGTCGCCCGGTGACGGCCTCGGCCGAGTCGAAGGTCCCCGGTAGGGGGTGGCCTCCGGCTCCGGCCAGAGCGAGTAGGTGCGGACCTCGGCCTCGACCGGGTGGAACGTTCTCGACGTTGGACACTGCAGCTTCTCCTTTCGGAGGTCAGGTGGCGGGATGGACGGCAACGCGGACAAGGCGCGCGGCCTCGTCCGCGGCCCGGGCGGCCCCATCGGAGGACTCGGAAACGGTGTAGATGAAGCCGACGCGGTCGCTGTTGGAGCGTGGTCCGCTCACAGGTGCGCCGACGTCGGCGTCGAGGACGATGTCGTGGACGCCCGGGAGGTGGCGGGCCTCGGTGGTGTCCACGGCGGTGAGTACACCGGCTGTCGGGGCCACTATGCTGCGCAGGCAGGCGAACCGGCTGGGGGTGAGAGGTTCGGGAGTGTCGCCGAGCGCCATCGCGACGACGCCGTCGTGGACGTCGGCGTCGAGGACGAGGCTCATCTCGCGAGGCACCGGACCTCCGACGAGCCGTGGGTTGATCTCGATGATCTGTGGACCGTCCTCGCTAAGGACGAGCTCCACGTGCAGGTGAGAACGGCGCAGCCCCACGGCCTGTACGGCGGTCATCGCGGCTTCGGCGATCTTGTCGGCCACGGGCGGTGCCAGCCGGGCGGGGAACGTGCCGCCCAGTTCCACCGGGTGCGGTGGGGGAGCGGTGATCCGGTCGGCGCAGCCGAAGACGTGAGCCACTCCGTCACAGACGTACATCTCGCAGCTGACGATGGGCCCTGGCACGTATTGCTCGACAAGCACCCTTGTCGCGGTGCGGGCCGATCGCCCGTCGTCGGATACCGCGAGGGCCGCGGAGGCCAGGTTTCGGGTCTCCTCGGCGTGATGAGCGATTCCCACTCCACGGTTGCCGTAGCCGTCAACGGGTTTGATGACGACGGGAAAACCCAGGCCCTCGGCTGCCGACACGGCACCGTTCGCGGTGGAGGCGGCGGCGAAAAGCGGCTGGTGAATCCCCGCGTCTTCCAGCCGGCGGCGCATGGCCTCCTTGTTGTGGGCTCGGTTCACGGCCGTGGGGTCTTCGCCCGGGAGCCCAAGTTCGGCGGCGGCGTGAGCCACCGCTTCGGCGTGCGCCGAGCTGAGCGTGACGATGCCGTCCGCTGGTCGCGCCCCCGGAATGCCGCGCACGGTCTTCGCCAGCGCGCTCCCATCGGCGGTCTCGACTCCTGTCAGGACGTGGTCCACCTGGTCTAGGACGGACTGGTGCCGTTCCGGTCGATAAGGGTCGAGGGAACCGACGGCGACGGTGACCTCGTGGCCGAGCCGTTTCGCGGTCGCCGCGAGACCGAAGGGATCGAAGGACGGCGACTCGGCGATGACGATATGTGCCACGGTCACCCTTCCGTCGTCCGGCAGATGAGGTGCAGATAGCGCCACTGCGGCCGGTGCCGGGGCAGCACGGCCGAACCGATCGGTTCGAATCCATTGGTGCGCAGAGTATCGTCGGCTTCTTCGGCGGTGAACTCGCGGGAGAATCGACCGTCGGGTGCGGTGTGGAGCATGCCGGGCCCGGCATCGTCGGCACGGAGGAATAGGCAGATGGCCAAGAGGCCCCCGGGCTTTAGGAGTCCGTGGAGTCGTCCCAGGTAGCTCTCGTAGCGGTCAGGGTGCTGATGGTGGAAGGAACCGTTGTCGAGGACGGCGTCGTACGCCCCGGGGAGGTCGGCCGCGGCCACGTCGGCGCAGACGAACTCGACCTTCGTGCCCCACGACCGGGCAAGATCTTTCCAGTCGGGGAGGTCCACCAGGTCGATGCCGGTGACCGTGTGGCCGTGCCGCAGAAGGATCTCCGTGTCGAGGCCGCGCCCTGCTCCGACGTCCAGCACTCGCGACGGTGAGGCGAGGGCGTCGTGCAGCATGAGCGGAAGCCTGCGGCTCTGCTCGTCGTGGCTCCAGGAGTCGCGCCGCTCGGAGTACCAGGATCGGAACGATCCGGCGAGGATCTCGTCGTAGTCCGCGACCGCGATGTTTTCGTCTGTGGTGCTCATCGTCCCAACCTCTTCCATTCCTCCGGGGTGCCGGTGTCGGGGAAGACGGTGGCCACCACCTGGTGTTCGGGGGCGCGTTCGGCGATCCGCCGGGCGATGACGAGGTTGGCCGCCGCGGAGCTGCCGATCCGGACGCCGGTCTCGTCGAAAAAGGACGCCATCGTCTCCAAGCAGTCGGGGTAGGAGACCGAGTGGTGCTCCACATCGTCCTCGTAAGTGCTGATGAACGGTTGCCGGACGCCGTATCCCATGCCTCCCGATCCGGCGTATTTCGGCCGGGTGTCGGGCGCGTGGTCGGCACCGTAGGGAAGCTCGGCGGGAGTGACGCCGACGGCGCGGACATCGGGGTGGCGGCGTTTGAGAGCCCGCCACACGCCGATGAGGCTGCCGCCGGTTCCGATCGAGGCGACCCAGGCGGCGGGGCGCCGACCGTGCAGTTGCCGGAGGGTCTCCGCGCCTGTGGTGGCCTCGTGGAAGTATATGTTGACCGGATTGCGGTGCTGATAGAGGAAGGTCCATCCGGGGTCGTCCGCGGCGATGCGGCGAGCGGTGTTGATGACCTCGTAGAAGCCCTTTTCTTTGGGGACCAGTTCCACCTCCACTCCGTATCGGTCCAGGTCGTCAAGGAGGCTGCGGGGGCTGAAGTCAGAGAGAATCACCTTGGCGCGCAGTCCGAGCCCGTGGGAGAGCGCGGCGATGGCGCGCGAGAGGTTCCCGCCGGAGTACTCCAGGATTCTCAGGTCGTCGAGAGGGCGTTCGCCCCAGAGCCGCAAGGCATCGCCGAGCAGGGCGTAGGCCACGCGGTCCTTGATGGAGCGTTCGGGGTTCTCCCACTCGCACTTGGCGAGGACGCGGGCGCCCGTACCGCTGTGCGGTATCTCCATGAGTGAGGTGTTTCCGAGGTCGACTCCGAACTTCCCGAATGCGGGGTATCTGTCCCCGAGGGCGTGGTAATCGGTCTCGAGCTGCGACTCGGACCTCAGGTCGAGGTCTGCGTCGAGCCGTGGGACGGTCTCGTGCGGTTCCACTGTCGGCTCCCGTCTCGGTTAAATCGAGGTATGTAAGATCAGGGTTTGATCGATGCTCTTTGTATCACACGGACTACAAGGGGCACAAGGACGTGTCAAGAAGGAAGAGCGACAATCGATGTCGTCAATAAATGTGCAAACTTATTATTGCAGGCATTTACAGATTGTGAAATACTAATCGGGATCTGACACGGTGTTACCCCGTTGGATCCTCACAGGACGGCCCCGACAACCGATAGGAGCCTCAGTGCATACCGTTTCCCTGCCGCAGAACCCCTCCGGACACTCTGCGCCCATCACCCACGTGGCGCTCGCCCGGAGCGGAACCAAATTGGCATCGTCCTCCTACGACGGCTCCGTGGCCGTCTGGGACACCTCCGAACCTGAGAAGCCGGTCCTGGCCGGCTTCCTCCGCCATCGCCGCCTCGTCAACTCCTCCGCATGGAATCCCGTCGACCCCGACGTACTCGCCACCGCCTCGGCGGACAAGACCATCGGAATCTGGCACGTGGGCGAAGCGGGAATGTTCCGACCCCGACTGACGGCCGTCCTGGCCCGCCACACCGACGACATCAACGCCGCCGCGTGGATGCCCGACGGCAAACGTCTCGCCTGCGTGTCGGAGGACGGACGCGCCACCTTGTGGGACACCACGACCGGCGAACTGCTCGGGGAGATCGGATCCCACACCGCGCACTGCATGGCCGTCTCCATCAGCGCACACGGAACGGTCGCCACGGTCGGCGAGGACGGCCTGGTGTCGGTCGTCGACCCCGACTCCGATCGGCCCGCCGCCACACGGAGCTACGACTCCTCCATCGAGGGCTGTGCCTGGTCCCACTCCGGGCAATTCCTAGCCCTGACCTGTGACGACGGAAAAGTCGAAATTCTGGACGCGGACCTGCACACCACCTCGTCATTCGCCATCTCCACTTCGGCCGCACGCTCGGCGGCGTGGACGGAGGACGACACCCACCTCGTCGTCGGCACCTACGACGGGACGGTCCGCGTCGTGTCAGCCGATGGAGCGGAAATCCGCACCTTCGAGGACGAACGGCTGTGGCCGCGTTCGGTCGACGTCTCGGGAGAGGTTATCGCCGTCGGCGCTTTCTCCAACCGGCCGTTCCTATTCGACCTCGCCACCGGCCGGACCCTGAGCGAGTCGGACCGGCCCAATCACGGGCCCAACGCCCTGACCGCCGAGGTCGGAACGGCGTCGGTCGGCTGCGACTCGGGGACCGTGTTCACCTTCCCGCTGGAGGACGGCCCGGCCACTGCACGCGCGGCCGGCAGCGGGCCCGTCCTTTCCCTCGCCTACGCCGCCGGCCGGACCTACGCGGGAACCTACGCCGGGGACGTCCGCGAGGTCGCCGAAGAGCCGGGCGGAGTCGGTCCAGGACTCGAGGCCCCGGTTCCCTCCCTCATTCCCTGGGACGGCGGACTGGTCGCGGGCACGTACAACGGCGATCTCTACCGCCTGGACACCACCATGCGGGTCCGGGAGAAGAGGGCTGCGGCGCACGGCGGCTCGATCAAGTCCCTCTTCCCCTTCGGAGAGGCGTTCCTCTCCGCCGGAACGGACGATGAGATACAGGTCGGCACCATGGACGAACGATCCTGCCTGTGGCGGCACGGCAACCTCGTGAACGACGTCGCCTCCCTCGGCGACAAGGTCATCGCAAGCGGTTCCCGGGACCACACCGTCAAGGTCGGCGTAGTCGACCGACATAATGGACAGTGGACCGCCGACCGGGTCCAGACCTTCCTGGGTTCCGACGAGTCCGTCAAGGCCGTCGGTCTCCTCGGCACACCCGATCGGCCGATCGTCGTCGCCGGGTCCTACGACTTCAACCTCTACTGCTGGACGGTCGACTGGGAGGACTCCTCCCAGTCGATCACCAGCGGCCGCGTCCTGGCCACCTTCGGCCAAGCCGTCTCCTGCCTGGCTCCCGCCGGAGACGGGCGGCTACTCGCCGCCGGATGGGACGGTCGCCTACTCCTCATTGGATTGAACAACGGCGAGGCAGAGGTGGTCCGCGAGTGGAGCGTCGACGACTTCGAGCGCGAGGCGTCGTCATGAACGAAGACAACGGAAACGAACCCTCTATCCGGGCACGCGTGAAGATCGCCCTCGACCGCGCGGGGGGAGCGGCCGCCGAACTGGTGAGCTTCTCCGGGCTGCCCGGACCGTCCGGTGAGCATATCGCCGTCGTCTTTCCCTCCGACAGCTCCGAAGAACCCGCTTACGTCCGAGTGCACAGTGAATGCCTGACCGGCGACCTACTGGGCTCCACCCGGTGCGACTGCGGACCCCAGCTACAAGAGTCGGTGGAACTGTTCGCCCGCCGAGGAGGCGTGCTCCTCTACCTCCGTCAAGAGGGACGCGGAATAGGACTGTACAACAAATTGGACGCCTATGTACTCCAGGACAGCGGACTGGACACCTTTGAGGCGAACCGGCACCTCGGACGCGGTGAAGACGAGCGGAGCTACGAGGCCGCCGCCGCCATGCTCCGCCTACTCGACGTCGGTCCGATCCGGCTGGTCACCAACAACCCGGAGAAAGTAAGGCAACTAGAGGAACAGGGCATCGCCATAACAGAACGAATCGGGACGGGCGTTTTCGTCACCGAGGCGAACCACCGTTACCTGGCGGTCAAGGCCGCCAGCGCCGGACACGCCATAGCACTGAGCGAGGAGGACCAATGAGGCTGGAAGACGTGGACTCCTCACCCCATTTCCGCCACGAGGCCGACCTCATCGGAGAGGAACTCATGCGTCCCCGCGGGAAAACCCTCCCCCGGGACGAACCGGAAAAACTCGCACGGACCGTCGAGGACCCCACCCTCGACCTCGCCGTGCGTCTACGCGCCGGTCAGATCCTCGCCGCCATCGGCGACCCACGCCCCGACACGACCGACGCGACCTGCCACGTCCCCTCCGCCGTCACCGACATCGGACTGCATCCCAGCCTGGCCGCGGACGTCGTGTGCGAATGGGAACACGTGGGAGTCGAAGAGGACTGGATACTCAAGGAAACCCCGGTCCACCGGGTCCGCCTCGAAGAGTTCTGGATCGCCCGCTACCCGGTTACCAACGCCCAATGGTGGCGCTTCCTACGGGACAGTGGCCACGAATCGAGACCGACCACGTGGTACCTCGGTGCCTGTCCCTGGGATCGCTCAAACCACCCCGTCGCCGGAATCGAAGCGGCCGACGCCGACCACTACGCCCTCTGGTGGAGCGAACGGACCGGACACCCATGGCGGTTGCCCACCGAGACCGAATGGGAATACGCCGCCAAGGGACCGGAAGGACTCGAATATCCCTGGGGCAACACCTTCGACCCGACGAAAGCCAACACCAGAGAGACCGGGGTCCACACCACCACACCAGTGGGAGCGTTCCCCGCCGGAGCAAGCCCGTTCGGCGTGATGGACATGGCGGGCAACGTAGAAGAGTGCACCTCCGACGACTACCGCCCGTACCCCGGCGGACCCGCCATCGACGACCACCTCACTCAAACCAGAGGTCGCTACCGGGTTCTGCGCGGCGGAGGGTTCTCGCGCTTCGGGGACCTCGCCCGCACACGCCGCCGCCACGGCCCCTTCCCCAGCCCGCTGTACCCGGCCGGTCTCCGCCTGGCAACCAGCCGGAGACCCCCGACCTCCCAGGAGAACTGATGCTCGCAGAAATTTCTTTGAAAACCCCGGTCGACCGGGAGGCGGTGTTGGACGCGCTCGCCACCGGATTCTTCTACGTGGAGCACGGACTGCCGGAATCACTGCTCGATGAGGCCTATGCGATGCTGCGGACGTTCTTCGAACTGCCCGAAGAAGAGAAGACGGCCGTCAGGACGTCCGGCAGCAACGGCCAGTCCGGCTACACTCCGTTGCTGGTGGAGACGCCTGAGGTGTCACGCGTGGCCGACTGGAAGGAGCTCTTCCACTGGGGCCCGGCGATTCCGTCGCACCATCCACTGCGGACCGCTTATCCTGACCGTTACCCCGATCCGGTATTCGCCGAGAGTCTGGTTCCCGGGATGGGCCGGACGCTGCTGGAACTCCATCGGCGTATGAAGGAGTTCCAGCTCTCGGTGGTCGCCGTACTCGGTGAGGCGCTAGGCGTCGGTTCCGAGTACTTCGCCGAGATGCTCGACGAGGGCCCGACGGTGAACCGTGCCGCCTGGTATCCGGCCATGGACGACGCCCCACCCGGAACACACCTCTGGGCGGCTGAGCACCAGGACTTCGACCTCATCACCGCCCTGCCCCGCGCCACAGCCGAAGGGCTCGAAGTGAAAGGGCCGGATGGTGGTTGGATCCGCGCGTCGGCCGGTCCCGCGTACGCCGTGGTCAATGTGGGCATGGTACTGGAACGGCTCACCGGTGGGCTGGCCAAGGCGGCCGTCCACCGCGTCGTGGCCGAAGCCGAGCAGGAGGGCCCGCGGTTGTCCATCGTCCAGTTCTGCCATCCGACTCCGTGGACGGTCGTGAATTCCTCCGACATCGAGGTGGAAGGGCACCAGCCCGTCCGATATCCGGCCTTGACGGCCGATGCGCTGTTCAGACGGACCATGTTTCGTATCAACCGGATTGATGGGAACGACACCGATGCCTGACGTGAGTAGCGAACCGTGGCGCGCGGCGGTCAATAACGTCGGTCTGGTGGTTTCGGAGGTCGAGGGGGACATCAACGTCATGGCGGCCGAATGGGCGTACTTCGTCAACAAGGAGCCGTTGCAGATCGCCGTCGTCCTGAGCCCTGTGTCGGAGACCCGTGCGGCGTTTGGAGTGGGTTCGGAGTTCTGCCTGACGTTCGCCTCGGCCGACCAGGCCGACCTGGCCGACTTCGTCGGCAACTTCCACGCTTCGGACCTCGCCAAGACCAGTTCGGCCCGCCTGGAGTTGCGGGATTCCGACAAGGTGTCCGTGCCCTGGGCGGACGGTGGGACCGCGGCGTTCGAATGCCGCTGCGACATGGCCGTGGAACTACCGGTGCACCGCTTGCACATCGCCGACGTCCTCCAAACCCACATATCGACGGAACCGGCGGACCCGTTGGTCAAGCACGGGCGTCTGCGGCGGCTCGGCGGCAGAGCCGGGGGCGCGTCCGTCGTCGCTGGTGCAGAGCTTCGAGGTCGGACGCTTCGCGTGGCGGCGGTGTCGCGCGTTATGAGCGAGCCCGACCATTGGGAGGTCGGCTTCCGGACGAGCAGTGGAGACGTTGACCTGGGGGTCTTCACGTCGACCGCCTATGGTGAGATGGTCGTCGATCTTCCGGCGCCGGAGGGAATCGCGCCTGGAGACAGGGTGTTCGTGCACCGTGACGGAGCCGAACCGGGCGAGGCCGTCGTCTCCTCCCGTCAGGACTGACTCCGGTTGGACCACGACCTCCGGCACAGGACGAGGCGGTAGCCGTCGGGGTCTTGCACGGTCTCACCCCATGTGTCCCAGTAAGGATTGTGCGCCGCAACCCTCGTTCCCCCGCACGCCTCGAGGCGGGCGAGAAGGTCCGACGGGATGTCGTTCTCCAGATAGAGCACGAGCAGGTCGTCCGGGGTGGGTGAGGGAGAGATCGGTTCATCGGGATTGCGGGTCAGTTCGAGATGCCAGGCTGCGTCTACGCTTCCCACCATGAGAAGCGAATGTTCGGCGGTGCCTTCGACGGCGTCGTGGCGAAACAGGACGGAGAGTCCGACTCCGTCCACCCAGAACCTCTCTGCCTTGGCAAGGTCGAGCGACGGGCGGGCTATACGGAGATGAGTAGTGGGTTCCATGGGCGACATCGTACTCGCAGGAGAGACTCGCCCGGTGTTCACCGGGCGCCCATCGGAGCCTCCAATAAAGGCGAAGCCGGCGACGTCGACGGAATTCGGGGCGTTCTGTGGCCCTGCCGTCGTACGAGCCGGCTCTTAGCGTCCGTATGGCCACCCGAGCCGCCTGCCCATATGAAGGTAGAGGCATAGTAATTTCAAAATTAGTCAGTGTCTATTAATGGTTTTCGAAATTCACTTCCAGCGGTTTTTCGCATTCGTTCGAAGCGTCGTTTGGCCCGCGACTTCGTCAATCCGAGTTGTGAAGGCGACCCGGTAGGGCGCTGACATCGATAGTAGACAGTGGCCTGCGGCCGGACACGGGTATGATATCGGGCCCGAACAGCGGTCCTGCGATGGTCGTGTCACCTCGATTCAGGTCAATCCCTTGAGCGACCGCCTCGAGCCGTCGGTTTGTGTTTAGGGAGTCGCCGGACGACCGGTCGGCCACGGTTGGACCTCTTCGGCCAGCTTGGCGACGGCGAGCACCAAGTCGTCGGAGTGACGCGGTCCTATGATCTGCATACCGACCGGGAGACCGTTCGACGTGAGCCCCACCGGGACGCTGATCGCCGGTTGCCGGGTCATGTTGAACGGGTAGCTGAATCCCGCCCACCGCTGCCAACTCGACAATCCGCTACCCGGCGGGACGTCGTATCCGGCTTCGAACGGCGGGATCGCCACCGTCGGCGTGATCAGTACGTCGTGTTGGGCGTGAAACTCTCCCATGCGGATGCCGAGAGCCGCACTGACGGCGAGTGCGTCGAGATACTCACTGGCCGAGTGGGTCAGGCCCTTTTCCCAGACCTGCTGCAGACCGCGGTCCAACTTCTCGACCGATCCCTCGGGGAAGCTGTCGATCCACTTGGCCGCACCGGTGGACCATAGCAGTTCGAACGCCTCGACCGGGTCACTGAAGCCGGGGTCGGACTGTTCCACCAGCAGGCCTTCGTCGTTCAGCGCTGCCACCGCCGAGCCGACGATGTGGTCGACCTCGGGGTCCACGTCGAGGTAGCCGAGGTTTGGTGAGTACGCCGCGCGTAGTCCGCGTACATCCCGTCGGACGGCTTCCCGGTAAGCGGCCGGCAGTGGCGGAAGCGCGGTCGGGTCGCGATAGTCGGGAACCGCGAGTACGTCCAGCAACAGTGCGATGTCGTCTACCGAGCGCGCCATTGGTCCGGCGTGTGCCAGTGGTCCGAACGGGCTCGCCGGGTATAGCGGGATCCGGCTGCCGGTCGGTTTGAATCCGACGATGCCGCAGAATGAGGCGGGTATGCGCACTGAACCGCCCGCGTCGGTGCCTACTGAGAGTTCGCCCATTCCGGCGGCGACGGCGGCCGCGCTGCCACCGCTGGATCCGCCTGGGGTGAGTTCGGGGTTCCACGGGTTGCGGGTGATGCCCTCCAGCGGGCTGTCGGTGACTGCTTTCCAGCCCAGTTCCGCGGTGGTGGTCTTGCCGAGTAGTACCAGCCCGTGCTTGCGGAGTCTGGCGGTCACCGGGCTGTCGGTGTTCCAGGATTGTTCCGGGTCGATGCAACGGGAACCGCGCAGTGTCGGCCAGCCCTGAGTGAGGAACATGTCCTTGATGGAGGTGGGCACGCCGTCGAGCCATCCGGTGGGGTTGCCTTCGAACCACCGTGCTTCGGAATCCCTGGCGCTTTTGAGTGCCGCTTCCGGATCGACCAGACAGTAGGCATTGTATTTACCGTCGAGTTCGTTGATCCTGTCCAGTGCGGCCTTGGTGGCTTCGACTGGGGATATCTCTCGAGTGGCGTAGGCAGCGGCGAGTTCGCTCGCGGTTTGCACGGTATCGGTGTTGGCTGGCATGTTTCTCCTCAGGCCGCTGATGATGACGGTACGTAACCCAGGCGCTTGTCCACAATGTTCTGTAGTGGTCGTCCCGCGCGCCATCGTTCGTAATTTTCGATGAACCTTTCGACGAGGGTGTTGCGCCAGCCGACGACGTCACCGGACATGTGCGGTGTGATCATCACATTGTCCATCTGCCACAGCGGATTATCCGCCGGCAGTGGTTCGGTGTCGAAGACGTCGAGTGCCGCGCCCGCGATCTCGTTTGCTCGCAGCGCGGCGATCAGGTCGGAGGTGACCACCAGTTCGCCGCGGCCGACGTTGATGAATCGGGCACTGGTCTTCATCGCGGCGAACGCCTGCGCGTCGAAGGCGCCTTTGGTCTGTTCGGTCAGTGGGGCGATCGCCACCACGAAGTCGGCGTCGGGCAGGTGAGTGGTCAGTGTCGACGATGGATATACGATGCCGAAGTCCGGGTCGTTGTCGCGTGCGGTGCGGCCGAAGCCGCTGACCTGCATTCCTGCGGCACGCAGTATTCGGGCGGTCGCCCGTCCGATCGGTCCGGTGCCCATCACCATCGCTCGCCGTCCCTCGATACGTTCGGTTTCCCGATGCAGCCATCGGGTCTCGTCCTGCAGCCGCAGCGAGCGCGCGAAGTCTTTGGCGAAGGCGATCACGACACCGAGGACGTATTCGGCTATCGGACCGTCGAACACCCCGCGCGAATTGGTGAGTACGACATCGCTGTCCTGTATGCCGGGGAAGATGACCGGGTCTACCCCGGCGCCGGCAATGTGGACCCAGCTCAATCGGTCGGCGGCGTGCCAGGCGCCGGGAAGGGCCTCGGAGAGGAAGTCGTAGACGAAGAGCACGTCGGTACCGGGCAGGGCCTCGGCCAGGCCCTCGTCGTCCGTGTACCGCACTGTCGCGGATTGTTCGATGCGTTCCATGCCGTCTGGCAATCGATCGCCGCACAGCACTGTTATTACCGGTGAATCTTCGCCGACCATGGTTGACACTCTAGAAGTAAGTCGTATGATTGTCAACAATCCGAGGATTTACCCCGGAGGTCACTTCTGTCGGATACACCGGGAGGCTGCCTTGGATTTGACAGAACTCGATTTCCTGGAAGTCGACGGCCCGCTCGCCCAGCGAGGAATCGGCGTGATCGCGCCCTTCGACCTCGCATTGGAGAGGGAGCTGTGGCGCTGGGTGCCCATGGAGGTCACCTTGCACCTGGCCCGCACTCCTTATGAGCCGCTGCCGGTCAGTGCTGCGATGGCCCGGCTGGTCAGCGACAGTAGGCACATCGCCGCGGCCACGCGCGACGTGTTGCAGGTGGAGCCTGAGGTCGTCGCGTATCTGTGTTCGTCGGGCAGTTTTGTCAACGGGCTCGACTACGAACGTTCGCTGGTCAAGGCGATCTGTGACGCCGGCGCGCCTGCCGCGGTGACCACTTCGGGCGCCCTGGCCGAGGTGTTGCATCAGCTCGACGTCCACCGAATCTCGGTGTTGACGCCGTACGACGCCGACTTGACGATCAAGCTGCACAGCTTCCTCGCCGAACTGGGCGTGGAGACGCTATCCAGCGATCATCTCGGCCTCGGTGGCGGCATCTGGAAGGTCGGTTACCGCACCATCGCCGAGCGAATCATCGCGGCCAACCATCCCGACTCCGAGGCCATCTTCGTCTCGTGCACCAACCTACCCACCTATGACCTGATAGAACCGCTCGAAAGTGCGCTCGGCAAGCCGGTGCTCACCGCCAATCAGCTCACCATGTGGGCTTCTCTCAAGCGAATGAATCTTCCGAAAGTCGGCCCGGGGGAGTGGCTGCGTGAAGTGACGTGAAATAATCTTGTATTATTGTCGACAATACAGGTGGAGGGGTTTATGACGACTATCGGCATGGTCTACCCCGATCACGCCGCCGAGGACGATTACCCGTTCGCGGAAAGGCTGTTCGGTTCGGACGTGCGACTGCCGGTCGCCCACATCTACGGCACTGATCTGCACGCCGTCCCCGAGCTGCTCGACCTCGGTGCACCGCAGCGGTTGGCCGAAGGCGCGCGACAGTTGGTCGAGCACGATCCGGACGTCGTCATGTGGGCATGTACCAGTGGCAGCTTCGTCTACGGTTGGCAGGGCGCCGGCGATCAGGTAGCCGGACTGTCCGATGCGGCCGGAGGGTTGCCTGCTTCGAGTACGTCGTTCGCGTTCGTGCACGCCGCACGAGCCTTGGGGGTGCGCACCGTCGCCGTGGCGGCGAGCTATCCCGCCGACGTCGCCGCGCTGTTTGTGGATTTCCTGGCCGCCGGAGGCATCGAAGTCGCCGCGATGTCCAGCCATGACGTCGACACCGCCGCAGAGGTCGGCAGAATGACTCCGGAGGCCGTCACCGCGCTGGCGAACGGATGCGATCGGCCCGAGGTTGACGCGCTCCTGGTTCCGGACACTGCGATGCGCACTCTCGCACTGGTGAACACGATGGAAGAACGCATCGGCAAGCCGGTGCTCACCGCCAACCAGGTGACCGTCTGGGAGGGCCTACGCCTGGCGGGATCGCCGCTGACGTCGGATTCGCTCGGCTCGCTGTTTCGCATTTCCCCCAACGACATTCCCCCTGACAACACAGCAGTGGAAGGCATATGAGCATGTACATTGCCGGTATAGAACCGGTCGACCGAGAATCGACGGCGGGAATCATCGCCCACCGACTGCGCGAGGCGATCATGACCGGTGCGCTGCCACCGGGAGCCCAGCTCGGCGAGGCCGAACTGGCACGCCGCTTCAACGTGTCGAGAGGCCCGCTGCGGGAGGCGATGCAACGGCTGGTCTCGGAAGGTTTGCTGCGCAGCGAGCGATACCGTGGTCTGTTCGTGCTCGACCTCGAGCCCGCCGACGTGCGCGACGTCTACGCCGCGCGTTCCGCGATCGAACGGGCCGCCGTCATCGAGGTGATGAACGGCGATCGGGAACAAGCGGCCGCTCTGCTCGACGAGACGGTATGGGCGATGGTCGCGGCCGCCGAGAAAGACGACCCGACCGCGCTGTCCGACGCGGACCTGCGATTCCACGAGGTGCTCATCAGGGCGTCGGGCAGCAAACGGCTGAATCGGATAGCACGCACCCTGCTCATCGAGACCCGGATGTGTCTGTCGCTGCTCCAGACCACTTACCAGCGGGTAGACGAAAGGGTCGCCGAGCACAGCCGGATCTTGAACGCCATCCGGGAGGGCGACACCCAAACGGCTCTCGCCCTCCTGGAAGACCACATGGAGGACGCCGTCGGGCGCTTGGCTCCGGGGATGACGCTCCGCGGCTGAGGGCACGTGACACCAGATGTGGTGCCACGCCTTATCCGAGCGCGGTCGCGATCTCCGAACCGAGTGCCGACGTGGTGGCCGAACCGCCGAGATCCGGAGTGACCACGGATCGTTCGGCCACCACGTCCGACACGGCCTGGTCTATTGCCTGTGCCGCGTCGGTTTCACCCAGATGCTCGAGCATCATCGCCCCGGCCAGCACTTGGGCCACCGGGTTGGCGATGCCCTGCCCCGCGATGTCCGGCGCGCTGCCGTGCACCGCCTCGAACATGGACGGATGATCGCTCGGCGGGTTGACATTGCCCGACGGCGCCAATCCGAGACCACCGGTCACCGCGGCGGCGAGATCGGAGAGAATGTCGCCGAACAGGTTCGATCCGACGATCACGTCGAGGCGCTCTGGCTGTTGCACCATCCTCGCGGCGAGCGCATCCACATGGCATTGTTCACTGTCGACACTCGGGTACTCGGCCGCCACCTCGGCGAAGATCTCGTCCCAGAAGGGCATCGAATGGATCAAACCGTTCGACTTGGTCGCCGAGCACACGCGGCCCGATCGACTCGTGGCCAGTTCGAAGGCATAACGGATGATCCGTTCGACGCCGACCCTGGTGAACACGGACTCCTGCATCACGAACTCGTCTGGCTGACCGGCGTTGTGCCGTCCGCCGATCGCCGAGTACTCGCCTTCGGAGTTCTCCCGCACGATCACCATCTCGAGCTCGTCGGCGGTGCGGTCGGCCAGCGGGCTTGCCACGCCCGGTAGCAGTCGCACCGGACGTAGGTTCACATACTGCGCGAACGCCCGTCGCAGCGGAATCAGCAGACCCCAGAGGGACACGTGGTCCGGTACGCCGGGATAGCCGACCGCACCGAGGAGGATGCCGTCGAATCCGGACAGCTTCTCGATGCCGTCCGTCGGCATCATCGCCCCGGTACGGGCGTAGAGTTCGCAGCTCCAGTCGAACTCGGTCCACTCCAGACCGAACCCGTGCCGCTCGGCGGCACGGTCGAGCACCTTGCGTGCTTCGACGGTAACGTCGACTCCGATCCCGTCACCGGGAATGCTTGCTATGCGATATACCTTCATGTAGCCACCGCGATGTACTTGGTCTCGAGGAACTCGTCGATGCCCACGGTGCCTCCCTCACGACCGAGGCCCGACTGTTTGACGCCCCCGAACGGTGCCGCCGGGTTGGACACGATGCCCTGGTTCAGCCCGACCATTCCGGCTTCGAGCCGCTCGGCGACTCGCAACGCACGCTTAATGTCACTGGTGTAGAGGTAGCTGACCAGGCCGTATTCGGTGTCGTTGGCCATACGGAGCGCTTCGTCCTCGGTGTCGAACACCGAGATCGGGGCGACGGGGCCGAAGATCTCCTCCTTGGCCATCCGGGCTTCGGTGGGCACGTCGGCCAGCACCGTCGGGCGGTAGAAATGACCCGGACCGTCCACTGCCGAACCGCCGGTCAGCACCTTGGCGCCACGCCCGGTCGCGTCGTCGACCAGGTCGGTCACCTTCGACACCGCCGCTTCGTTGATGAGCGGTCCGACCGTGGCGCCCTCCTCGGTTCCGCGTCCGATCGTCTGCGCGCCCATACGATCGGCCATTCGGCGGGAGAACTCCTCGGCCACGTCTCGCTGCACGTAGAACCGGTTGGCGGCGGTGCAGGCCTCGCCGATGTTGCGCATTTTGGCCAGCATCGCGCCGTCGACGGCCGCGTCCAGATCGGCGTCGTCGAAGACGAGGAACGGGGCATTGCCGCCCAACTCCATCGAGGTGCGTAGTACCTTCTCGGAACACTGCTCCAAGAGTGTGCGTCCGACCGCGGTGGAGCCGGTGAACGACAGCTTGCGCGCCCGACCGTCCCGAATCAACGGCTCCATGACACCGTTCGAGTCGGTGGTGGTGAGTACGTTGACGACGCCTTGTGGCAGTCCGGCATTGGCGAGGATCTGTGCCAGCGCGAGCATGCACAGCGGTGTCTGCGAAGCGGGTTTGATCACCGAGGTGCATCCGGCCGCGATCGCCGGGCCGAGCTTGCGAGTTCCCATGGCCATCGGGAAGTTCCACGGAGTGATCAGCAGCGACGGTCCGACGGGCTGCTTGGCTACCAGGAAACGACCCGTGCCGTTCGGGGCCGTGGCGTAGCCACCGTCGATACGTACCGCCTCCTCGGCGAACCAACGGAAGAACTCTGCGGCGTAGCCGATCTCGCCCCGTGCCTCGGCCAGCGGCTTGCCCATCTCCAGGGTCATCAGGAGTGCGAGCTCGTCGACTCGGGAGGTCAGTTCCTGGTACGCCCGGTGCAGAATCTCACCGCGCTCGCGCGGTGGGTGGTTCGCCCAGGAATCCTGGGCGGCGACCGCGGCGTCCAAGGCGGCGACACCGTCAGAGGGAGAAGCATCGGCGACCTGGCAGAGTACGTCGCCGGTGGCGGGATCCCGCACCCCGAAAGTCTTTCCATCGGTGGCCCGGGTCCATTTGCCGCCGATGAACAGCTCCTTGTCTACGCTGTCAACGACGTTGGTTTCACTTGGCATCGAATTTGACTCCTTTCTCGCTTTCAGCGTCCCACGGTTGCTACGCGGACTGAAATATAATATTGTCAACAATCTACGACCCAAGCCTACTCGGCTTGTTCTCGCCCGACGCCGAAGCATCAGTTAGGAGCACATCGTCATGGCTCAGCTTTCTCCACTCCTCAAGCAGGCAACGCCGGTCGTCGCCGATCACGGTGAGGGCGTCTATCTCTATGACGCCGACGGTCGCCGTTACCTGGACTTCACCGCGGGGATCGGCGTGACGAGCACCGGCCACTGCCATCCGCACGTCGTGCAAGCCGCTCAGGAGCAGGTCGGTAAGCTGATCCACGGCCAGTACACCACCGTGATGCACCAGCCTCTGCTGGAACTGACACGCCGCTTGGGCGACGTGCTCCCCGCCGGGCTCGACTCCCTGTTCTTCTCCAACTCCGGCAGCGAAGCCGTCGAAGCCGCACTGCGGCTCAGCCGCCAAGCGACCGGTCGCCCGAACATCGTGGTCTTCCAGGGCGGCTTTCACGGCCGAACCGTAGCGACCGCCACGCTAACCACCTCCGGAACCCGATTCAGTGCCGGTATTTCGCCGCTGATGTCGGGCGTGCACATGGCACCCTTCCCTTACGCCTACCGCTACGGCTGGGACGAGAGCACCGCCACCGAGTTCGCGTTGCGGGAATTGGACTACCTGTTCGCCACGGTTACCTCACCCGCCGAGACCGCCGCGTTCTTCATCGAACCGGTACTGGGCGAAGGCGGCTATGTTCCTGCCAACCCCGAATTCCTTGCCGGCCTGCGACAGCGCGCCGACGAGCACGGCATCCTGCTGGTGCTCGACGAGATCCAGACCGGTTTCGGACGCACCGGCAAGTTCTGGGGACACGACCACTTCGGAGTCCACCCGGACGTCGTGTTGATCGCCAAGGGACTGGCCAGTGGATTCCCACTGTCCGGTATGGCCACGTCGGAGGAGCTGATGTCCCAGGCCTGGCCGGGTTCGCAGGGTGGCACCTACGGCGGCAATGCGGTGGCCTGCGCCGCGGCGGTGGCTACCTTGGACGTGATCCAGAGAGAGGGGCTGGTCGACAACGCGGCCGACCGTGGTCGCCAGTTGCTGGAAGGGGCGCGGCATATCGGCGAAAAGACGCCGTTGATCGGTGACGTTCGCGGTCTCGGTCTGATGGTCGGCTCCGAGTTCACCACCCCGGACGGTCAGCCGGACACCGCGACCGCCCAGGCGGCGCAGAAGGAAGCCGCCGCACGCGGCTTGATGCTGCTGACCTGCGGAGCCCACATGAACGTAGTGCGGATGATCCCACCGCTGGTGGTCGACGCCGCACAGGTCGACGAGGCACTGGACATCTGGTCCGAGGTCGTGTCCTCGGTCGCCAAGTAGAGAGACTCCACTATGGCGCGTTATATCACGATCGCCCTGGAGAAACGGGGCGTCTCCTGCCGTGCCGAGCTGCTGGACGCTGAGGCACCGCGCACCTGCGCCGCGGTATGGGACGCACTGCCGCAAAGCGGCGCGGCCTACCACGCCAAATACGCTCGCAACGAGGTGTATACCTTGGTGCCGCCGTTCGCCGATCCCAAGGTCGGGCGGGAGAACCCCACGATCACTCCGATTCCCGGTGACGTGGTGTACTTCGAATTCGAGCCGTGGGAGATCGGTAATCCCGCCTACGGCTACGACGAAGGCAGTGAGGCGCATGGTCGTCGGGGCGCCACCGACCTGGCGATCTTTTACGGCCGGAACAACCTGTTGATCAACGGCGACGCGGGCTGGGTGCCCGGCAACGTGTTCGCCACGATCGTCGAAGGGCTGCCGGAGATGGCCGCTGCCGCACAAGATCTCTGGCTACGCGGTGTCATAGGCGAGACCTTGTCCGTCGCCAGGGCGCAGTGAGCTTTTGGGACGCAGCGATGGGCGGTGGTCAATCAGACTGCCGCCCATCGCTATAAGGTTCAACGCTGGGCGCTATTGGCCCCTGAATGCAACGGAGGATCACAGATCCGAGCCTTGACCGAGTGACTAAGGGGACGCATTGCCGCTATAGCCGTCGATGAGGATCGGAACCCGGACCTCAACTACTCGCGCCAACGTCACACAACGGCACGTCACGAGCAACTCGCGATGGCCTCGGTACCGTTCAACCGGTTGCTCGGTCTGGGAAGCTGTGGATGTCGCTGGTGGTCGAGTTCAGTGTCGGCCGCACGACGAACAACCGCGTGCTCACGTCTCGTCCCGGACCCATAGAATGCCCAACGACCAAATGCCCCGGTCAACCCGCCAGTTGATCGATCAGAGCCTGCAGTGCCAAGGTGTGGACCTCGTCTGTGGACAGCAGCAGAAGGTCCCGGTACACCTCCGTGTCAAGCGGCAGGTAGACCACCGAGGACATATCGTGTGCCTGGGGTAGGCAGGCGACGGCCAAACCCCGGCGCACCAGCGACAACTGGGTCTGGTGGTCGGCAACGTGGAACGAAACGTCGAGCTCGATACCTTCCCTGCGTGCGATTTGCTCTATCGCGCGATGCGGGTCCGAACCCTGCGCACAAGTGGCCCACCGTGCTTCGGCGAGATCTCTGATGCTGAGGCACTTTTTGGATTGCCAGGGATGATCGGTAGGGAGAGCGATGTAGAGATCGTCCCGACCGACGTTTCTGGAAACGACACCGGCGGGCAAGGACAGCGGCACGGTGCTCCACGATTCCGCGAGCACCAGATCCATGGAGCCGGCGGCGAGCTGTTCCAGGTGGTCGGAGGTTTCGCCGTCCGTGACGGTCACGCGGACCCGAGGGTAGTCCCTGAGAAAGTCGGTCAGCTTGTCTCCCAGCAGGCCACGGATAATAGATGCTACCGACGCGATCCGGACATGGTCCACATACGTCTCGTCCCGGTGGAGATCGTTCTCGGCCCGCTGCATGATATCGGCGACCTGATGGGCGTAATCGGCCAGTAGACGTCCTCTAGTAGTGAGGCGAAGACCGCGTCCGTCCGGAACGACGATCGTCGCCCCGGCCTCGGCCTCAATACGCCGCAGCTGCTGCGACACTGCGGGGCCGGTCATGTGCAGTGCCCCGGCGGCGTCCTTCACGGAACCGGTCCTGGCCACGACGTTGAGGATCCGCAGACGGTCCCAATCCAAATTCATAAGTGTAGGTTATCAGTAATCAGTAGCAATCAGAAGTGGTACTAATCGGTGAATCGAACTACCGTCTAGGCATGCCTCTTTCCCGCTCTCTTCCGCCACAGGACCGTCTGCGTACCGTGGAGGTGACCGATCGACGTACAACGCTCGGCGCGTCCACATTGGTCCTGGCTGGAGCGTTGTGCCTGTCGATTTCGGCGATCCTGGTGAAGCTCGCGGGAGTCGACGCGGCAACGACGGCGGTGGCCCGATGTGCGATCGCCGTCGTGGTGTTGGCTCCCTTGGCTTGGAGAGAGAAGGCACGGGTGCGGGCCATGTCCCGACGCGGCGTGCTCTGGTCCATCGCGGCCGGCGCAGCCCTGGGCATCGATTACGCGGCCTGGACGGCCTCGATCTACCATGTGGGAGCGGGAATCAGTACAGTGTTGATCAACGTGCAGGTCGTGATCCTGCCTGCGTTGGCGTTCCTGATCGACCGGGAAAAGGTCTCGCGACGCTTCCTCATCACGCTGCCGCTGATGCTGTTCGGCATCAGCCTGGTGGGCGGTCTGTGGAACGAGTCCCTGCGCGGCCCCGACACCTTCCTGGGCGTCACTCTTGGTGTGTTCGCGGGCTGCGGATACGCCGTCTACCTGTTCATCACGGGGAGAGGGACACGCGGGGATCCGGGCTTGTTCGCCCAGCCGTTGGCCTGGGCAACCGCTTCGGCCGCTCTGGCAACCATCGTGGTATCGCCGCTCTCCGGCGGCATCGACGTCACCGGAATCTCTCCGCGCTCATGGGCCCTGCTGGCGACCTTGGCGGTCGTGGGCCAGGTTTTCTCCTGGCTATTCATCCATCATGGCGGCTCCACGCTCCCCACGACGACGACCAGCGCTCTCCTTCTGGTCCAGCCGGTCCTTGCCCTCGGGCTCTCCGCGCTTGTGCTGAGCGAGCACCCCACCCAACTTCAATTGGGCGGAGCAGTGGTAGTCGTCGGAAGCGTAGCGATCGCGAACGGACTGCTGTTTCGCAAACGCGAACTCCCGTAGACGCCTCTTCCAGAAAGACGGTCGACCGCGTGCGGCGGTGGGCGGTCGACGTCTGGGAACGTACCGGTCAGGCGGACTCTTGTCGACACGACGGGCACCCGGCTCAGTCCCTGCCCATTGCCGGAATCAGCCGGATATCAACGTCGGCCTGGAGGGTCGAACACCGCTTTCGAACGATGCTCGACCTTCCCGTCTACCTCGTTCTCCTCTGGCGCGGAGAGAAAGTGACAGTGACGACGCTCCGTTGCTCGGCGAGCAACGTCAACCAGCTGACGGGCCTGGAAACCATGTGGAGAGTCGGACAAGGTCGTCAAGGGCCCTGGTGTGACGCCGTGACCCTACACAGGCAACCATTTAAATTGACAGCCGTCTAATGTTCCGGGCCGAACGGTATGGGTGTAACGAAGCATAAGCTCCCCGCGCCGGCCACTTCCTGACTTGTTTTCCCGCCTTGTCGGGGCGTAGCCACTTCGTTTCCTGTGCGGTCTGGGTTATGAGCAGGTGCCCATCGCAATGCGATAAGAACGCCCGCTGACGTAATGGCAAGCCCGACAATGGTCGTCGCAGTGATGTCCGTTCCGAACATCACCCAAGCCCAAACGGCGGTAACCGGCGGCGTCAGATACAGCAGTGTTCCAACGGCTGTAGGGCCGTTACGTCGAACCACGGTCCAGTACGCTCCGTAGCCGCCTAGCGCGGAAAGACCGACGACCCATGCTACGGCGAACCAAAACTCCGATGCCTGTTGTGGAGGCACGATATTCCCCGTCACTGCGCCCGCGACCAGAAATACCGGCAGCGCAGCGGCGAACTGTAGTGCGATGGAATCGATAGGCGTCAGAGAATGAGGACGCGAGCGCCGTTCCAGCAGAGTTGCCGACACCAACGCGCTCATGCCCAGCAATGGGAGTGCGAAAGCCCAGACTGGGGTTTCGGAGGTGGCGGTGTAGTCGCCGTGGACGACGACGGCGACTCCCCCGAGACCGATGATCAATCCGACGACTTGGATGACACCGACGGACTGCTTCAACACGAAGTAGGAGGCAATGGCGGTCACGAGTGGTTGCAGACTGGCAATGAGGGCAATGGTTCCTGCGGGAACGTTGTTGTCGGCTCCACCGAATACTCCGAACAGGTAAACGGCTTGTCCGAGCACACCTACCGCCAACATGATCAGGGAAGCACGTGCGGGGAGGGTGTGACGTCGGTACCAAATCCATCCGAGCGCCGGTAGGCCGAGAACGATAAAACGCCAGACGAGTAGTTGGAGAGCGGTGGCGTGTTCGGTACCCATTTCGGCACCGACGAATCCGGAACTCCAGAAGAGGACGAAGAGAGCGGCCCAGATTTTGTCTGTGTTTGTCATGGAGCTACGGTAGCTATACCGGTCGGTATACTACCAGTATAATTTTTGGAGCTCAGCAATGACGAACCTGACCTTTGCGGCGCGACGAATCCTCGATACCGCTGCGGAACTGTTTTATACGAACGGCATCAATTCCATTGGGGTGGAACGCATTGCAGCGGAAGCAAGCGTCACTAAAAAGACGATATACGATCGTTTCGGATCCAAGGACGCTCTGATTCTGGCGTATCTGAGCGAACGAGACGAGTGCTGGCGTCACGACTACGTCGATCGTTACATCTCTGCCGCTCCAGACTCAATCGGTAGCGTTCTCGCGGTGTTCGATGCCCTCGAGGAATGGATCACCGACAAAGGTGACAGGGGATGCGCGATGCTGAACGCGCGCGCCGAACTCGCCCAAGTCGACCATCCCAGCAGAACGATCGCGGAGAATCAAAAAGCATGGTTGCGCGACCGTTTCGTAGCGATACTCAAGGAAATGGGTCTACCCGACGCAGAGGAACTCGGCGCAACGCTCCTGATCCTGCATGAAGGGGCCATAGTCATGCGATTCCTCCACGCCGTCCCGGACGCTATTGCCAACGCGCGGCGTGCAAGCGAACAACTCATCGTCTCGAAAACGCCGTGCCCACAGTGATAGTCGTGCGGTGCGCCAGCTTAGCCTTGCGGCACCAGGTAGTGCGACGATGTCGACCCGCCAATGTCGGTTAAATCAGGTGATGTCTACCGATGCTGCCGACTCATGCTCAAGCTACGAAAAAGGTAGGTGCCGCGACTGCTTCATGGCGCTGAACTGGGGAAATGGACCAAATCTCGCGGGAATCCGTCTGGGTTCGCGTCGATCAGGGCGAGCTTGAGAATCGTCATATAAGCGCTCCCGCTCATAGCAACGAGTAATCGAATCGGTTATATCGAAATGAACGTTCGACAGAAGCATGATTGTTGCCCGGGAAAGAAATACCCACGGCGCTTCGAACCGATTTAAACCTCAAATCTCTTTCATCGTTTGCTATATCGACGAACGGCCGTGCCGTTTGTTCAAATTCGCTGTCCACAGGTACGTGTCTTCGAGATCTGGCTGGTTACTAACGTAACTTGACATAGGGGGCCGTCGTTATTTGATTGTTACTGCGCAGTGAAACGTGACGGAGGCATTGCCCGATGCACACTATCAGATATCGATGGAATGCTCAGAGTTCGCTGCCTCAAGAACCGATATTCGGTCTTACCTGGTCAATTCCTGAAAATTTCGGGGGACTGACAAACGCCTGTCTCAACCGAAACAGCGATTTTTCTCGTCTTACCAGTCGCAGGATCGATATCCTCACATTGTCGCCTGATATGGACCTGAAAACCACGTCTCGTCGTTTGCGTCAATCAAGACACCTTAGTAGTAAAGCTCGTCTGCGTAATCTTTGGCATGAACTGGCTCGAATGTCCGATCGGAAACTAATTAAGGCTTTTGAAGGGGCGGTGCCGACTAAGGTTGAAACCAAGCTGCTTCCTTATACTGGGGAACCGTCATCTACTCGTTTGAGTTCTGCCGGTGACGTTCTACAAGTTGACTACTTCCGCCCCAATGGAATACATCTACTATCCGACCAGCGTGACGTAAAGAAGCGCGGCAAACTGGGAGGACGTCGGATGGTCCTCTTCTCCCGAAAAGGCGACCCTGTCAGCCAATGGACGAGGGCCAGAGACTTCTATTTTGCTTGGCTGGATCACGTGATGGGCACCGAACCGGCTTTTCTGATCAACGACTCGAGGTTCATCGGGAATTTCCTGTATTCGTATCAGCGCCCGAATGTGACGACGGCGCAGATACTACATGAGTGTCATTTGCGGCCAGACTATAACCGACTCTCCGGTTTCCTCACTGGCGAAATCTTTGATACAGTGCGGAATCTACCGTCGTATGATTTGGTCGTGACGTTGATGGCTCGGCAGGTCGACGATTTTCGTACGGCGAGTTTCCATACCGAAAACGTTGTTCCCATTCCGAACTCTCGCAAGCTTCCAGAACACGCCCCCGACCACCAAAGAGATCCCAATACCGGCGTGATGCTGTCACGTCTAGTTGATGTTAAACGGGTTGATCACGCGATTGCGGCTGTGGCATTGTTGAAATCGGCTGGTAGCAAGGCGCGCCTTAAAATTTACGGAGACGGGGAACTTGAGAACGACCTGCAGAATCAAATAGATACAACCGGGTGTGCTGCCAGCGTCTCATTGATGGGGTACAGCGATCGGGCTATCGAACAGTTTGAAACCGCTTCCTTCAGTGTTTTGTCCAGTAAGTCGGAGGGGATGGGGCTGGTTCTGATCGAAAGTATGGGATATGGCTGTATACCGATAGCGTACGATATCCGCTACGGCCCGAGTGACATCATTACTCATGGAGAAAACGGGTTTCTCGTTCCACCCGGTGATGTGCAAGCCCTTGCCGACACAATAGCGAATGTATCTGCATTGGATTCCCAGTCATTGTCCGAACTGCGAAAGAACGCGCGAAAGCGTGCCGCGGAATTCGAAAGTGATGCTATTACCAAGATCTGGGGCAAGGCGCTCACCGAAGCACGTGATCGAAAGAGGCGTTCACGTACTTCGCTCGACTTCACCGCATCGCTGGAAGATGTTTCGTTTAAAGAGGACTATCTGTTGTTCCAGGGAACGATCCAGGGCTACCAGTCCATGCATTACCCATCGGTCTTTCTATCCTGGACGGCACGTGGAAAGCCGGTCTTCGGAAGGATTTCGGTGAGCCCCATCGAATCCGTACTCCCCGACTCTCCGTTTGAAATTCAGTGGCCACTTGAGAGGGCACAGTACATAACCGGAGATGTACTGGACTTCCATATAGAGATTGAAGACTCCGGGGGTTTCGCTCGAAAGCGTCTCGCTGCGCCCGAAAATGTGGAACTTCCCTTTCAGAGCATGTTGGAACCGTATAAAACCAAGAAGGGCCATTTCAGCATTAAGTTCGGATGAAGAGAGTCGTGCTTGGGTAGATAGAGTATGCAGAAGACGGCTGGTAACACTTGTGGGAAATCGCCTTACGCGATTGACTATTGGGATGGTGTGACGTTCGGTTTCATCAAGGTGATAGGGGCTGAGTAGGAACGAATCGAGGCATTACTTCGACCCTGCTATCGTCTTCAGGCGCAGTACTCCGTCTGTCAGGGCGAAGGTGTAGCGCCTTTCTAGAGGCTGGTTGGTTCGCAATGTCGGATCTTCCCGTTACTCTTTTTGCTGTGCATCTGAGATACCGGTTTCGCCTCTATCTGACGGGTCCGCAGCGGCGGCAGCTCGCGCGGACGTTCGGGTGTGTTCGGACGCGGTGCCCAACGACGCCATCGCGGTCCGGAGAGCGGCCTACGCGGCTGGGGAAAGTATCCGTCGTATGTGTCGTTGGCGAAGGCGCTGATCACTGAGGCGAAGAAAACCTCGGAACGTGAGTGGCTGGCCGAGGTTTCGGCAGTGGTGTTGCAACAAGCGTTGCGGGACTGCGATAGGGCCTATAAGAACCTTTTTGACTCCCTTAAGGTGAGGCGGGAGGGGCCGCGTTTCGGTCCACCGCGGTTCAAACGCCGGGCGAATACACAGACGGCGCGGTTCACAAAAGCCGCCCGTTTTCGGGTGCTGGGCAAGGGGCTGCTGCGGCTGCCCAAGCTCGGCGACCTCAAGGCCGCTGGGTCGCGCCAACTGCCCTCCGATCCGACCTCGGTCACGGTCATCAAGACCCCCACGGGCAAGTACTTCGCGTCGTTCCTAGTAACCGTCGACGACGGCACCGACCGTCTCGATCCACTGCCCGACGACGCAGAGACCGGGATCGACATGGTAAACGTTATCGATGTAGTTCGGGCCGCTTTTCCTGCTGCGTTGTTGCTGGGGCGGATTGGTACCCTTAGGTCTAATTGAGAAAGTCGAGTGCATCGGTGGGTTTTGTTAGAACGCGATCGGCCGGTGTAGTTGGATTGAACATGTGCCCCCACGAGGGAGACCATGCGTGGCATCCAGCAGCTCGTGCGGCTTTCATGTCGATGTGGGAGTCGCCTATATAGGCAATCTTAGAGACTGGCACGTTTAGTTGTGTTGCCATGTAATGAAGCCCATCCGGTGCCGGCTTTCCGTTGTCGAGCTCATCGCCCCCCACAATGAAGTCTGAGGCAATACCAGCATTGTGCAAGAGTATCTGCGCGGCGCGGTGGCTCGCACCGGTTACGACGGCAACGTATCGGTTATTATAGATTATAGTGCGCAGAGTATCGATGATTCCGGGAAACGGTTCCACCTGCACATGATTCAGGTGTTGATAATAGACCTCCTCCTCTCCTGATTCCAGTGATCTATCGATGAGGCGTTCCAAAATCACTGACGGCGGTCCTACGGGATAGAGACCGATCACCACATCACGAGTGACCGTCCGGCCGCTCAACTCAAAGGTCGCGTTGATGAAGGCGTCGGGGACGACGGTACTGGTATTCAACAAAGTCCCATCCATGTCCCACACAAGTTCTGACAATCCCATATGTACATTCTAGTTCTCAGCCACGGAATCAATAAGTGCGATTCCAGTTGTGATAGGACGGGCCGTGGTGCAACGTGATGTTCCGTTGGGTTCTATTAAATACGAGTACTGTTGTCGCAGTAAGATGGCTGTTATTAGTCGTAACCGGTTCCAGCGTCAAACAGCCACACCATCCCGTCTCATTGCGCTGGTGAGTTGCCAACATTTTTCCAGTGTTGGAAGGTACTTACACCCTTAAACGCTAAGCGAGGTTCTCCTGGTTGAGTAATGTCGTTAGACGGATGCTTGACAACAACCCAGCATGCGGCTCGGCCGCATAATAATCCCTGTGTCTTCGGTGCGTACCATCTGTTCATCACATCCAGCCGGATCGGACAGCGTGAACGGCCAGCTCTACTCGATTCGAACATCCGGTCTTGGTCATGATTGACGTCACATGCGCCTTCACGGTGGTGGCACCGAGAAATAGCTCGGAAGCAATCTCCGCGTTGGATTTTCCAGCGACGATCAGCTGCAGAACGTCTCGTTCGCGCCCGGTCAATTCGGATGGAATCGAGGGCCGTGTTGTTCCCACGGCACGCCGGACGAGCCGATCCAATACGTGAGGGCTGAAGGGAGTACCGCCGGAGGCCGCTTGCCGGATACCTGCGAGCAGGTCGGCCGGATCGGCGTCTTTAGCGAGAAAGCCGCATGCTCCTGCCTCCAACGCTGGATACAGGTGATCGTCATCGTCGAAAGTGGTCAATGCGACGATCCTGATCGACGACTGGGCGGACATGATTCGTCGAGTAGCCTCGATACCGTCGACGCGTGGCATACGCAAGTCCATCAGCACGACGTGAGGTTTAAGAGACGTGGCTTGACGAACCGTTTCGGTTCCATCGGAAGACTCGCCGACCACCTCGATATCATCGACCGATTCGCACAGCATCCGTATGCCGGCGCGTACCAGGCGTTGGTCGTCAGCGAGAAGTATGCGTATCAACATTGGAACTCCTTAAGGGGAAGACTCGATTTGAGCACCCATGTGTCGCCTTCCTGTCCGGCCTGAAAGTCACCGCCGAACACGTTGACACGTTCCTTGAGCCCTGCAAGTCCGAAACCGGTGTTCACCCGTCCTACTTTTTGCGCTCCAACGTTATTACGCATGACGAAAGTTAGGGAATCCTGTTCACAGGTCACGTCCAACTCGACCCGAAGTTCGGAACTGCCATGGTGGATGGCGTTGGCCAGCCCCTCCTGTGTCAGTCGAAGTACGACCATGCCGATTGTCTTTGGCAGGAGGTTAATTTTTGGATCGACCGTAGACGTAACGTGCGCACCGAGCTGGACGGCGTTGTCCACTGCCGCTTGCGCAACCTGTGACACGGGTTCATCAGGGAAGCCGGCGGTAGCGCTATCGCCTCCTGCTCGCAATATGGCAACCAATGATCGCAGGTCTTCGAGAGCCTCGGTTCCGTTGGCGTGAACATCGTCGAGAACCTCCTGGACCGGCTTACCGGCATCCGTGACCACGTGTCGAGCAATGTTGGTCCGCAAAACCATCGACGCGAGATGATGTGCTACCAGGTCGTGCAGTTCACGCGCTATAGCAGTGCGCTCCGCGGCACGCGCTGCCCGCACCTCTGCTTCCGACCGCGCCTCCCTTTCATACAGCCATAGCCCCAAAATGACGGGTACGCCGATGACGGTGGAGGTCCGGAAAAGAGTGCCCCAAGCATCGCTGTTCCACGTTTCAGCGGTGTGAACGGCGTATGCCACCATCGCGAAACCCGTAACCCACAGGGCCGGTCGAGTGCCTTTTCGGGCCACGGTTTCGCACATAGCTAGGCCAAAGTAAATCTTGATCAGTATGATCACCGAGGTTTCAACCGCCATAACGTTTGTCAACGTCAGCATGCCGGCAAGTGCAGCCGTTGCGAGTCGAGGCCTCCCTGCCACTGCGATCAAGATTGCCGTCGCGATTGCAGCACAGATCCAACTCTGTGGGGACAAATCGGCCCACGGACGCGCGTAGGTCGCCAGGTATCCCAGGCTAACGGCCGCTATGACTGCAGTGCGAACCTCGAACCTCAGCGCCACAATGTTCTCTCCTTACGAGTGCCCGGACAGTCCGCCGTCCACAGTCATCTCCTGCGCTACCATATACGGATGGTCGTCAGAACCAAGAATGAGCGCGAAGGCGGCGATCTCTTCGGCAGTGGCCATGCGTTGCAATGGGATACGCCCCTTCGCCCATTGCTTTGCCGCTACCGTCCACGCTGAGTCGGGAATACCCGTCATTCCCGCCGCACCTCGCACCAGTTCCGTGTCAGTGGTTCCTGGGAGCAGCGCGTTGATTTTGACTCCCTGATCCACATAGTCGAACGCCGCTGAGCGCATGAGTCCCAGCAACCCCGCTTTGGAAGCCGAATACGCCGATTGGGAATCCGTGCAGTCAAGCGCCGCACTAGAAGAAGTAACGACAATGGAGCCTCCACCGGCCTCGAGCATATAGGGAAGCTGATACTTCATGGAAAGGAAGACACCCCGCAGGTTAGTGTCTTGGACGAGGTCGAACTCATCGACCGTGTACTCGTGGAGAGGTTTCTGGATGGTAATCCCAGCGTTGTTGAAAGCCACGTCGAGGCCGTCGAACTCGTCTACGGCCGTGTCCACAAACTCGCGGACGTCCTGTTCGTGTGTGACGTCAGCGGGAATATACTTCGCCTCGCCACCGGCATCACGGATCGTCTGTTCCACCGAAGTGCCCAGGTTTTCGCGCCGACCGCAGAAAGCCACCTTTCCACCCTCGGCTGCCACAGCCAGAGCTATGGCCCGTCCGATTCCTGAGGTGGCACCGGTGATGAGGACGCTTTTACCTTCAAAGCGACGCTTATCGGTTTCCGGCATTCCCGGTTGTCGCGCGTCATGGCCCATTGCAACGCCGCCGGCGAACCCTGCTGCCGCACCTGCCAACGCTCCGGCCGTCCCGATCGCCGTTTTGCCTAGGAAGCGCCGCGACAGCTTTTTAGGTACATTACCGGTCAGGTCTTTGTCGTAGTCTTCACTCACTATGAGCCTCCTTGTCTGGTGATTGACTCCTTTCTAATGTGGCTTCCGTATTCGCTCCCGGCTTCCTACAAGAGGTCGGACCAGGCGACCATGTGGTCGACTCGGGGCGTCGGTAGGGGGCATTCAGAGCGGAAGCTCCAACGGTGGATTTTGGAACCGGCGTAGTCGTCATGGGAGCCTTGAAATCGTTAGAACGATAGGGACAGAGGAGACGGCTATCGTTCTTAGGGGGTCGACGTCTGACCGGCATTCGCGGTAATTTGTTTGTAACGGAATAGGAAGTCGGGTGGCCAGGACAGATACAGAGTCAATCATGCCAGACGGTTTCGGCGATTCGGTCAGAATCAATATTGAGACGGAACTATAAGGTCCTTAGAGTGTATCGGACATGCTTACTCCGGAAGTATGATCTAATCTGGTCGTTTTGTTTTTGAACGCCCCCAAAAAGAGTGACCTCACGGTGGTGATGGACTGAACAGTCGGGTCCGTGTTGAGGGTCACTTTTGACCGAAACATCGGGGTTCAACTGAAGAGGATAGGGCGGCAAGAAATGCAGATCAATCTGTCCGCGACGCTGAGTTAGCCACGCCCGGCCCGCCTTGGAGCGGTGTTCCGAGTGCCCGCCGCGCACCAAGCGTACTGTGGCCATCCCACCGGCTTGTCCGGGTATTGGATGCTAAACCCTCAGCGGCGCAATGGTTTTCATATACAACGATCTGTGTAGTCCGCTCCGACCAGATCACGCATTACGACATCGACCCCTTGCGGACCGTCTAGATCCTCCTGTTCCTGCCGATATATTCGGGGGTATGGGCTTATGGTAGTTGCCGACGGCCTTTTCTTCGGTGGTGTTCATCTTTGTTTCTACACCAGTGCGCTGACTTGGTCGGTGTAACCGAAGAGATGCCCATTCGCCGTGATCGTATCGGTCTTGCCAGTTAGCGAACGAGTCGATCGATGCACAGAACATGCGTGCGCTCTCATCAGCGGCTATACTGTCGTGAACAGCGCGAATCACGTGAAGACACATCGCCCAGCGTGGCGGGAGATACCCGTCGCACGTCCATACTATTGAGGCGGAACTTGATCGTTCCTCATTCGTTAGTCCTTGATATGAATGATTCTCCCGGCATGGACATGCGGCGGTTGTCGCCTGTCGCCCAAGAAGCCCTGCGCCTGCGCGTGATGCACGCTGTCGTTAACGGCATGGACCCTGATGAGGCCACCCGAGTCTTCTGCGTATCGACCGATTCCATCGCCAACTGGCAAGACCGATACGGACAAGGCGGATGGGAGGCACTCCGGTCGCGGCGGCCGGGCCGGCGGCCCGGCGAGGGCACCAGAATGACCGCCTCCGAAGAAAAGGCCCTCCTCGACAGGCTGCTGACACACACGCCTGACGACGTCGGCATGGTCGGCAGGCTCTGGACCGCCCGTACAGTCGCCGTCCTGGCCAGGGAACTGTTCGGAGCCATCTACACCGATCGAGGCATGCGCACACTCCTGACACGGTGGGGATTTAGCCTCCAACGCCCGGATAAGCGCGCCGTGGAGGCCGATTGTGAATCCCAGCGCGTGTGGGTCGAACAGTCCTGGCCTCTGCTGCGGCAGAGAGCGAAAGACGAAGGAGCGTTGATCTTCTTCGCCGACCAGGTCGGAGTCCGCTCCGACCAACTATATGGCCGCACCTGGGGACACCGGGGCCATACCCCGGTTCCGACACAGACGGGAAACAGATTCGGCATCAACGCCATGAGCGCCATCTCCATGCAAGGAACGATGATGTTCACCGCCTGGCAAGGCTCGGCCACGACCGACGTGTTCCTGACGTTCCTCAACCGCCTGATCACCACAGTGAAGCCGAAGATCCACCTCGTGCTCGACGGACACTCCGTACACCGGTCTAAAGCCGTCCGGGACTGGGTAGCCGCCCGTTCGGAGGCGATTGAACTGCACTTTCTGCCTCCCTATTCTCCTCAGTTGAACCCCGACGAGATGGTCAACGCCGACCTCAAACGGGATCTGGCCGACCAGTCCATAACCGATGTACGGCGGATGAAAGCCCCTGTACGGTCGTTCTTCTGGAGCGTTCAAAAGCAAAGCGACCGAATCAAATCATACTTCCACGGCAAGCACGTCCGATACACACTAAGAACCATCTAGTTCCGACTCAATAGGAAGATCATCCACAAAAAGAACTAATGGGTGAGGAAATATCAAGTTCCGGTTCTATATTGCATTCGAAATCTGGTGGCTTCCCATAGGGCCGTAAATAAGTTTGCATAATTACGTTATTGGAGGAAGAAAATGGGTCCTGCCGTGAAGCAGGACCCACAGGCTAGTTCGCCCAACTAAAACGGGTGAAGTGAGGCCTGATTACCTTACCGTGCGGCGCCGTGCAACGAAAAACAATACTGCCCCAGATAGCAGAGCAGCAGCGCCACCGATGATTCCGTAAGTCAATGCGGAACCGGTAACTGGAAGGTCACTGTTGTCATTGCTTTCGTCGATATCCTTCAGAATGTCAGGCGAATTGAGACCGATGACAGCGGAGTTGTTGTCTAGGTTGGTCTCGTAATGAGGTTCTTGGCTGAAATCGCGCCCGTTCAGAACATAAAAGCTACCGTTAGTTGCTGGCTCATCATCGGTAATGGTTACTGAGAACTCCACGTCGATCGTGGCGCCAACTTCGATTTCATCGAAGAAACAGACGAGGTCATATTCCTCCAGGTCGAAACGTTCGTTTTCAATGTATTGTCCGAATTCCAGGTCACAAAAGTGTTCGTCTTGGCGATTGTCGCTAAACTCTGCAACCTCGGTGCCATTTGGAAGTTGAATTGGTACCCAGTACGAGTGGTTGCTCCATGTGCTTTGGATGGCTTTAGCCGGACCGTTGTTAGTGACAGGAATCGTGACGTCGACCGTTTCACCTGTCTCGCCCTCTATATTGAAAGGGGACACCTCTAGCTCGAACGGGTGTTCCGGGACGGTAATGGTAATTGGCCCGAACGACTGTGCCATCTCGCCGTCACGCTCGACCTGGGTGTCGGTTTCCGCGATACGCAGTTGGTGACTCCCATCGAGGTTGACGGTCAATTCGTCCATCGTCTCTTGCTTGATGAAGGACGCGGAGAAAAAGCAACCGCAGACTTCCCAGGGGGTGCCAAGTGCGTCATCAGCAATTTCGTAAGTTACGGGAGTAGCATCGTCGATTGAGTAGGTAGTGCCTTGCTGCCAAGATTGATCAGCGATGTAGCAGGTAACAGCGATTGAATTGAAATTGTCGTAATCTCGATTCTCGCAGTTGTCATACTCAGCGATGGGGTCTGCACCCTCATAGGCCTGTCCCACACGGCTGAACGGAATTGAGAAATCTACCGCCACAACATTGGGGCCGTCGGGAACTGCACGGTCCAGACGGAATGGGGTGTCGACATCTATAATTTCGCCGGGCTGGGCACTCGAGTGCTCGAACTCGCCATGGGTAAACGGATGCCTGGCATCGACGAGATCCTGGCCCTTGATATCAAAGGCATCTGTAGTGTCGAGAAGGGTGCTTTCCCCCCACTGCACACTTGCAGTGTAGGGGTAAGAACCAGATTTCAAACTCTCCACTGCTTCGATCTTGAAGTCTGTTGCCATAAAAGCAGCCGGATCAGCAATGATGCAGTTGAGGGAGTTATCATCCTCCTCGCATTCGCCGAATCCGTAATTATAGGTAACGGCAAAGGTGTTGGAGGGAGCATCCACGTTGAAGTTGAGTTCAATGGGAGCATCAGAGGGTGCCTTGTCCAGGTCAGCTTCGATATCGAAGGTGCCTCGAGTGTAGTCGCCAGGGGAATCGAGGGGTATTTCATCCCAGACGAGGTCGGCTGTCCCGAAATCGCTATCTTGGGCCAGCGCAGGCGCCGTCAGTCCGGCGCTAGTAACGGCGGCTATGGTTAGCGCCGCAGCGGCACGCGAGAGGTGCCGAGAGGATGTCGTCAATTTTGTATTCATTCGTCTCGCATTTCCGATTACAGGAGTTTGAGATTCCGGCGTTTATAGCCGGAGGAGTAACTTCGCAAGGGTATACGCGAAGGTGATAAACCTTCGATCCAAAACTGAGCCTGAAATGGGATAGAGTCTAAATTGTGATACTTCTAGGGTTGCGGTGAAATGTGCTACAGAGACTCCAGCGGATGTAGCATTTGGTCTGGCGCAGTTTGAGAATGTGATTTTACATAGAGAGATGGAAGTAGTGAGTGCTCCCGATTGAGGGGGTGTTTGAACGACGTCAGAGCCGTCTGGGGGCAGTGAAATTTAATGTCGCCCCGAGAGGTAAGTACTGCAAGTGCCTCTCTGAGCGGGCGCTACATACGGTGACATCCTAGGTAAATTTAGCCAATTCCTTTTAATCGATGAGGCCAAATTGCCGAGCGAGATTGCACCCGTGCCAGGTGTGAGGGCTGATTGGCCACAGAGTGGCAATATCAAGACTGAAAAGGAGCGAGAGGTAGGCATCGCCGGGGTTCTCAGACAGGGCTGCAACAAGCCTCGTATTGTCTCGCGGATCCTGGTAGAACTCTCGGTATTCAAAAAGTTGGCCAATACATTCACGGATACCTAGATATGGGCGTCCGGTTGGGAATACCTTTACTTCAACAAGACAATCAGGACCCTGGTCGTGGTGTAGAAGGAGGTCACGCGGGTGGACATTTGTATTCGGTTCGTAGCCCCGTTCTCCTGCCCATATCCCAAGGCTGGCGATGAGACGTTCGTGGGAACGTTGGCGTGTCTGTGTCACTGACTTGATTTGGGCACGATACTCATCACCATTCTTAGGTGTGAATTTACGTTGCCGTGTTTCCGGGATAGCGGTTGGCTCACGCGGGGGTAGTCGAAGGTGTCCTTGAAGAACTGCATTTTCAGAGGCAGCAATGACATTAGCATATAGGTCGAGGAAACGGGCCAACTCTCGGATGATTTCATCATCTGGCGGCATTGCATCCAGCGTCCACGTTTTCCCAAATATGTTTCCTGCCTCGTACTCCGATACACGTTTGCTCGCCCCTAGGTGCAAGGTCGTAGTGAGCCCATGCGTGTCTTCTTTTAGAAGACGACGGATCGTTTCGGCTTCGTGTCGTAGTAGCGTTTTTGTTGATATCGGCATGGTTTTAGCGCGTTGTCCAGCAGCTGTGACGGCTTGATTGAGACTGAGGCTTACCTCCGTGCGGTCCTCATTAAAGAGAAATACCACGTAAATTCCGCGGGTGGGTGAGGTCGTGACGTCGGGGTCGAGGATGCCAACCCATAGCCCCATGGGGAGACTGCCAACGCCTTGACTAATCTTGGTTATGAAATGGGGAGGCACGATCGCTTCTAGCTGGCTGGATAGATCCTTGAGGATTTGAAATACTGCCTGATCGCGGTTTCCGCGATAGTTATATGTGGTCTTACCGACTTCTTCAAACAGCTCGCGGATCATACCTGCTCCATCTATGTTTAGCCGGGCACATTTGAATGCCAGTCCTCAGGATAGTAGTTGCCTTCAACATGATCAATGACCAGGGAAGTCCCGCTGGTAGATTGCTCAGAATTACAGTCGTGTGAATCGACTGTTAGCGGCCAGATTGGCACCTGGCTTGTGCGGTCGGCTTCGGTGATTATGATGTAGTATTCCAGTTCGGTAGTGCGCATCCGTCCATCCGCGGTATATGATCGGGTTTTGAATTTCGCGAACCGGCGGGAAACATATTACGTCGGAATGGATCGTGTGGAGGATTGGACTTTATTCCCCGTCTGGTCGGGCAGCGTGACGTGCGGTCGGCCAGCATAACCCCACGCTAATGTTGTGGAAGACGTTGGTGAGCATTTTGCGTTCGAAGAATTGTTTTGGGTCGATTATGAGACTTATGCGACTTCAACGAACTGATCGTCGGAGGTACATTCTGTGCGTGGCGCATCGCTAAATCAACTTCTGCTCCGTACATGGTAAAAGGGCTGGAGTCACGGTATGGGAGAGATGGTCGAACACCGATTGGACTCGATCGAATCAGGATTCATCGTACACGCTCTGCGTCAGTGGGGTGGACCCACAATTGTTAAGGACATGCAGGCCAAAGGGATGGGCTTTGCCAGTGTGGATGACTTGTACCGGGGGTGTAGAGAAATCATTACGAACGTCCAATCAGGCTACCTGTGTAACAGCGATACCCTACGCTGCCTACATGCGTGAAGTATCGTTTGCCAGCGACGTAGTAGGAGCCGGCGTGGATTGGGAAGCTGTGACGGGTTTTTTAGATCTCGGATCGATTCTGATACTACGTCGTCTGCAGCGGAAGTTCCGTCATATGAAACGTCTTATCGACCAAGGGCATTGGCCGGTATCCGGCTGGTAACGTCCGAATAATCAGTTCCCGAGGCACGACCTGAGATCCAGCGCCCGACGGTTGGCTTTAAACGAACCACAGATCTCCCTTGGAACGCTTGTTGCAGGTAGGAAGAGATCCTCTCGGTCGACTCCGTCGGTGCAATGGGAGTAGAATTCGTATGCCTCGAAGTAGTGCCTCTTATCCATGGTTTCGCTTTGAGTGCCAAGCGCCCCTGGAGAAGATCGTTGCGGCACAGGACTACATTCCGACCGCCGATGTATTCACGTTCGCAGTTCAGTACTCTGCAAAGGGGTCTGCGGACATGTCACATCTGAGAACAATCGGATATCGAGTTAGCGGATCGAAAGGACCCTGGTCAGAACCATTCCGCTCAACGATGCCAATTGGCGAGACTCCACTTGGGGCTGCTGATGCGAGGGTGCCGCTCGCTGTCACACAAGTTCCTTCCATTATTCGGATCGGTATATAGAACTCAAGAGCGGTCGGAATCTGTGGAGCAAACGTCCGTCTTTTCGTATTTGGAGGGGAAGGGAAAGTAGACCTCGCAGAACGACCGGACAATCGCGCCAACCTCTTCACGGCGTTCCGGCGGTGTGTTGACATCATTGAGGCAGATGAAATCGTAGAGTCGCTTTTCACTGATTTCGTCGAGTCTATCGGGAGCGTCGAGATCGGCGATGTTCACATATGCGCAGCGAGCCTCGCCGGCCATGATCGCCCGACTGGTCAGGTACGCGTAATGCTGGTGCAACAGAGCGCAGAATCCAATATCGTCGACATGGCGGAATCGCGAGCGCATGGTCTGACCCACTTCCTTCTGATATCGCTCTTCGAGTTCATACGACACCGATCGCAGCTGTGGAATCGGAGTGTGTCGGAACTTGTTGGCGATGGAGACGCCGAAGTCACGGCGCAAGAGTTCTCTGACGTTCTTTCCCGCCGAGTTGGGGGCCGGTTCTTCCTGGAGAGGTGGCCCCAGCCCAATGCGCCCGGAGGAGGGCATGAGACGCGATAGGCCATTTTGTTCGAAGAACACCTCCGGCAATATCCGTCGGCCAATGAGGGCGTCGTCGTTGAAATAGAGGAAATGCTCCGCCAATCCGGGAATGTGGTGGAGCTGTGAGCCTATGGCATGGGAATTGAACGTGGGGAGGGCGGTGCTGTCGGCGAAGATGACTTTGTGGTCGATCAGCGTACACTCATTGGTGTCCAGCCAGGGCGGGCACTGTCCGTCGGTCACGAGGTAAACGTTGCGGACGAAAGGCGCGTACATCTCGAGCGATCGGAGCGAGTACTTCAGCTCGTCGTGATTCTTGTAGCGTGAATCAGCGCGGTGATGTTCCGGTACCTCCTCCCCGAGGTGGTGGGCTTTCTTGGCTCTCCACTGAGGATCATCGCCGTCCACCCAGGTATAGACGACGTCGATGGGGAAAGGGACGTCGTGGGAGATGTTGTCGGCGAAGTCTTCGAAGGTTCGGTATTCACCTTCACCCACAATTGTCCGGACCTCGCGCCTGGCCTCGGCGGGAAGAACATCCGAGACCGTATTGGGACGCGGCCCGACCCACGTGTCCGTATGGAGTTCCACGGGCAGGCTCGCTTTGGTCGCCGAGAGACGTTCCAGTCCGGCTTCCGAATTTCTGAGCTCGCTACCCTCGGCCCAGAACTCAATGTCGCAACCGTGTTCGAAACCCGCTAGGACTTGTCCCTGTGGACCGAACTGAATTTGCGCTGCACGCAGGACATCTTCGTTCTGTAGTTCGTGGGGGAGTTCTCCGTCGGCTGTCGAAAAAGGTCCGAGTGAGAATGTGGATCGGCCGGAGGGGACTCCGACGTGGATTGCTTCATCAGCATAGCTGACGGACAGCAGTTTCAGGAACCTTTGCCGGTTCCGTACCGAAATGCCGACCACATGGCGGATGGCGGCGTGTCCCGGAACTAGGAAGTAGTCGATCCCCTCCTCTTCCAAGATGTCGATGATGAATCGGAGGTTCGTTTCCGAGGCGGCTTCCGAGGTGAATTCTGTGACTGTGCGCCCGGCATACGGTTTTCTCGCTGCTCGTGCCGCGAGAGCCTCTTCGGGCGTTTGTGAGGATGTCCGGCGCTGCCGAATGGTCTGGAGGATTCGGTTCAGAGACTTCACCATGGGCGAATGATAATGGCAGACACCACCGAACGGTGGTTGAAGCGTTCAAGTTCGGCGTGTCTGGCCAGTGGTGTCACCGGATACCGATGCTTGGAATCGGAATCATATTGAGTCTTTTTCGATGACGTTCAGCCAGGCGACGGTATAGACGGTCGTGCGGGGTTCCTTGGAACGTAGTGTTTGAGGCGAGGTGGGTTGTGGAAGCCTAGGTAGAACCACTGGCACAGCGTCGTGTTTCGGTGTCATACCTTTCGATCTCCCATGAAGTATGGTTAAAGAGTCTCAGTAGTGCGCGCAATCTTTTTCATTTTTCCTTGGCGCTCATGAAATACGGTGTCGACCTATGTGGTGACACCGGGAATGACACGGCACAATAGCGAGCGGGTCGAAAAACGTACAACGATCTCTCTAAGGCTCAGTTCGATAAGCCTGCCCTCCACACATGTGGAGATCTACCGGCAGGCCCAACCCCTGAAGTGCAGATCGTCGGCCGTTCTCGATGTATATATAGGGGGCCTGTCGGGGCTGCCCACCTACCAGAGCCCCGACAGGACCGGGGTTCTCTCTCCCGCAGCGCCGGTTACCAGGAAAGAGAACCGGGAGTAAAGATCATGAACCCTCACGCGACGCGCAATGGCGAACGCGTTGACCCGGCGCGGGTTCGTTGGTTAGTGACGGGATCATTTGGGTCGCCACCGGCGGCGTGGCCCCGGTACAACGTTTCCTTTTGGTGTGGTCCGTTCGGGGTCGAGGTGTGGCGACACGGCCGTGTGGAGCGTGTGGGCTAGTCGGTCGATCCAGTCGGTATCGGTGACGGTGTGTTGGAACAGTCGGTCGTGGTAGAGCACGATGGTCGGTCGGAGTGGGTTGGCACAGTTGGCCAATACGTCCGGCGGCCGGTATTCCACCGTCACTCGGTCGTCCCGCAGGGTGTCCGACAGGCTCTGAAAACCACCGGGACTCGATTCAGACCTGGTACCGCCTACAGCCGTTTCCACGCCGCTATCGGAGTTGGTGGTGAGGAAGAGGAACACGTTTGAGGTCGACACGTCGAGGCGTCCGTGGAACCGGTAGGCCTCGTGGCGGATGGTGCCGAGGTTGAACGTCCCGATGGGGAGATAACGAACCGGCATACGCACTCACCGCCCCCACCTGCTGTTCGGTTGATTGTGTTTGCGCGTGGTCCCGTTGGTGTCCGTGGTGTTGTTCCCACGGCTGCAGGTTCATCCGCCCGTGCGTTTGAGTGTGCGCCCGTGTCTGGGTCGGTGTCTGCACTCGTGTTTGTGGGTTTAGGGAGCCGTCGCGTTCGCTGTACCCGTTCCACCGTGAGGGTGTGGGTGTGCGTTTGTGGAAGAGTGCCTCGATGGCGTGGACAAGGCGGTCGCCGAGGGCGAACGACTCCCGCCTGTCTCGTGGCATGAGGCGTTGTTGTGCGGGCGTGCCGGTCCAGACGGGCCGGTCGCAGGCCCTAGCGTCCCATTGAATCGCCCCCAATACCGTCGAAACCCCGTCAGAGTTGATCGCGAGGATGGTGGCTGAGGTGAGCGAGGCTTGCCGTAGCTCGATGCGATGGTCTTTCCACTGGATCGCGGTCAACACTTGTCCGTGGGTGGGATAGCCTCGCTTTTCTGGTTCTGTGGTGTCACCCAGGCGGTGCTGGATGGGGATTTCTTGCCGTTCGTACACCGACCGTCGCGGCCGGGAGACCCGTCGGTGGTCGTATGGGCGAGAAAGTGACGTGTTCTGGTCGGTGGGCTGCTCGTGGTGGGCGGGCTGCCGGTAGGCAGGCTCAGGGCCGACGGGCTCGTTGTAGTTGTAGGCGGATTGCTGGCGTCCCGAACGCTGGTAGGTGTCGGTGCGTCCGTGGTAGGTCGAACGCCGTTCGGTCGATGTTTGGCTGGTGGGCCATTGATTGGTGAGCGTTTGGTTCGCTTGACGCTGGTGGGCGTTCTCGTGGTGGGTTGAACGTTGCTCGGTGGGCCGGTTTCCGGTGGTGTCGTGGTGGGCGGACAGTTGGCGGGCCGGTTGTTCGGTAATGGCCTGGGCAGGCCGGGCACCCACCGACTCGCCCGATGCATTACCTCTCAGCGGCTGGTGGGCGTTGTGGTTCTGGTGGGTTGAGGACCGGTAGGCGCTGCTGAGGTAGGTGACCGGCCGTCCGGTCGTACTCCAACCCTCGAATCCTCGGGCGCGACCGGTGGGCGGCTTGACGTGAGTGGAGACTTGCCGGTTCTCGATCGAATCGTGCTCCTGTGAAGAGTCCGACGATGACCGTTGACCACCCAATCTTGGGGCGGTAGCGGTATCGGTTGTGGCACTGCGACCCGCCATTTGGTAGCTGCCCACGACAGTCTGCTCGGTTGTATTTCGGTCGCCCAATGCCCAGTCGGTGGTGTTCTGCCCGGCGGCGAAGTAGCGTTCCGAATCGTGGTGGTGGTTCGAGTCGTGATGGCCGGTGGCCTGTTGTTGCGAGTCATGGCTCGGCGTTTCAGGAACAGTCGCACTGTTGCGTGGCGAACCACCGGTACTTGTAGCGCCGTTCTGGGACGCTGTGGTGACGGTGGTGAAGCCCGAACGCATCTCCCACGCCTTCGAGCGGGTGAGGATCATCGATACCGCTACCGGGTAGGCGATGAGAAGGACTTCATAGACGGCGAACAGGTCGTGTGAGTTGATATTCATTGCACCGCCTCCACGTCACAACCAGCCGGTTTGATCGATTCCCTGTCGTGGTCGGACGGTTCTGGCGGTCCTGTCGGCTCAATATCGGGACAGACACGAATCCTGTTGGTCTGTGCGGTAGCAGCGAGGCGCACAATCCGGGATTGGACCTCGTCGGGAAGTCTCCGTCCGTTGTGTGGATGGATGACGGTTCTGGACGTGTGGACGAGTGCGGCGAATTGACCGTCGACGGTGACCCATACGGTTTGTCGTCCGAAGCGTTGAATAATGTCGACGCGGGAGCCCTCCCACGACAAAGTGCCTATCAGTTCAGGCATGTCAGTGATCTCCATTCTCCCCAGGCTTGGGGGATCGGTGAGAAATACAGAGACAGTCGAATTGAGCCGGCCCACCGATCACCACCTATCCAGCCGAATCCTGCGTTCCACTTGCCCTTCCCACAGCGGAGTCACGAGCGTTATATGTCCACTCGTGGCCCGCATTTGGGCACGACGGGATAGCCGCGTGTCCCTGACGGATTCAAACTCTGACCCGTTTTTGGACACACGCCGATTGGGAATTAGCTGGTATAAGCGGTGATTGCGGTGATGATGCCGGTTAGGCGACGATTCAGTAGTAACTGACGCGCCCGGCGACACCGGCTCGTGACTGGAACTGAGCGTGCGAATGCACTACGATGAGTGAGAACACGAGACCTCCTTTCGGGGTTTTGTAGTTTGAGGGCGACTCGCCAGTCGTAAGTTGGTTGCTTGGTGCTGGCGAGTCGCTGCCGTCGACAATCCGGATGATTGCCAAAGACCCCGGGCAACCGTCGGGATTACCCAGCGATCGTTAGTGTCGCGTATTGCTAACACAATGTCAATAAACACAAGCGCGTGTCGCGCAAACAAAAACCCGAGCCAGGTGTCAAATACCCGACTCGGGAGGTCGTGCGATCATGCACGCGCAGCGCACCAGCGGTTGTTATAGGTGATTTGCCCAGTCTTCCTCGCTTGACTTCGCCGCGTTTGACGTTGACAGGATCTCGTCCATGTTCTGTAGCGCTTCCTGGAGTGTCCCAATGCCATCGGATACCAGGCTGTTGCTGGGGCCTTCCGAAGCCAGCTCGATGGTGGCAAGCGCTTTTTCGATTTGACCGCGAGCGCCTTGAATTTGGGCGTCGCATTCGGTGTGGATGGAATCGGCTATTTCGCGAACTGGTTCTTCTACTTAGCCGTTTCTGGGGATGTTTTCAATGCAGTGCCGTGGCTGATGACCGTCGACGACTACCGGCGCGGTAGCTCGAGACTCGCATTGTGAGGCAAGAGATGTGGTCCGTCATGGGATCACGGTCTCGATGAGAGGATGAGCATGGTGGGGCGTGCTGTTATGGAGGAGAGCCTGTCTGACTAGCTCCTACGGGATTTGGCGGACATTGACCGATAGCTCGCGGATCCGTCGTCATGGTGGAGTGGGGGAGAAGTGGCCTATAGGGGGCGCTTCCGGCAGTGCGGGCCGACTTTGGTTTCACGACATGTGGCAAGAGATCGGCTTTCGCATCGTGCGGGTCCGCGCCGGAGAAATCAACATGACGGAGTGGAAGATCGCTGTCTGGACAGAAAAAGGGCCCTGCCTAAAGCAGGACCCGCAGAATAATTCGCCCGACTAATTCAGGCTGAGTGAGATTGTTTAGCTGACCGAGCGACGCCGTGCGACGAAGAACAACACTGCTCCAGCGAGGAGAGCGGCAGCGCCGCCGATGATTCCGTAAGTCAATGCGGAACCGGTGACTGGAAGATCGTTGTCGCTGTTGTTTTCGTCGACGTTCTTTACAACATCAGGCGAGTTGAGGCCGATGACTGCGGAGTTGTTGTCATAGTTGTCTTCGTACCCTGAATCGGAAACGGGACTGTTGGCATTGATCGCGAAAAATGCTCCGTCAGTTGTTGATTCGGCATCGGAGATCGTTACAGAGAATTCTACTTCTGCGGTACCACCGACTTCTACTTCGCTGAAGAAGCACATGAGATCATATTCTTCCAGACCGTAATCGTTTTCGATAGATTGTCCGAAATCCGATTCGCAAAAGTTTCCACTCTGGCGGTCATTGTTGAATTCGTCCACTTCAACACCGCTTGGGAGCTGAACTGGTAGGCGGTACTGGTAGACGGTTGCACCCGTTCCGATAGCCTTAGCCGGGCCATTGTTAGTGACAGGTATTGTGACGTCGACGGTGTCGCCCTTGTCTCCTTCAATATTGACCGGCGATACCTCAAGGTCGTAGGGGTTGTCACTAACCGTCAAGCGCAGCAGCCCATACCAGTCCGCATCGTAGTGATCACCATTCACCGAAATATCGGTTTCCTTGATTTCCAGCTGATTGTCGCCTTCCAGATCAACTGTCAGGTTGTCCACGGTTTCTTGGTCGATGAACGAAGTCGAGAAAGAACATGCGCAGACGTTCCACGGAGAACCGAGGGCGTTGTCCGCAATCTCGTACGACAGAGGAGTTTCATCGTCAATGGAGTACGTCGCGCCTTGCGTCCAGTCAACGTCGGGGACGTAGCAAACGACGGAGGAGGTACCGACGTGGTTCTCTTCCGAGTATTTGCAGTTGTCGTAGTCTGCGACTGGGGAGGCACCCTCGAAGTTCATCCCGACAGGGCTGAAGGGAGCGCCAGCGCGAATCGCTACTACGTTGGGGCCCTGGGGAACGGTTCCATCAAGACGGAACGGAGTCTCCACGTTTACTGTTTCGCCCGCCTGAACATCAGTATTCTCGAACTCGCCATGAATGAACGGCCGGGTCGATTCACCGGAATCGGAGGCGGAAACGTTAAACGTTTCCGTTTCATTGAGGAGGGTGTGTTCACCCCACTGGACAGTGGCCGTGTAAGGGTACGATCCGGGCTCCAAGTCCTCAGAGGCTTCGACTTCGAAGTACAAAGTCGGGTCGGCTGCCGCAGCATTGTACGCGCAGGAGAGGGAGTTGTCAGCTTCGATGCATTCGTCACTGCCGGCAGGTTCGGTGACTGCGAAGGATTCGGGTGGACCATCCACAGCGAACGAGATCATGACGGGCTTGCTGGAGGGACCTCCATCCGAGTCGACGTCGAACGTGAACTCTCCCCCGGCGAAACCACCCGGAGTGTCGAGGTCCATCACGTCCCAGGTCATATCGGCCGTGCCGAGATCGTTGTCTTGAGCCAGTGCCGGAGCTGTCAACCCGACCCCGGTAACAGCGGCGAGGGTCAATGCCGCGGTGGCACGCGGAAGGCGCCGAGAGGATGTCGTCAAATTAGTATTCATTCGTCTCGCATTTCCGTATAAAGGAGATTGAGATTCCGGCGCATCGGCCGGAGGAGTAACTTCGCCAGACTATCTGCGGGGATCTTGGTTCCGAACCTGAGACGGGTTCTGAAATGGGATGGAGGCCAAATCGTAATAGGCTTCAGGTTGCGGTGATATGGGCTATATAGGCACGAGGGAAATGGTCGACCTACGAACCCCCGACCTGACGGGTTTCAGACGGTTCCCAAGGTCGCCATGCGTACCAGCGGAAGTGAGCTGAGTTGTCTCGGCGCCGACTATCAAGGCACGACCACCGCGACAGTGGACGCCGAGACGCAAGAGTCCAGGTCCGTTATCGGGACTTGTACGGCAATGAGCGTGGCGAGCCGGTTGACACCTGGGTGAACAATCGAGGGTTCCTAGGCGGGACAGAAGATCCGTCCGGTCTGACGCGTGTGGGGCGAGAGAATACGACCCGGCCCCGGCCCCGGCCCCGGCCCCGGCCCTGGGCAGATTCATTTCGTCTGACCCGATTGATTCGTAACAAATGGGCGGGTACGCCTATTCGAATCACTCGCCGGTAACGTTTTCGGATCCATCCGGCATGTTGGTCGGGCATATCAACGGTCAGTCCTGTATTGACGGCGACTGTTCCTATCACAACAGCGATGGAGGCCTTCGCGATGACTGCGATGAATATCAGAGCTACGCCAAGTGTGGTCAAGGCGTAGGATCGTCGACGCCTAGCGACCAAGCCAAAGCCAATGATCTCGCTGACCAAAACATGGATCCGGACCAGAAGGAAGAGGTGGAGGAAGCACAAGAAGTCCTCAATACTTCTGTGATGGATGTCGTCATCGATGTAGCAGGTGAGGTACTTAAGGACCTCATTGGCATCAACGACATCATGGCCTGTGTCGGGGAAGGTGACATGTGGTCCTGCGCGACCATGATCATGGATCTCATTCCGTGGACCAAGGTCATCAAACTCGGCGCCAAGTTGTGGAAGGCCGCTAAACGGATCTATAAGGCTGTTACGGGCTTTCAGGACAAGCTTGCCTCAGCTCGCCGGACGATTAGCAAATACCACGATGCCGTGAAATCTGCTTCCGGCAAATACTTGAGCAAAGTCAAAAGTAAGAAGAAAGGAAGACAGAGCGGAAAAGACGATGCTCCCTCCTGCGGTGTCGGTAATTCGTTTACCAAAGAGACGCAGGTCGTCATGGCTGATGGGACAACCAAGCTCATCGACGAGGTCGAAGCCGGTGAGAAGGTGCAGGCGACCGACGAGGAGACCGGTGAAACCGTTGCCCGGGAAGTCGTGATGACCCGAGAAGGCACGGCTGAGCGACTCTTGGTCGAGTTCGATATCGACACCGACGGTGACGGGGAGACCGATGAGTCGATCACCGCAACCGATGAGCACCCGATGTGGACGGCTGATCCGGCCGAGGTTCCTGAATCCGACCGTTTCGGAGACAATCTTGGTGCTATTGATCGTGCTGATGATCTGCAGCCGGACCAGATTGATTACGCTGACGGCTCCGGTTCCGGAGGCGGCGGGCCGCCTGCTGAGGGCCGTAGCAATATCAATTTGGTTGAGCAAGACGATGATTCGTATGGTGCGCCCGATGACCTAGATGGTGAGTCTGTAGTCGGCGATGAGCCCTTGACGGGGCAGTGGACGGAAGCGGTAGACCTCAAGGTCGGGCAGCTCCTACGGACAAGTTCCGGAACCTGGATTCAGATCAGTGCGATCGAATCCTGGACTGCGGAGACGACGGTCCACAACCTCACGGTCGCCGATCTCCACACTTACTACGTCGAAGTCAGCGGAACTGACTTCCTCACCCACAATGCGGGTGAGTGCCCGAATTCTGGGCTACCGCACGGAAAAATGGGGGAAGCATCCACTGAGAAGGAACTACAAGCAGAAGGATATAAAAATATAACTAGTGAAGTACCATTCCAAACGGATGGTGGTACCGAATTTCGAGCTGATTTCGTCGCACAAGAGTCTGATGGGAACTGGAAAGCGTTTGAGGTTAAAACTGGGCCAGGGGCCAAGCTGACCTCAAATCAAATGATTGGTTATGACTAGATGTCGGAGAATGGGGCTACCCTTCGAAGTAGCAGGGTGCCAGGCCTGAGGAAAGGAGATAGAGTGAAGATGTCTCTTCAAATTGAATTGTGGGAATGCCCTCTGTGCTAGTGTCATCATTTGACCGAGCCTTTTATAAAGGAGGATCGATGGGGTCCAAAATAGCGATGATGCTTATTGGCCACAGTATTCCTGATAGACCGTTTGAAAACTTGGAGGATACCGACTTTGAGAAATCACGGGATATAGCTTCCCGTATTCTCGGTGATGCTGTATCGCCGACTGGTGATATTATGCTAGATTTCGCTGTTTGGCCGCAGCCTAATATCGTATGCGTAGCGAGTCTTCCAGGTTACGATATCATTTCAACAAGGTCATTGGCTCATGATTTGCCGTCGGAAACCTACAGACAGTTTTCTAACTTGATAGATGGGCGTGATGTAGTTTATGTGGCAATGCATAGTATGGAAGATTGGGCTTCATTCGGTATCTGGCGAGGAAAGTCAGTGCGTCGAATGGTTAGTATGAGTCCAAGACTGGGTATCTTGGAAAATTTTGGTAGACATTTCTCATTTGAGAATACTTTCTGGGCAGGGGAACGATCAGTGCCAGATTATTCTCTCGAATTCCATCCAATTGATTTTGGGAACGAGGTTCTTCGTGAGTTTTTTGGATTTGTGCTAGAAGGCCGCGTAGACGAGCAATGCATTGACCTGGAGGAAGTATTGCTTCCCTCGTTCAGGGCCGCTGAGGATACCTATTGACCCATCGCTTTAAGGTTTCTGGTTCGTTATCCATGTCATGGATGCCGGAGCTCTGAAGCGAGACATGAGAAAGCTGCCCCTGTCGCCCAGGAGGGCCTGCGTAAACGCGGTATGGTGGCGGTATTCGACGGGATGCCCGATGACGAGGCCGCCAATACCACATCCTTTTTGAAAACTTCGGTGCGTTCCCAGGCTGCAATAGGACTGCTGTAAATGAGTTCGTATAAGGGCGCGGCTCTGTTGAGGCACGGCTGTATTAAAGATGCGAGCGCGAATGACGAGTAAATATTGAGTCGGAACTAGATGGTTCTTAGTGTGTATCGGACGTGCTTGCCGTGGAAGTATGATTTGATTCGGTCGCTTTGCTTTTGAACGCTCCAGAAGAACGACCGTACAGGGGCTTTCATCCGCCGTACATCGGTTATGGACTGGTCGGCCAGATCCCGTTTGAGGTCGGCGTTGACCATCTCGTCGGGGTTCAACTGAGGAGAATAGGGAGGCAGAAAGTGCAGTTCAATCGCCTCCGAACGGGCGGCTACCCAGTCCCGGACGGCTTTAGACCGGTGTACGGAGTGTCCGTCGAGCACGAGGTGGATCTTCGGCTTCACTGTGGTGATCAGGCGGTTGAGGAACGTCAGGAACACGTCGGTCGTGGCCGAGCCTTGCCAGGCGGTGAACATCATCGTTCCTTGCATGGAGATGGCGCTCATGGCGTTGATGCCGAATCTGTTTCCCGTCTGTGTCGGAACCGGGGTATGGCCCCGGTGTCCCCAGGTGCGGCCATATAGTTGGTCGGAGCGGACTCCGACCTGGTCGGCGAAGAAGATCAACGCTCCTTCGTCTTTCGCTCTCTGCCGCAGCAGAGGCCAGGACTGTTCGACCCACACGCGCTGGGATTCACAATCGGCCTCCACGGCGCGCTTATCCGGGCGTTGGAGGCTAAATCCCCACCGTGTCAGGAGTGTGCGCATGCCTCGATCGGTGTAGATGGCTCCGAACAGTTCCCTGGCCAGGACGGCGACTGTACGGGCGGTCCAGAGCCTGCCGACCATGCCGACGTCGTCAGGCGTGTGTGTCAGCAGCCTGTCGAGGAGGGCCTTTTCTTCGGAGGCGGTCATTCTGGTGCCCTCGCCGGGCCGCCGGCCCGGCCGCCGCGACCGGAGTGCCTCCCATCCGCCTTGTCCGTATCGGTCTTGCCAGTTGGCGATGGAATCGGTCGATACGCAGAAGACTCGGGTGGCCTCATCAGGGTCCATGCCGTTAACGACAGCGTGCATCACGCGCAGGCGCAGGGCTTCTTGGGCGACAGGCGACAACCGCCGCATGTCCATGCCGGGAGAATCATTCATATCAAGGACTAACGAATGAGGAACGATCAAGTTCCGCCTCAATATCCTAGATGTGGCACAATAAGAATGCCATGTATAGGTTTCCTTTCTGTTGGGAATAGGGGTAGGTTTAACCGTGATGTTTCGATGGCACCAATCGGTGGAAATTCACAATGGCTCCATTCAGATTGCTGACGACCTGCTTAATCGAAGAAGGATATGATGTGATTGGATTACATAGTATGTAGAGAGTCACTTCCTTGGGGGTTTATTCATGTGGAGGGAAAGCCGATCACCCCAAGCTCAAATCATCCTGAAATCGACGAATCAGGAATCGTTCTCGTAGATAATGAAATGCTCGTATCGGCATATGAACCTGGTGACCTTCCAGTTGTTCTTTCGATTCGAACGTCCTGCGATCAGAGATTGCTTGATGAGGGAGTTCTTAATCATGTTGTGTCTCATGTAATAGAGAGTGATAATGGGCAGTTTTATATTTCTGATAACCTCTTTGAGAAGTTTATTGTGAGATGTTATGTCAATGAACAATCTGCGACTATATCCTTTTATATGGATGACACCGTATGGGAATCTCGACATGTGGTCGTAGTGGTTCACGGCATGACTGATCAAAAAGTTGTGGTGGATGAAGTAACTGATCGAGGGTATTTGGACGGTCGCAGCACATTGTAAAGGCACAGTCTGTCATTTAATCGTACTGAGGATTTTCTGGCAACCGATTATTGACTTTTCCAAATCTAATGCCGCGTGGTTGGTCGAGATGAGATCTCATAATGCAGAAGTTCACATTTATACCAATGCGCCATAGGTTGAGACTGACCAGTCATAATGCTGTGAACCTGAAATGGGTTGTCTACTTCAGGCATATGAACAGGAAGGCGTCAGCGGTATGACTGGCGGAAGTATGCGGGTTATAAAGTCGCGGAGCTGGATGTCATCCAAATCCCACGAGCACAAGACTAGTGCCGTTCCGTGCTCAAGATGCAGTGATGTGCTAAATGGTTTGGGAGTTAAAGTGACATTATGGATCGATTTTCTGAACTCGCACTGGACGAACTACGTTATGCGGGATGGCATGAAGGTCGTTCGATTGGTATATCGGACTACTGCGCCGGTATTGTGAATGCGGGGTATTCAGTGCATGAACACGGGAAAGAAGTTCTTACTGAGTTTGGTGGATTGACATTGCGTTCTCGCCCGGGTTGGATACCAGAATTCGAAGACCCACTTTCTTTTGATCCAAGAACTGTAGCAATGGGTTATGAAAACTCAATCTCGAAAGTTCTCGGCGGAATCTGGATGCCGATTGGATCCTGGGTATACTATTCCGATGTATTTATAGAATCGAGTGGTTTTGTTATTGCTACTGAGTTTGACTTGGTTTGGAAGTTGGGGGAGTCTATTGAGCAAGCAATAGAGTTCTCTGTGACCGTTAGTACGAAGTTTGATTGTATTGCAGTGTTGAAAGATGGTGTTGAACCCTGGGGGCCGGATCTGAAATAGTAAGCCCTCACCAAGAGGTTTCTACTGAGGACTTTCGGGTAACCTCTTGTTGACTTTTTGTATGTCTGGCGCCGTATGCTTGGTCGAGTCGAGACCCCATAATGCATGCTTTCATATTTGTACCAATGTGCCATGGATTGAGACTGACCAGTCACAATGCTGTGAACTTGAAACGGGTCTTTTGTTGAAATCATTCCAAAAGAGGTTATGCACATTCGGTCATATCGCTAGCCGTGTCGATACATGCGATACGCTCATTACGTACCAAATAGGAAGGCATGCAATGGGTATCGAAATTCGCCGAGTAGGCCGAGACGATTTTGACGACGTACTTCCCCTCGTCGCCGATTATCAGCGCTTCTATAAGCAGCAGCCGGACGAGCAACGGAATCGGGAGTTCTTCGGACAGCTGGTCAACGACGATTCTGCCGGTCTCCAGCTTGTGGCCCGCGTCGATGGCACCGCCGTCGGCTTTACGACGCTGTACTGGGTCCGATCCTCCACGACGGCTACGGTCAATGCCTTGATGAACGACCTGTACGTAGCACCAGAGCACCGTGGTGGTGGAGCTAAAGGTATCGGGGCGCAGCTCATGCGTGCTGCTTCAGCAGCGGCCGCCGAGCGCGGTTACCAGACCATGGCTTGGGAAACCGCCCCCGACAATTTTTCCGGCCAGTCCCTGTACGACCGGTTCATTAAGGACGAACCGGGTTCGGGAAGCCGCGAGATCTGGTATCACTATGGATACACCGCCCCAGAAGCCTCCTAAGTCAAAGGCGCTCAGCGGTTTGCGGCACACTGGATTATATTGAGGTGTGGGGTGCCGCGACCATCGACCGGTCGGCCGAGACTGTGATCGTCAGGCCGATGCGGTTTCTGACACGTTCGAAGCGGGCAGCTCCTTCATCTTCCAGAGCGGAGTTGTCAGGAGAGGAAGTGCCCCAAGCAGTGCAACGGCTGCTGCCGCCCACATGATGGCGTGAGCGCCGTAGACTTCACCCGCAATACCCGCCAGAAGAGCCCCGGCCGGCATGCTTCCCCAGGCCAGCATCCGGACGGACGCGGTCAGTCGTCCGAGCATGTTGTCCGGCGTCATCGTTTGTCGATAACTGACCTGATTGACGTTGAATATCACGATCGCCGCAGTCGCCAGGAACATTCCAGCAGCGGCGATGACGATGCCGGACAGCCCGGGCCCCGCTAGGCAGACGATTGCAATGGCCCACGGCATGCAAGCCGCAGCGGCGAAAATCGTCCGTCCGAAGCCGATCAGGTTGACGAGATGCTTGTTGACAAGGCCGCCCACGACTCCGCCCAAGCCCGCGACCAATACGATATAGCCCATGGTTTGCGGTGCGGTCCCCAAATCACGCAGCATGCGGACTTCGAACATGATCATGAAGCCGCTGAAGCAAAAGTTCACCGCCCCAGTACATATCGCCGTTCCTCGGATAACCTTCTCGTTCCAAATGAATCGCGGGCCCTCCATCACTTGACGGCGCATTCCTTGGGAGTTCATAGGTTCTGTGCGTTCGTGAACGTTGATTTTCGTGAGCCATCCTGTGGATGCGCCGATGCCTACTCCGCTTGCCAGAAGTGCGAGCGGTGCTCCCAGCCAGCCGACGAGTGCTCCGCCCGTGACCGGCCCGAGAAGTACCGATCCGGAACGGAGTATTTCCAGGCGTCCGTTGGCGTCCACGGTGAGTCTTCGCTCCACAATGCTGGGGAGAAAACTGACGTAGGCGACATCGTAGAACACCGTGCACGCGCCAAGCAGCAGTGCTACCAGGTAAACCTGCTCCAGCGTCAACATCCCCACTGCCCAGGTTGCGGGAATGGACAGAAGCAGAGCGGCCCGAAGTAGGTCGGCACCAATGAGTACCGGCCTCCTGCGCATTCGATCGACCCACACACCCGCTGGCAACCCGATGAGCAGGAAAGCGGTCTTCTCGAGCGCCACGATCAGGCCCGCCTCGAATTCCCCCGCACCGAGGGCCAGGATGGCGACCATCGGAAAGATGAACGTCATCAACGAGACGCTAAGGAAACTCACGGCGCTGGAGTAGTACAGCCGCCTGAAGTCAAGGTTGACGAGCGCCGGATTGAGTCGCTTTCAACATACGGTTGATATTACTCAATCAGTTGAGAAAATTCAACTAGATGTAATCTCAATCAGTTGACTTTTGTCATCATGCGGTTATTCTGGGGTTATGCCTCATGATCCGACTGAAACCGATGACGAAGTCAATCGCGATCCGAAGCGAGTCCCCGCTACTAGGGAGCAAATTAAAGCGGTCGCTTCCGAGGTGCGGGTGCGTATCCTGCAGATGTGTCGTCGTAACTCTCTGACGAACAAGGAGATCGCTGTCAGGCTGGGGCTTAATCCGGGAACGGTCCTGTATCACGTGCGCAAACTGGTGGAGACCGGATTTCTGGAGGAAAGCGAGCCCCGGGTCGGTAATCGCGGTGCGCGGGAGGTCCCGTATCGGGCGACCGGGCTGAGCTGGCAGCTTGACTTTAGTCCATCGGTTGCGCCCGGCGTTAGTCGCGCGATGCGTCAGGCGTTTATTGCCCAGTCGGAGGACGTAGAGGAAATGACGTCGTTCAGTACCTTTACGGCGAAGCTGACTGAAGAGCAAATGCAAGGACTGCTGGGTCGTGTGCAGGAAGTATTCGATGAATACGTCAATCTGGAAGACGACGACCCGTCGGCCAAGGAGTATTCGGTTTTCTTCGCCGCTCACGAATACCGGCACTAATCCGTGTCCGGTTGCGGTTCGTATTGAAACAGCCCAGCGTTGTGAGCGATGAGACCGGCCCTGACGACCATTGATCGAAGTGATGTCATGGACGTCAAGGCCCGGCGAGAAGATCAGGGTGGCTCAACGCGCGGAGGTGTTTGATCGCTTACCAGGGAACGGTGACGGTGTCTCCCAGGAAGTCAATGCGACCATCGCAACGAAAAGTCCCGTTCGGCACGTCGTTTTCCATGACCGCGAGATCGACTATCGCTTGGGAGCCTTCTTCAACGGTTCTGATTCCGCGACGCCCGTTCAAATCCGTGGCGGTGAATCCGGGCGACACCGCGTTGACGCTAATTGGAGTCGACCGTAGTTCCTTGGCATAGGCAATCGTCAGCATGTTGAGAGCGGCCTTTGACGTTCCGTAGGCCCCGGCTTGGATGTCGGCCAACGGAGTGTCCTCGCGTCCGGCTACGTTCAGAGACCCGGCCTCGCTGGAGACATTGATGATCTGGCCGCCAGGGGACTTATGAAGCAGCGGAAGGAACGCGTTGGTGACGGTCAGAACGCCGTACACGTTCGTTTCGAAGACACGATGCATGGTGTCTCGGGTGAGTTCACTGGTGTTTCCGCTGCCGTCGGACATGGCAATGCCGGCGTTGTTGATGAGAACGTCGAGCTTGCCGTAGGTATCGGTCACATGGTGAACAGCGGCGGACACGCTGGTCGAGTCGGTGACGTCGAGCTCCACGGGGTCGGCGTTGATTCCCTCCCGTGAGAGGGCGTCCGCAGCGTCGTGAACCCGCTGCTGCGAACGAGCGGCAAGGATGACGTTGTTACCGCGCGATCCCAGTTCACGAGCCGTTGCCAATCCGATTCCCTTATTGCTTCCGGTGATGAGTACTGTTTTGTCCATTCGTTCAGGTTGTCGACCGAAGCCGCACCTAGGAAGACCTCGTTAATGGTGGTATCGCCAGTACCAGGTGGACGTCGCGGTGCGATTCCGCCAAGCTGTGGGTATGGACAAACGATTGCTGGCTGATTTTCTTCGCGCGCGGCGTAGGGGAACTCGTCCCGCTGATGTCGGGCTCCCCGACGTCGGGCGGCGAAGGACGCCTGGCCTTCGGCGGCAGGAGGTCGCTCAACTGGCGGATATTTCGGTGGAGTACTACATTCGCCTGGAGCAGGCGCGCGGGCCGCGACCGTCCCGGAGCGTGTTGAACGCGCTCGCTCAAGCGTTTCGGCTTGATCGCGATCAGTACGTGTACCTGTGCAATGTGGTCGGAGAGGTTGCGGATTCGGTTTCGGACAACGAAACCGTGCCGTCCACGATTCGGAATTTTTTGGCCGGGCTTACGGAATTTCCCGCCTATGTGGTGAACGCGTCCTACGATATTGTGACCTGGAACGAACTCGCGGACGCGTTCATGGGTTTGTCCCATTTCGGTCCTGCCGACCGCAATATCATCCGTGCGACGTTCGTCGGTGCGTTGCGGGACGTATCGGATCCACAGCACCTGGCGTTTGTTCGCAGCTGTGTCGCGGATATGCGAGCCCATCTGGCACAGAACCCCTCAGACAGTCGATTGACTTCTTTGGTCGATGAATTGCTGGGCGTTAGTGCAGAATTCGAGGACGTCTGGAACCAACATGAGGTAGCCGTTCGTAGAACCCAGACGAAGAGCGTCGTCCATCCTGTGGTGGGACCGATTGAAATCGAGAGTCAGGTATTGGATATCCCTGGAACCGCGTTTCGACTGGTGGTTTATGTTCCCCATCCGGGTTCTGCCTCGGAACGTGCCCTGAAGCGACTCAGGGAAGTGGCCTGAGCGGCTTGTATCTTCTGGGTCTAACGGGGTAGGCAATGGTGAGAGCCAGTCTTAAGTGGAACGATAGGCCAAGCGAGTCGGTAGCATCATGGCCGCGTAAGTAATCGCGACGACGGCAGTGATGGTGGCCGGAAGGTACCACGCTGGTCCGTGCGGCCACGGTTCGCCGAGGAACACCAGTCCAAGCAGAGAAGTCGGAAGGATCGTCAATACTCCACTGGCGGCGACGGCCATGAGGCACAGCAGCAATACTTCATAGCGGGTCATAGCGCGTACTTGCCTGCGTGAGGCTCCGAGCCGCAGGAGGGTGTGGAATTCCTTGCGGCGGCGAAGTATTCCGGCGACGAGGTTATTCGCGATTCCCAGAAGCACGTAGGCCAGTATCGCGAGCGCGATGATGGAGTCAAGCGTCAGGCCGCTGGTGTCGGCGGCGGTCGGTGGTTCGTCCAGCACCGTCACGGCGGGATGTTCGGCGGACCAGGCGGTGACGGCTTCGCTGCCACCGGAGGTGAGGACGGTGTCGAAGGTGCTTCCGTCGGGCAACAGGTCCGCCGACAGCAGATAGGGACCGAATCCCATGCCGCGCTGATAGACGGCGACGACGTCGGGGTTCGCCTCGGTTCCGTTGGGGAGCGTGATGGAGACCGAGTCGCCGACTTCCGCGTTTTCCATCCAGGAGGTGGTGGTGTCGATCGCGACGGTGGAGCCGGTCAGGCGCAGTTTTCCGTCGGTCACATCGGGGTCGATGAGGTCGTTGACGTCGCCGGTGACCGCCTTTACCTGATGGGCGCTCATTCCGTCGAAGCGGTCGGATATAACCGTTGTGGTGGCCATGATCGCCGCTCGCTCAACGCCGGGTAGGGTGCGGACGTCGTGAAGGGTTGGGAGCCCTATCGCTCCGTCCTGTTGTGCGGTAATCGTGGTGGTAGAGGCTGCGAACCCTTCCGTCATGTCGTGTTCCTGCGCTTCGGCCAGGGTGGTTTTCGACGAGACCTGGGAGACGGTCAGGCTTATGGCGAGCACGAGGACCGTGGTGGCACCGGACATGCGCATCGGGAAGGTATGAACATTGGCAACGGCGAGCTCGGCGGTGACGGTGCGTCGTTGTCGCCGGAGGTGGCGACCGAGGCGTTGCCACAGTCGTGGACCGGCGAGCGCGAATCCGATCACGGCGGGGATGACGGCAGAACCTATGGCGATGAAGGCCGCTTCGGTGCGGGCGAAGAGGGGGACGAGCATTGTGGTCAACGCCAGGGCCGTCAGCGCGATCCCAGCGGTGGTTCGCGTTTGTCCGGGTGTTTTTGGTTCGGTGGTGCTGTCGCGTACTGCGGCTATGGCGGGCTGTCGTGACGTAGACAGGGCGGCGGCGCGGGCGGCGAGGTGCACGACGGCGACGAGGAGGACGAGGAACGCGACGGCGGGGATCGGGCTCCAGGTCAAGCTCAGGGCGTCGGGTACGAATCCTTCGGCGCGAATCAGTTCCAGAAAGGGCGGCGCGAGGAGGTATCCGGCGGCGATTCCGGGAATCGCTCCGATGAGTGCCGCGCGGCTCGCCTGGGAGGCAATGGTGTTGCGGACTTTCGCAGGCGTCGCTCCGATGAGTCGTAGGAGTGCCAGTTCGTGACGTTGTCCTGCTACCGCGACCGAGATCGCTGCGGCCACGATGAAACCCACCAAAAGCAGTAGTGTCCCGCCGACCGCGTTGGTAAGAAGGAACAGCAGCGTAGTGGACTGGCCCGGTGGGGCTTGCGCCTGCCCGCGTTCCTTACCGGTGTAAATGTGGAGCTCGGAATCGGCGACGGTCGTATCGATACTGTTAGTCACCGCGTCGAGGTCGGTGGTGCTGTTGACGTTGACGGCGATGAAATCGGCGTGTCCGGTCTTGGCGTAGAACGAATTCGCGGTTGCGGAATCGAAGTACAGTCCGGGTTCCGAAACCGTGCCGACGACGGTGACGGTGGTGGTGTTGCCGTTGACTACCAGGTCGAGACGGTCACCAGGAACGGCGTCGATATTGGTTGACGCCGCGACTTCGTCCTCGCCCTCTGGTGAACGACCTTGTTCGAGGTCGGTAATGCCGTCCCGCCAGGCGTACCCGGTTTGCTGTTCGGCCAGACCGGCGACAGGAAAGGATATTTCCGGCCAGGCATCGCCGACCCCGTCGATGGTCGCGATGTCGTCGGCCAGATCCGTGGCGACCGTGGCGCGTTGGGGCAGAGAGATATCGAGATCTTCGGGAACGTCGACTTCCTGGTCGGCCGCGACGATGATGTCCGCCTTCATCAGGTGATCGAGGCCGGGCTGCCACCGTAGACTCGTTTCGGCGACGATCAAGGTGGGAACGATCAACATCGCCCCGCCCAGGGCGGCGAGAGCAACGGCGATCAGTCCGCTTCGCCGCAGCTGAGGCAGTCGGTTTCGTCGGTGACGGTTTTTCCGCTTCATGGGGTGCAGTCCTGGGGTTGATTGCGGCGCAGGGAGTTCATTGCCGACGGTGGCGTAGGTTACGGACTCCGACGGCCACGAGTAGTACAACGGCGACGATTCCCGCGATCGCTCCGAATGCGACGTGTCCGGTCATGGACAGGCCGGTATTGATACCGGCGCACACGGCTATGGCCGTCCACAGCAATGTGGTCACGGTCGGGCTGCCGGTATTGCGATCGCTGTGGTGGGTGTTCATGCTCTCCCTTTCGTGGTGGTTCTTTCAACGCTAGAGCGAATCGCGCCGCTCACCATGCCCACAAACGACCAAACCGTAGTACAGGAGGCTGTACCACGGAATACATAGGAGAGGTGACTTTGCTCTGACTGCAATAGGTGCCAGACGCAGCCAGGCCGTCGATGATAACGTATGACCAAACGCGAACGGGCCACTGTCAAAACCGAGCCCGAACAGGGTCAGCGTCGCAAACGACTCGACGTAGCGAGACGCCGGTCCTGCTCGCAGACGCGCAAATTCAACGGTCTGCGAATGCCCTGCAACTTGCCGACAGCTTCGCAGTCACCAGCAACTGAGCAAAGAACAAACTGTATTCAGTCACATCAACGCGTCTGTTCCCAGGGGTGTGGGATGGCGCTGTCGATGTTTAGGACCCCGGACCAGTGAGAACGTGACGATGTGGATTTTCAACCGCCCGAACAGGGTATTTCTGATGTGGACTGCGATATTTACGGCGGTGGCCGTAGGGTGGACCGTAATCGTCTACCCGGATCCCGCTTGGTACGCCTGGGGTGTGCTCGCGGTGGTCGTGCTGCTGGTCCTGGTTCCACGGGCGGTAGGGGCTCTGCCGGTAGCCCGAATCCGGGAGCATGGCCTGACTCTATACCCGAACTGGTGGGGACTGCCGCGCTTTCACCACTGGGGCGACATCGAATCCATCGACATTATTGAACATAAGCAGGTCAGCGTGCGCAGTCCGAACACACGGTGGCTGCACATCGGCGCCCGGCTCAAACCAGGGCGGGGGCGGGAAGCACGAGAGTCGGTATGGGAACGGCAATACGACCGGGCATGGTTCCGCCTCCATCGACGGGCCGCCGGGAATACGATCTTCTACGTGATGGCCGACGAGCAATGTTTGGCCGCGGCGGTTCACACGTTTCAGCCGGAGGCGGCGGTCAACTATGTCCCGGACGGCGAAAAGGAATTTCGTCGCCTGGCCGCATAGCCTCCGGTGGGGACAACGGGTTGGACTGTGGTCGGTAGGGAACGGTCCGATCCCACGGTCATATCCCGGATTCCTCGCGGTTTGAGGCGTCGGCCCGGTCGCCGCGATCCGGTGGCGGCTCGACCTACCGCTACTTAGTGTTGAAACCAATGCGCGTCACCAATCACCTGCGCCGTTCCCTGCGAGCCACCGGCGTCCTCATCGTCGGGATCGGAACGTCACTGCTTGCCGCGTCCGTGCTGCTGCTCGGTCTGGCGGTAGCGGTTCTGTGTCTCGTAGGTATCGGTATAGCCCTTCTGCCGTGGTACCTGCGTCTGCTGCGCTTGGTCGCCAATGTGGAACGGCGACGTCTGAAACTGCCGTATCCAAGTAATGAACCTGGAATTGGCCACGACGACTCGCGCCGAGAGCTGTATTGGCTGGGAGTGCACGCGACTTGGGGGCTTCTGCTCGGCGTGTTTGGTCTCCAAGCCGGAGTCAACGCCGTACGAGAGCTGACCTTTCCACTCTGGTGGTATCTTCTCCCACCGGAAGGCGCGACGGTATTCAACGGGATTGTATACTTGAACACCTGGCCACAGGCGTGGTTGGCGACGCTGTTGGGAGTCGTATGGGCGGCAGTATGGATCGTCGTCATACCCAGGCTCCCCGACCTGCAACACAAATACGCTGAACGTCTGCTCTCGTCGTCTGATGATCTTCTCCGTCAGGTTGAACACCTGACCACCACACGTGCCGCCGCCCTGGACGCCCACGCCGTCGAACTGCGACGCATCGAACGCGCCCTGCACGACGGAGCTCAGAACCGTCTGGTCGGCGTGACCATGTTGAGCGGAGCGGCACGACAAGCCCTGCACTCGGACCCACGGCAGGCCGAACGAATACTGGAACGACTCCAATCGGGAGCCGAGGAGGCGCTTGCGGAACTGCGTTCGGTGGTGCGCAGTATCCTGCCGCCGGTATTGGAGGACCGTGGTCTGGACGGGGCATTGCGCACCTTGGCGGCGGAGAGCTCGGTACCGTGCACTGTGAGATGTTCGGTGGGTCGTAGTCCGGCCGGAGTGGAGGCGACGATCTACTTCGTGGTGGCCGAAGCGCTCACCAACACCGCCAAGCACAGTGAGGCCGGCCGAGCGTGGGTGGAGGTGACACAGCTGGATGAGCTCCTGCAGATCCGGATAGGCGACAATGGTGCGGGCGGGGCTCGCGCAGAGGACGGAACCGGTTTGGCGGGGATCAAACGGCGAGTGGAGGCTCACGATGGGCGTGTGGAGATTCACAGTGCGGCGGGCCAAGGGACGACCATAGAAGCGGAGATTCCATGCGGGTGATCATTGCCGAGGACGATGCGTTGCTGCGTGAGGGATTGAGCCTCATTCTGCAAACCCAAGGGCATGAGGTGCTGACGGCAGTGTCCAATGCCGACGCGTTTCTGGAGGCGGTGGCCGACTCCATCCCTGACGCCGCGATTGTGGATGTTCGGATGCCTCCGACGCATACCGACGAAGGCGTACGGGCGGCGGTGGAGGCGCGCCGCCGGATACCGGGGCTGGCGGTGCTGGTCCTATCGGCCTATGTGGAGCAGAGTTTTGCCACCGACCTGCTTGCGGAAGGCTCACGAGGGATCGGCTATCTTCTCAAGGAGCGGGTCGGACGCGTGGAAGCCTTCACCGAGGCTCTGGATCGGGTGGCGGGAGGCGGAACCGCCATTGACCCGGAAGTCGTCGCGCAGTTGTTCGCCCGAAGTCCGGTCGCGGACTTGACCGCGCGGGAAGGCGAGGTTCTGCGGCTTATGGCGGAAGGTCTGGGCAATCCCGCCATCGCCGGAAGACTGTATATCAGTGACAACACCGTGCACAAACACATCCGAGCCATCTTTCGGAAGCTCGATTTGGGCCCGACGGCCGACCGGCGGGTGGCGGCCGTCCTGCGCTATCTCGAAACCCGATAGTCGCCCACCCTTTCGAGTGGAATATGAATGTTGCTTTCGTAATACCGCAGGCCATACTCGAATCTTTAGGTTCGCGGTGAGAACTAAAGATCCTGCGTATCGGGCCATCACAGAGTACAGGTATTGGTTACCAATTAGTAGGTTCGTCGTATGCGTGTACTACCATGACGAGCGGTCCGCAATTCGACCAACGACTCCACGTGGTCCGACCAGACCCAAGTGGAGCACAAGCCACATTGCGTTCCACCGTGTGCCCAACGAACACCATCGAACGGACCGCGACGTCGGACCGACAGGGCACACACGACAACCGACTCGGTGGCACGGTGTGCCCAACGTGCGCAGCCAAGCACGATCCATCGGGTGCCCACCGAGAAACTGCGCCAGACCTGCTACCCCGGAAGGATCGCCGCGCGTGTACGACATCAACCACTTCAGCTACGGCTGGATCACGCCCGTCATGGGTTTCATGTTCGCCTTCGTCGGCTCATGGATCGCCCTCGCCTGTATTACCATCGCCCGTTCCGGACGACATCGACGTCACCTGGTGTGGCGCGACCGGTATCGATGGATCGCTCTAGCGGCGCTCGCCCTGGGCGGGACGGCGGTATGGATGATGCACTTTACCGCCATGATCGGATTTCGCGTCGACGGATCCGTCCTCCGCTACGACGTGGGCATGACGTTGCTGTCATTGGTCGCGTCGATCGTCGCCGTCTCCTTTGGTCTGTTCATCGTCGCCGGGGCACGGCGGCGCTCGCTCTGGCGCGTGCTCGTGGCGGGCCCGCCGACCGGGTTGGGAATCGTGGTTATGCATTACATGGGCATGCACGCGATCAACGTATCCGGTCGACTGCACCACGATCACGGTTATGTGATCGCCGCGGCCGTCATCGCGGTGGTCGCCGCGATCGTGGCGTTGGCTTTTGCCCTATGGCTCAGAGGCAGAACCGGGCAGATTCTGGGAGCACTGATCATGGCCGTGGCCATTTGCGTCATGCACTACACCGGGATGATGGGCGTCAGTGTCACGCCCATCGAGGGGCTCATCGGAGTGGACGGCATGGACCCGATCATGCTGACTATCCCGATCGTCGTACTCGCCGCCGTGATCATCAATGTGTTCCTCTTCGTCCTCTTTACACGGAACGATGCGTCCGACAAGGACGATGCGGAGTCGTCAACGCCGCGAGCGGTCGGCGGTGAGCTGTAAGGCGACGCCGCGTCAGCAGGAGAGGAACGGCGAACGAGAGGTCCGCGCCCGATAATTCGTCCTCGGCGTGGAAAAGGGCCGTGGCGGCGTTGATCAGGCCGATATGGCTGAACGCCTGCGGGAAATTACCCAGCAGTTCGCCGGTGGCTCCGTCCACTTCTTCGGACAATAGGCCAACGTCGTTGACGTACCCGCAGGCCTTTTGAAACAAACGCTCGGCCCGTCGCCGTTGCCCGGTCGCGGTCAGCGCTTCCACCAACCAGAACGTGCACAGGAGAAACGACCCCTCACCGCCCGCCACACCGTCCTGTCCGGAAATTCGGTAGCGCAGAGTGAGGCCACGACGATCGGTCAGGTGTTCGGCGATGGCGTCCACCGTCGACACAATGCGGGAGTCGCCGCCGGGAAGGAACCCCACAAGCGGGAGGGTGAGGACGGAAGCGTCGAGGTCTTCCGAGTCGAACCCGGCGGTGAAGGCGGCAATGTTGGGATTCCAGCTGCGGTTCTCCACGGCGTCGCGGATCCGTTCGCGCTCGGTCGCCCAATGGTCGACGTGCTCGTCGGAACCGAGGACGGGTGCCAATTTGATCGCCCGATCCAGAGCCACCCAGCACATCACCTTCGAGTAGGTAAAGTGACGCGGTTGACCGCGTACCTCCCAGATCCCGTTGTCCGTTGTGCCCCATTGCTCGGCGGCGGCATCGGCGATCTGGCAGAGCAGGCGGGTGGTGGCCGGAGAGAGGCTCGCCAGGTGATCGCGCACCTGCCAGGCGGCATTGAGCAACTCCCCGTAGACGTCCAGTTGCGGTTGTCGCCAAGCGCCGTTTCCGACCCGAACCGGCCGGGAATCACGCCATCCGGACAAATGATCCAGATGTCGTTCCGACAGGTCATGATGTCCACGAATGCCGAACATGATCTGCAGCGGATTCGTGGCGTGATAATGCGCCGCCGTGTGGGTCAAGTAGTCGAAATACGCCAAGGCCTCTCTTTGGCAGCCGCTGGTGGCCAGCGCCTGGACGGTAAAGCTGGCGTCGCGCAACCAGGAGTAGCGGTAGTCCCAGTTGCGCACTCCGCCGACCTCCTCGGGCAGCGAAGTGGTCGGGGCCGCCACGATCGCTCCGGTGGGTTGGTAGCGCAGTGATTCGAGAACCATCCGGGAACGTCGAACGAGGTCGTCGTGTTCGCCGAGCTGAAGGTGGTGGCGTTGATTCCACTCCGTCCAAGCGGTGACGGTCTCATCGAAAGCCTCTTCAATGGCGTCGCTCGGCCAGGGGAGGGGATCCGGATCGGACAGGCGTACCGCCTGAGTGAGGAAGCACAACCGGTCACCTGCACGCAGACGGGCCGTTGCCGTCGCGCCGTCGTGGCCGATCAGCATCTCCACCGGAGTGGTCAGAGTGACGCGAAGCGGACCACCGACCGCGCTCACTCCACCGGGGATAGGGGTGAGGATCGGGTGAACCAGGCCGTACTCCGGTCGTGGTTTGAAAACGATGTCGACCTTGGCTTCCCCGTCGAGGCAGGTGACGATGCGGGCCAGCGCTTGTGGAGAGGTCGACGCCTCCCCGCCTCGCAGCAGTTGCGCGTCGCATAGCTCCACTGTTCCGGTCGTACAGACGAACTCGGTGCGAAGGGCCATGGAGTCGGTCAAATAACGCCGACTGACCCGGGTGACTCCATCAGGAGTAATGGACCAATGCCCGGCATCGGCGTCCAGAAGTCGACCGAAGAGGGACGGGCTGTCAAAAGCCGGGCGGCACAGCCAATCGATGGACCCGAGCGACGACACCAAGGCAGCGGTGTGACCGTCGGCGAGAACGGCATAGTCGGCAATGGGACGGCTGCTCAATGACCTACCTCCGGAACGTGCGACAGCGGTTTTACGCTACGTCATGTCTTATATTCCTGGTGTAATTATGGTGACATTCCGTCATTGGAGGCGTCGTGCTCGCAAGGGACATCACCGGCCGAGCCGGAACGAACCTCGCTGGAGTGTATGGCCGGTTCAAACGTCCACTCGGCCGTCAAGAGAGTCCAATCTCGCCGTCAATGGCGGCCCGATCGTGCCGATACACCCGATAGGATGACAGCATGCGTGAATACGACCTCGTCATCATCGGGTCCGGATCTGGAAACACCATCGTTGACCAGGATTTTTCCCACTGGAATGTGGCGATCGTCGATCACGGTGTCGGTTCCGAGTCAAAATACGGAGGCACCTGCCTCAACGTCGGGTGCATTCCGACGAAAATGCTGGTGCACACCGCGGACGTGGCGCGCTCGCCCGCGGAAGGAGAGCGTCTGGGAGTGGACTTGACGCTGAACGGCATCGATTGGCCCGCGATACGAGATCGCATCTTCGGTCGGATCGACCCCATTGCCGACGGCGGTAAGGAATATCGCGCGCACGGCCAGGACAATGTCACGCTCTATGACGGAACGGCCCGATTCACCGATCCAAAAACGGTGGAAGTGGATACGGGTGACGAGATCACCTCCATGACGGCCGAGCACATCGTGGTGGCGACCGGTTCGCGCCCGATCATCCCTGACATCGCCGGGCTGGACGAGGTGGCGTACCACACGTCCGACTCCGTTATGCGGATCGCGGAGCTTCCCGAGCGCATGGTGATTCTGGGTACCGGATACATCGCAGCGGAAATGGCACATGTCTTCGCGGCCTTGGGCGTCGCGGTCACCGTCATCGGGCGTAGCGGCAGTATGCTGCGCGGCGAGGACGAGGCCGTCTCCCAGCGGTTCAGCGAGGTGGCCGAGCGGCAATGGACCTACCTCCGCCATCGCGACGTTCGCCGGGTAGTGCGGGACGGTTCGAACACGATCGTGGCCCTGGACGGACCCGACGGCCCGGAGACGGTCGAGACCGATCTCTTGTTGGTCGCGGTCGGGCGACGCCCGAACAGTGACATGATCGATGCGGAGACCGGGGATCTGGTTCTCCACAAGGACGGGCGCATTTCGGTGGACGACTACCAGTGCACCTCGGTGGACGGAGTCTGGGCGTTGGGGGACGTCAGTTCGCCGTATCAACTCAAACACGTCGCCAACGGGGATGCCAAAGTCGTCCGACATAATCTGTTGAATCCCGAGAACATGGTGCGTTCGAAGAGCGACGCGGTGCCGCATGCGGTGTTCTCTCACCCTCAGATCGCTTCGGTCGGCATCACCGAACAGGAGGCCCGGGACACCGGAGTGGAGTATGTCAGTGCCGTTCACCCATACTCGGACGTTGCCTACGGCTGGGCCATGGAGGACACGACCGGATTCGTCAAATTGATCGCACACCGGCAGGCCCTGCAGATCCTGGGAGCTCACATCATCGGGCCGCAAGCGGCCACCCTGATTCAACCGCTCGTGCAAGCCATGACCTTGGGAACAGATGCGGTCACGATGGCTCAATCGCAGTACTGGATTCACCCGGCATTGACCGAAGTCGTGGAAAACGCGCTCCTCAAACTGCCGGGTAGAGAGTGAGCGCGATACTCGGCGGCAATCGCCGAACCGCCTCTTGAACGCGCGTGCACGGCGGGAAGAACTCACTTCGACGGTTACCCCTGGCTAAGAATACTGATACAAAGGTAGCCTTCAAACTAATGTGTCCGTGTCATGTGAAAGGGAGAGAACGTGGTTGACGAGCCCAAACGTGGGAAATCCGTCTCACGACGATCGCTCATCGCCGTCGCCGGAGGGGTGGGAGTCGTCGGAGCGGGCGGCTATGCCGCCTGGAAGCTGAGCGGAGACGCGACCGAGTCCGACGGCAGTGAAGACCCCGAAAAGCCCAATCCCAACACCACCGAGCCGAGCTCGTTCAGCGTCGAGGAACGCGAGGCCTGGGTCGATTCGGTGATCCAGGAGATGGACTTGGAGACCAAGGTCGGACAGTTGTTCATGGTGTACGTCCACGGAGACGCGGCCGACACCGCGAACGGTGCGTTCACTTCAGCCAACCAGCAACGCTACGGCGTGAACAACGCCGCCGAACTCATCGCGAGTTACCGAGTCGGCGGAATCATCTATTTTGACTGGGCGGACAATGTCTCCGATCCGGCGCAGATCGCCCGTCTGTCGGCCGGAATCCAGCAGGCGTCGTTTGACGAACTGGGGATTCACGCCCTGATCGGGGTGGACCAAGAACACGGTGCGGTGACCCGTATCGGACGTCCCGCCACGTATCTCCCGCCTGCGATGGCCATCGGAGCCACACAGGACGTCGACGTGGCGAAGGAAGCCGCGTACATCAACGGTTCCGAATTGCGCGCCATGGGAATCAACGTCAACTTCGCCCCCGTCGCCGACGTCAACGTCAATCCGAACAATCCCGTCATCGGGCGTCGTTCCTTCTCCGCCGACCCGGAGGTGGCCGCCGAAATGGTGGCCGGGCAGGTCGAGGGATACGCGACCTTCGGAGAAAGCGTGTCGGCCTGTGCCAAACACTTCCCCGGCCACGGTGACACCGATGTGGACTCTCATGTGGGATTGCCCGTGATCACGCATTCGGAAGAAGAGTGGCGGTCGATCGACCGCCCGCCCTTTGCCGCCGCGGTGGAAGCGGACATCGACATGGTGATGAGTGCTCACCTCGAGTTCCCCGCTTTGGACGACAGCAATACCCCCGCGACGCTGTCGGAACCGATCTTGACCGGGCTCATGCGCGAGGAGCTGGGCTACGAGGGCGTCATCAGCACCGATGCGCTCGACATGGAAGGCGTACGCGTGCAGCACAGCGACGCCGAAATTCCGGTGCTGGCGTTGCAGGCCGGGGCTGATCTCCTTCTGATGCCGAACGATCTGGAGACCGCCTATAACGCGGTCGTGACGGCGGCCAACGACGGCACGATATCCGAAGAGCGCATCGATCAGTCGGTGCGCCGTCTCCTTCGTCTGCGCTACCACCGGGGGCTGACCGGGGAACCGCTCTCGACTGACGAGGCCGTTGCCACGGCGGAGGAAACAGTCGGTTCGGACTCTAACGGTGAAGCGGCTCAGGCATTGTTCGACAAGACGGTCACCGTTGTCGATGGAGGAGGAATCCTACCGGCGGCCACGGGTGGTTCGGTCGCGGTCTTCGGGCCTTCGGATGCGGTGGTCAACAATATAGTGAGCGCCTTGGAGTCCGACGGAATGTCAGCCTCCGGCACCGTGACCGGTGACAGTCCCACCTGGCAATCGATTTCCAATGCCGCCTCGACCGCCGGTAACGCTGATTTTGCGGTGGTGTTGTGTGCCGACGCGATGGCGGGCGGAAATCAGATCGAGTTGGTCACGTCGGTCAATTCCTCGGGTACGCCGACGGCGGCCGTATCCATGGCCAAGCCCTACGACGTGGCGAACTTCCCCCAGGGAGTCGTGTCCATGGCAACGTATTCCCAAGTGGCCGAGGCAATGGCATCGGTATCGGGCATCGTCACCGGACGCCTGGAAGCGTCGGCGTCACTTCCGGTCGATCTCTAGATCGAGTGGGAGCTCCTCGCAATCGTGATCGGGCGGCATTGGAGTTGAGGCGTTCGACGTGCCAGTGCTGCCCGATCGATAGGGGAGGTACACAAGTCCCAAACGATTAAAAATGAATATATCTCAGTTGGTTGTATCATAAATTTTCACATGGTGCGAGAACAGCCATTCACCGAGCGTTATGATATCGGTTCCGTAACGTTTCCATCGCCCATTGATCGGGTCTGGCCGCCCCGGAAGGCGACCCCATTGAGGCGGTTCGATTCAACGATGAGTGGGGCAGGCAATGTCAACAGTGGTCAAACCGATACAACGCCGACTGATCAAGCTGGTGCCGTCCGGTCAACGATTGACACTCACCCAGTGGACCGCACGCCAAACCGATCGCTGGTCCAGCCGAAACGCACGACGTCAGGCCGTCGCACGCCAGCACCCACTACAGGAACGCGAGAGACTACTGACCGGCATCATCGCGTGTTTCGACTCCGCCGGCTGCGAATACTTCCGCATACCCGACCATCGCTACAACCACACTCAACTCGGTGTACTCCCCGAAAACCACGACACCTTCGTCTCAAGCGTCCTTCCCGCCCTCCGCACTGCAGAACTGCGCGTCACCCGATGGCCCTGCGAGAACGGACAGGCCTGGTCGATATCACTGCCGAAATCCAACCACAGGTGCATCGTCGCGCTGTGGAACTCGAACGGCGAAGCCATGGTGTCACCAGTGCAGAATTCGCTCGCCGTCAAACGCTCCGAAGGCCCCCTCCTGGTACAAGGCGAGGAACGCGACTTCAGCTGGCTATACGACGATGCGGCGGACGGACGCAAGTACCCGACCTTTCCCAGCCTCATCGCACCGGACACCTTCTCCATCCGATTCCCCATCGACGTGGTCTACACCTGGGTCGACGGCAGCGACCCCGATTGGAACGACCGAAAGAACCGCGCCTTGGAGAAGCTGGGGCGCTCGCCGTCCAAGCTCTCCTCGAACGATTCCCGTTTCGCCAATCGCGACGAGTTGAAGTACTCGATGCGGTCTCTTTTCGCCTTCGCGCCGTGGGTTCGCCACGTCTACCTGGTCACCGACGACCAGGTACCGTCCTGGCTGGACGAATCGAGCAGTCGGATCACCGTTGTGTCGCATCGGGAGATCTTTCGCGATGTCGGAGTGGACCATTCGTTCAATTCACAGGCGATTGAAACGAGGCTTCATCATATTCCTGGTTTGAGCGAGCAGTTTCTCTACTTCAACGACGACGTGCTGTTGGCGCGGCCGACCTCTCCGAGCAAATTTTTCACCGCCACGGGAATGACGCACTTCTTCCCGTCCCCGGCGCGTATCAACGGTATGCCGGTCAACGACCACGACATTCCGGTCGACCAGGCGGCCAAGAACAACCGCCGGATTCTGATGGACAGATTCGGCTCGGTCAACCGGCAGAAAATGAAACACACTCCGCATGCCTTGAACAAGGAGGTGCTTCGGGAAATCGAAGCGGAGTATCCGGATCGCCTACGGGAAACGGCCACACAGCCGTTCCGACATCCCAGCGACATATCTTTGACCTCGTCGCTCCATCACTACTGGGCCTATTTGACCCAGCGCGCCACTCCGGGCCACGCTCGACTCTTTTACGCGGGACTGGAACAGGCGTCGACGCCCACCCGCCTGCGGGAGTTTTTGAAGGGTGCCTCATACGATTTTCTGTGTTTGAACGACGCCGATTCCGACGGAATCGCACCGGATCTGCTGCACGAGGTCTGTCAGAGTTTCTTCGAACGGTTCCTGCCGGAGCCGAGCCCGGTGGAAAAACGGAACGACTGAGCACCGCAAAAGAGCACTCTCAATTGATAGATGACGATATAATGGATTCTGTAGATCCGCTTACAGAAACGGTTTCCGTTCCTGCTCCATACTGAATCGACTGGTCGGGGAGGGGAAACAAGGAACGATAAGCCAATGGGAATCGACTGCCCGTGACTATCTTGGTGGCGGAAGCAGGGAACGAACCCGAGTGGGGTGATGTAGTGGAGTACGGTCCGCTGGTTGCTGAAACGCCCAGAACCTTCTGAACTCACGGCGTCCATCTCGGATTTCCTCCTCGATCGCACGATAGTGCAGCTGGTTTTGGCGACAATGCGAATGGGTGGGGTGTTCCTCGAACGAACCCTCAGCGTTCAATCGGTGCCAGGGAAGGGATTATGGATTACGATCTGGTGGTCATTGGAGGAGGAGCCGCGGGCTTGGGAGCCGCTCGAGCGGCCCGGGAACACGGTGTAACGACGGCTTTGATATCGAACGGGCCGTTGGGCGGCGATTGCACGTGGACGGGATGTGTCCCATCGCAGTCCTTGATCGAGGCGGCGGCAGAGGGCCTTGACTTCCGCGCCGCCATGCGGCGGGTGCGTGCCTCCATCGACACCATCGCCGCGACCGAGGACGTCGAGGCTCTCAACGACGAGGGAATCGATGTGTTCTCCGGTCAGGCGCAGTTCATCTCACCTGGGACGCTGTTGGTGGGAAAGCATCATATCGGAGCCTCCAAGGTCGTGTTGGCAACCGGATCGACGCCGGTCCTTCCGCCGGTACCGGGCCTGGACGCGGCGCACGTACACACCACCGACAGCATATTCGACCTGGCCGGCAAGCCAGAGTCCATTGCCGTGGTCGGTGGGGGTGTGGTCGGGTGTGAACTGGGGCAAGCCCTGTCCCGCCTGGGGATTCCCACGACCGTGATGGAGGCGTCCGATCGCTTGCTTCCAGGCATCGAAGCCGAGGCCGGCGAGATTCTGCGGCGCCGTTTCCTCGGGGAGGGAATCGAGGTGGTGACCGGTGCCGCGGTGGAGGCGGTCGAACACCGTATCGACCGCCAGTTGGTCACGGTGTCCGACGGTCGCGTCTTCGAAGCCGAGTGCCTGTTGTGGGCAACGGGACGACGGCCGGTGACCCGGGGGCTCGATGTGGACAAGGCGGGAGTCGAGTTGACCGAGCACGGCTACATCCGCACCGACGAACACCTGGCCACCACCGGGTCGGGCGTGTGGGCGGCCGGAGACGTGACCGGCCTGATGCCCTTCACACACGCCGCCTACGCCATGGGACGGATGGCCACCGGATACGCTTTGACGACCCGCAACCGCACCTATTCGACCGACGCCATTCCGGCGGTGGTGTACACCGACCCCGAGATCGCCTACGTAGGAGTTCGGGAGGACAGAGCCCCCGATAGTGCCCGGGTCGCTTACCTTCCGCTCGACGACATCGACCGCGCCATCGTGGCCGACCGAACGGACGGCTACGTCAAACTCATCGCCGACCGCCGAAAGGGACTCGGACATAGAGGCGGCGGCCGTTTGATCGGAGCTAGCATCATGGCCCCACACGCTGGGGAAATGATTCAGCCCGTAGTGCTGGCGATGACGGCCGATACCTTCGCCGGGCGGCTCGCACAGGCCACTGCCGCCTATCCCAGCTGGGCATACGGAGTCCAGCTGGCCGCCGCGCAACTGGTCATGGAGATCGGTGGGCGTACGGCTCGCAGCCCGGGGCTGCGCTCGGATTGACCGATCGTCGAATTTCTCCCCGTAATGTAATCGCCGTTACCGACTACGGCACCCGTGCGCCATAACTTGAGCATTGTCCGGGCGTGAGACGACGTCTACTCATATCGAATCGGCTTGCGAACTGAGATCGAGTCGGCGTTCACACGCTGGGACGAGGTGACAAGGGAGGAGATTGTCATGGCAGCGGAAACCGTGCCGAATATACGACATGCGGTGATTCCCCGGATTGGCTACGGCATCGTCGGCGGTATCGCCGGTGGGATCATGTTCGGCGTGCTCATGCAGATGATGGGAATGATCACCATGGTGGCCGCGCTGGTCGGCGGCTCCTCGGTCGCTATCGGGTGGCTGGTGCATCTGGTTATTTCCATGGGTATCGGGGGTAGCTTCGGGCTCCTGTTCGGGACAGTGGCCAAAGGCTGGCCGCGCACCCTCGTATTCGCCCTGCTGTACGGCGCCGTCTGGTGGGTGCTGGGTGCGCTGATTCTCATGCCGACCATCCTGGGAATGACCGAGATGGTTTTCGTCATCAACACGACGGCGATGCAGTCACTGGTGGGGCACTTGATCTTCGGTCTGATTCTGGGAATCGTTTATCAGGTGTTCTCGCGGCGGAACGCGTAATACAAAAGTTCAAGTGGTGATCGATGTGGCCTATTCGGACGGTAATGACGTATCTCGCCTTTCGGAGTCCACGTCGATGCCATACTGTGTGCAAACGACTTGGGAAAGATTGAAACGACAGCCATGGTGGACTGTCGGTGATCCACCATGGGCGCCGCACCGTAACGAGACGATGGATTCGATGTCAGGACCACACGCCAGTCAGTATTTGACCGAGGTGGACATATTCCGCGATCTGTCCAAAGACGACCTCGACGCTATCGCAGCGGCGGCCCCTATGCGTACCTATGACGCGGGCGAAATCCTGTACACCCCGTATAAGCGCGCCGAACGCCTTTACATTCTGAAACGCGGACGCATCCGCATCTTCCGCGTGGCTCCCGATGGACGAGCCTTGACCACGGCCATGATTGATCCGGGGACGATCTTTGGGGAAATGACGATTCTCGGCCAGCAGATGTACGACAACTTTGCCGAGGCGCTTGACGAGTCGATCGTGTGCACGATGAACCGGGACGACGTGACCGGCTTTCTGCTATCGGACGTACGCATAGCCACCCGCATCGCCGAGACCCTTGGGCATCGTCTCGCCGCCACCGAACAACGGCTATCGGATTCGGTGTTCAAAAACGTCCCCCAACGCATAGCCGGGACACTCTGCACCCTGGTGGAACAACAGGACCGCAAGCCCACCGTGCACCTGACGCATGAACAGTTGGGGGCCCTGGTGGGAACCTCACGCGAAACGACCACCAAGGTTCTCGGTGAATTCGCCGAGAGCGGGTGGATCAAACTGGGACGTGCCAAGATCACCGTCGTGGACGAGGCGTCGCTGGTCCGATTTGCGGGGAACTGAGACGCAATCCGGTCGGATACCAACGTTCACCACTCGGTCGTTGTTAGAGCCGTTCCATTCCGGTGCGCCGCGATTTGCGACGATGAATGAATGTCGGACCTGTCTCTCGCCTTCGCCCTAGCGGCGGGCGCCGTCGCCGCGGTCAATCCTTGTGGTTTTGCCCTTCTGCCGATTTACGCCGGATTCTTGATCAACCCCGCCGATGGGGACGGCGGTCGTTCCCTGCCACGCACTCTCGCGCGCGCGGTCCTGTTCACTGTGATCATGTCGCTCACCTTCGCGCTCGTTTTCGGAGCGTTCGGGCTGGCGTTTTCCGTCGCGGCGAGCCAAGTGGTCTCCCCTACCTGCCATGGGTGACCGTCGTGGTCGGCATTGCCGTGGTGGGAGCGGGACTGTGGATGTTGAGTGGACGCGAGCTTTCCGGATTCGTTCCCCGCCTTGGTGGGCGTGAGATCAAACGTTCGGTCGGGTCGATGTTCGTATTCGGATTCGTCTTCGCTCTGGCATCCCTGTCGTGCACGATCGCCCCGTTTCTGGCCGTGGTAGCGCAGACCTTTCGGCAGACGAGCGTGCTGGGAGGGACGCTGGTCTTTCTCACTTACGCGCTGGGTATGAGCCTGGTGATCGGGATCGTGTCGATAACGATCGCACTGGCACGCGAAGGTCTCGTGCACTGGCTGCGGCGCCATACCGCGACCATCATGCGCTTCGTCGGCGTACTTCTGATCATTGCGGGTCTGTACGTCGCCTACTACGGCTGGTGGGAAATCCAGACGCTGAACGAAGTGGGTAGCGACGACCCGATCATCGAAGCGGCGGCATCGATACAGCAGTGGTTGGCCGAACAGGTCAATCGCCTGTTGGGAAACTGACCTGCCCCTCGGCAAAGCTTTGACACCGTATCAGTACAGGTCCGAGACGCTGGAGTCCAGTTCCTCACCGCTGAGGGTGCCGGAATCGACAACCTCGCCGTCGGCATCCAGGACGACGTATTCGGACTGTGAGGTGACATCGAACTTGACCCACAGGTCTCCGGCGTCGTCGTCCAGGTGTGTGACGTCGCCGGTATCGGTGGAATCAATGAAGTCCTGCATGTCGTTGCCCGAGTTCAAACCCGCGATGCCCACGATGTCAATGGAATCGCCGTGATCGGAGTGCAATTGCCGCACATCGGGTCCTTGCGCGCGACACTTAGGGCACCAGGAGGCCCAGAACCACAACACGGTCGGGGACCCCTGCAACTGTGCTCCGTCGAATTCCTCGCCGTCAACCGTGGTGGCGGTGAAATCGTACGCCTCAACGGTTGGAGCCGGGGCGTCGCTTGACCCGGTGTCCGAGGACGACGATCGATCGTTCTCCTCGGCGGACGAGTCGGGAGATTCCGCCTCACCCCCGCCGCAAGCCGAAAGCGCGAACATCGCCGTGAGGGCGAATGCCAGGGATTTACTGAACAGTCGAGATCGTGTCGTCACGTTTGTCGCCTCCGGTCCTGTTTAGGGTGGTGTTTATGGCTGTCTATCGACGGAACTCCATGGTTTCAGTCTAGTCGATCTGCCGTGAACCCGACGGAATGGCAATCGAGGAGCTCCCGGTCGTAATGAGCCGTGCCGATGAAAAGCCGCTCCACATCCCTTTGGCGCGGCTCGAGTATCGAAGCCACGGATGTGGAGGAGTTCATTGGGGAGGCGGCTGACGGTATCCGTTTCCCTTATTGAGGGTGTTCAGGTGCAAGGTATTCGTGTTGACTCGCGTTCGCGGAGGCTGGAGAACATCGTGCGACACAGCTTAATCTGGGTACATGAATAACAGTGACCAGCCGAGAATCGATCGTATGGCCGCTCGAGGCATCTTGATGGATCCGCAGAATCGGATATTGTTCGTCGGTGGCTACTTTCCTAAGGAAGGGCGAGTCGTCTGGGAGATACCAGGTGGCGGTGCCGATACAGGTGAATCGTTGTGCGATACGGCAGTACGCGAAATTTACGAGGAGTGCGGACTGAAATTGGCGTCTGAGGACGTCACCGGTCCGGTCGCCATTGACGTCTTCCAGAACCATGATGCGACATTTCACCAGGAAAATCACTACTTCTTCTGCCGCGTCCCGTACTTCAAACCCGTCGTATCCGGAGGAGACGCCTATGAGCAGGATTTCGAGTATCGGTGGATACCGGCAACGAATGTGTTCCACGAACCCCACATTCGACTGGACCCCGAAATGCTTGAGGTGTTGAAAAATTTGGGGTCAAACGATATTCCCAGGCAGCCAGTACACTGTGGAATTAATACCCGAGCTTTGGGAAGGGTTTAATCCCAATCGTTCAGAGAGTGCCGATGATCCTGGCCGGCATCGGTCACGTCTAAGAGGTTGCTATGGGGCCGTCCACGCAGTGACAACACTCGGATATCCGGTTGTCGTCGGTGCCCGGGGCTATGCTTTGGCGATGGGTATTAAAAGAGTCGTTCCCAATGTCCAAGTGGACGACATGGAACGCAGTCGCGCTTTCTATCGGTCGCTGGGTTTTACCGAAGTCATGAATCTGGGCTGGATCGTCACCTTGGCTTCACCGGACCAAGCGACCGCACAGATCAGCCTTTTCACCGACGATAAGACGGGACCCGTGGTTCCTGATGTGAGCATTGAGGTCACCAATGTTGATGAGCTCTATGCGGAGTCGATCGCGGCCAACGCTGACATAGTGCACCCCCTGACCGATGAGGACTGGGGAGTGCGGCGGTTCTTCGTGCGTTCACCGGACGGGCAGGTGGCGAATATTCTGCAACATCGCTTAATCCATTGTCACCGCCGCGAATGAGCCTGTAGGCCGGTACGGTGGCCGAGGTGATGTCCTCGACCTCGGCCACCGTCCCGCGATTAAAACGCCGCCAGTACGGAACCGTCGTATTCCTCGGCGAGGAAGTCGGCGACTTCATCCGACTGGAGCAGTTCGACCAGCTTCTGTACTTGTTTGTCGTCCTCGTTCTCCGGAGTGGTCACCACGAAGTTGGCAAAGGGGTTGTCTTCCACCGTTTCACTGGCGAGCGCGTCGTCCTCCGGGTTCAAATCGGCCTCGAGCGCGTAGTTTCCGTTGATGACGGCTCCTTCCACACTGTCCAGCGAACGTGGCAGTTGTGCCGCTTCCAGTTCGGTGAACGTGAAGTCGTGTGGGTTGGAGGTGATGGTGTCCACCGTGGCGCTGGTGGCGTCGATTCCTTCCTCCAGTTCGATCAACCCGCTGTCGGCCAAGAGTTGCAAGGCACGTCCACCGTTGGTGGTGTCGTTCGGGATGGCGATTTCGGAACCGTCGGACAGTTCGTCGAGGTTTCCCGCGCCCTCCGAATACAGCCCCAACGGTTCGATGTGGACGGGAGCGACGGTTACCAGTTCAGTGTCGTTCTCCGAATTGTAGTGATCGAGGTAGGGCTGGTGTTGGAAGAAGTTGGCGTCGACTTCGCCTTCACTGGTCACCACGTTGGGTTGAACGTAGTCGTTGTAGGTGACGATGTCCAGCTCCAGGTCGGCGTCCGCGGCGAGCTCGTCGGATACGTATTCGAGGATCTCGGCGTGCGGAACGGTGGTGGCGGCGACGGTGAGTGCGTCGCCCGAACCCTCGCCGTCTTGGCCGCAGGCGCTCAGTCCGAGTGCGGCGACGGGGAGGACGGTGGCGGTGGTGATGAGTTGACGTTTCATTGTGTACTCCTGTTTTTGGGTAGGCGGTGCCAAGGCACCGAGTAATTGCGGGTTTTTGCGGTGGTTAGCGGCGGTCGAGTATTTTCGCGCTGCGATCGCCGATGAATTGAATGATCTGTACGCCGATGACCAACAGCACCAGCGGAAGGATCATGTATTCGGTTTGGAAACGTTGGTAGCCGTCACGGAAGGCCAGGTCGCCCAGTCCGCCACCGCCGATCGTTCCGGCCATGGCCGAGTAGGCCACGATCGTCACCACGGTGACGGTGAATCCACGGATGAGACCCGGCGTGGCCTCGGGAAGAATGACCCGTCCGATCAGTCCGACGGTGGTCGCGCCCATTGATCGTGCCGCTTCGGTCAATCCGGGTGGCACTTCGAGGAGGGCGTTTTCCACGATGCGGGCGAAGAACGGTATCGCGGCCACGGAGAGTGGAACGATGGCGGCCGTGGTTCCCAGGGTTGTTCCCGCTACCAGTTTGGTGAACGGGACGATCGCGACCATGAGAATCACGAAGGGGGCCGACCGTCCGATGTTGACGATGGTTCCGAGTGGGAAATTGACGATCCGGCTGGGTCTGGGGCCGGAGGTCGACGTCAGATACAGCAGGACGCCCAACAGTAGGCCGCCCAGCAGGGTCCACAGGCCTGACCAGAGCGTCATCTGTATCGTCTCGATGCCGGACTCTTGCAGGTCGGGCCAAGCGTCGACGGTGAGTGTCCACCAGTGGCGCAGGGTCTCCATGTCAGTTGACCCCCTGTACCGTCTCGCCCAGCAGGCGTGCCGCCGCTTGGCGTGCGTTGGAACCGAGTCGGGTGTCGGGATCGGCCAACAGGCGGTCGACCTCGCCGGTCTCGATGATTGCTCCTTCTTCCATCACCGCGGCGCGATGACAGATCTGAGCGATGACCCCCAACTCGTGGGTAATGAGCACAATGGTCAGTCCAAGGTCGCGGTTGAGCTGTTTGAGCAGCTCTAGAATCTCGTCGGTGGTATCGGTGTCGAGTGCCGAGGTGGCCTCGTCGGACAATAGAACGTCCGGATTGGTCGCCAGCGCTCGTGCGATGGCGAGACGTTGCCGTTGTCCTCCGGACAGTTGCCCCGGGTAGGCACGTGCCTTGTCGGCCAAGTCGACGCGTTCCAGAAGCTCCAGCGCCCGCTTTTTACGTTCGGTGCGTTTGGTGCCGTTCAGCCGTAGCGGAAGGGCCACGTTCGACACGGCATTGCGGTTGGACAGCAGATTGAAATGCTGGAAGATCATGGCGCTGCTCTGACGTTGGCGCCGTAGCGACCTGGGCTTGAGTTCGGCGAGGTCGACACCGTCGACGGCGATGGTTCCGCTGTCGGGGACGGCCAGGCGGTTGAGGCAGCGCAGAAGGGTTGATTTACCTGCTCCGGAGCGACCGAGTATGCCGAAGACCTCGCCGCGCTCGATGGTCAGGTCGATTCCGTCGAGGGCGGTGACGTCGCCGAAACGTTTGGTGACATTGGTGAGCGTGATCATGGATTTCCTGAGTTCGATAAGGACGTGAAATCACGAGGTGTGATCTGACGATAGACAGATATCGCTTCGGGGCGCGATCCGGTAGATGTGGGCCCTCAGGAAAACATTCGCATGGCGCAGCACATCATGCCGGCGCGACGGCCGGTCATCTGAGAAATGTGCTGAGCGTTCATTGCCTATAAGTGAACCAGCGAGACCGGCTCATCGCCAATGGATTGAGGGGTAGGACACAGCAATCGACGTGCTTTATGACCGTTTGCGGTCTAACGGTCCTTTCAGCACGAATGAGCCGGTATGGGATTGACATTCGGATGTCACGGGTGAGATACCGTTACGGACATGGTCAATTCCCGCCCTGTGGAGACGTTCGTCCTGTCCAACGGCCTCCGCGTCATTCTGGCTCCTGACCACTCCGCCGCGGTGGCGGCGGTAGCGGTGGTCTATGACGTGGGGATGCGGTCTGAACCGGAAGGACGAACCGGCTTCGCTCATCTTTTTGAGCACATGATGTTCCAAGGTTCCGCGAACGTGGCAAAGGCCGAGCACATGCAGTTGGTGCAGGCGGCCGGTGGTCAGTTCAACGGTTCCACCCATGTCGATTACACCGATTACTACAATGTCGTTCCCGCCAACGCCTTGCGGCGGGTGCTGTTTCTCGAAGCCGACCGCATGGCCGGTCCCGCCGTGACCAGGGAAAACCTGGACAACCAGGTGGACGTGGTCAAGGAGGAGATCCGGGTGCGGGTGATGAATCAGCCGTACGGCGGTTTCCCGTGGACAAGGCTTCCGCAGGTCATGTTTGAAACCTTCCCCAACGCTCACGACGGAATCGGTTCGTTCTCGGACCTCGAGGCCGCTACGGTCGACGACGCCCAGGATTTCTTCGACACATACTATCCGCCGTCGAACGCGGTGTTGAGCATTGTGGGCGATTTTGACATCGCCGAGGTCACGTCATGGGTCCGTGAGTATTTCGAGCCTATCCCCGCACGGGCGACCCCGGCCCTGCCGGAATTGAACGAACCCGACGCCGCCGGCGGCCGCTGGGAGGACTATACGGACGCTCTCGCTCCGTTGCCGGCGTTCGTGTCCGCTTGGCGCACTCCTGATCCACTCGACGACCTGGACGGTTTCCTGGCCCATGTGGTCCTCACCGATATGTTGGCAGACGGAGAAGCCTCCCGGCTGGTGCGACGCCTGGTGCAGGACGAGCAGAAGGCGACGGAGGTCGGATCCTACGTCTCGGTCATGGGAGAGCCGTACGCCACGCGTGGTCCGGCTCCGTTCCAGGTGATCGGGTTCCTGCCGCCCGGCGGTAATGTCTCCGAGGTCGTCGACATCGTCGACGAGGAAATCAAGTCGATCGCCGATTCCGTGGATTACGGCGACCGCGACCGCGTTATCCGCCGTGCCCAGGCACGCTTCCTGCGGGCCGCCGACTCACCGCTGGCACGTGCCCGGAACTTCGCGACGGCACAGATTTTCCACGACTCACCGGAGTTCATTCACCGTCTCCCCGACCTACTTCGTCGCGTGGACAATGACGCGGTCTCCGAAGCCGCCCGGCGACTCACCGCCGACCGTAGAACCGTTCTTGAAGTAAAACCGGGAGGGGCACAGTGACCACGACGATCATCCCAGAGCTGGGGCCGGAAACCAGTCTGCCACTGCCCGAACCGTATCGGGCCGAGCTGGACAATGGGCTGCGTGTGGCGGTATATCCCTTTCGGGACACCGGCTTGGTGGACGTCCGACTGCGATTCAACGCCGCCTACGCCAATATCGCCGCCGCGGATCTGTTGACCGCGACGTTCCTGTCCGGGACGGACGAATGGAGTCAAGCCGAATTGGCGGCTCGATTGCAGAGCTTGGGCGCCACGGTCGGAGTATCGTCCTCCAGCGACCACCTCACCTTGAACGCGAGTGTGCTGTCCGAGTACACGACGAAACTGTTCGAGATCCTCGCCCACGTGTTCACCGGCGCGACGTATCCCGACAGGGAGTTCGGAACCGAACGCGCTCGCATGGTGGACTCGATTACCGTGGCGGAACGGGAACCGAGCTATGTGGTGGGTAAATTGCTGCATAAACGGCTGTGGGACGGTCATCCCTACGGCTATCAGGAACCGACGAGCGCCGAAGTGTCGGACGTGGCCGCCGACGAGGTGCGCCGTTTGCACGACGAACGGCTTCGCCCTGGGGCGGCCGAGCTGACAGTGGTCACCGCAGCCGATCCGAGTGAAGTGGTGCGGCAGCTGAACGCCGTCTTCTCCGACTGGTCGGGGAACAACGACACTGACACGATCGCTCCGTTGCCGCCCTGGAAAACCGGGCCGATCGTCTTGGGAGACCGGGATAACGCCGTCCAGTCGGCCATCCGCGTCGCGACCCCCACAGTGGGTCGCACTCACCCGGACAACGCCGCCATGCAGTTGGCGAACCTGATCTACGGCGGCTATTTCTCCTCACGCCTGACGGCGAACTTGCGGGAGGACAAGGGATACGGGTATTCACCGCGCTCTTCGATCCAGCATCGACCGGCCGGTTCGGTGCAGCTGAGCGTCGTCGACGTGGCCACGGAGGTCACCGCTGCCGCGCTGGAAGAGACCTATGCCGAACTGGACGGCATGTCATCCAACCCACCCAGCCAGGAGGAACTCGACCAGGCGCGCCAATATGCCTTGGGAAACTTGAAACTCGCCCTCGCCGGTCAAAGCGGATTGATCGGGTACGCGAGTAACTTGGCGGCGAATGGTTTGTCGCTCGACTGGCTCAAAGGGCACACCGAACGTCTCCAGCGGGTGACGGTCGACGACATCGTGCGCGTCAGTGCGGAACGGTTGAATTCTCGCCGGGCGGTCACCGTCGTATCCGGTGACGTGGCGGCGATAAGCGGGGAACTGCGCGCCCTCGGTTCGGTCGAGGAGGTGTGATGGACAGTCCCTTTCCGCCTTCCCCATTGGACTTCGACGGCGAACGGCGTAAGGATTCCGTTCAACTGGAAGCCGCTTGGGAAAAAGCGGAGGTGATCGCCGTCGATCTGAACGAGGAGACGTTCACGGGAACCGCTGGAGGTTTGGAATACCTCAGCCCGGATAAAGCTCCGGAGGGACGACGCGTGTTCCTGGGAACCGGAAACAAACCGGTGTTCGCGGTGTTCACCTCCCTTTCCGATGGAGTGAGACTACGTTCCAGCCGAACGCACTGGTCCGACGTGGACGTGGCAGTCGCCATGGAGGCCTTGGCCGTCGGGCAGTGGCACGAACGGCATCGATTCCATCCGCGAACGGGCCTACCCCTATCCGCCGACGAGGGCGGTTGGGTATTGCGTGATACCGAAGGAAACAGCCACTTTCCACAGATCAGCCCGGCCGTGATCACGTTGATCCACGATGGCGCTGATCGCGTTCTTCTGGTCAAACACGCCCATGGAGCCCTGAACCGAAAACGTCGTTTCGCGCTCGTGGCGGGTTTCGTCGATCCGGGTGAAAGCGCCGAGGATGCGGTGATCCGCGAAATAGGCGAAGAAGTCGGTCTGGAAGCGTGGAACCTGAAGTACCTCGGTTCTCAACCATGGCCTTTTCCCGCTTCCCTCATGTTCGCCTATACCGCTCAGGCCGATCCGGAGGCGTGTCTGCAATTGCAGGACAGCGAGATCGCCCAAGCACAGTGGTTTTCCCGGGCTGAAGTCGACGAGATATTCAATGCCGCCGACGGTTGGTGGGGTCAGGGTTTCATGCGTTCCTCGACTGCGTTGCGGATCGTCAATCACTGGTTGGGAAATGAAACGTCGTACCGGTAAGGCGGCGTTGAGACGGAGATACAAAAAGTGCCCTGAGGATGGATCCCTCCTCAGGGCTATTGCTTGGTGATCACCCCTCGAAATCACCAAGCAAGCTTATGCACACAACTATAGATCATTACGATAGTCGGTTGTAAGGGGGTATCGGGTAAATTTTCCCAGTTGTGTTAAATGCCGAGTTTTTCCTTGACTTGACCAATCGTCGGGTTTGTCAAGGCCGAACCGTCCGCGAACCGAAGGGTCGGCACGGTCTGGTTTCCCCCATTGGCGTTCATCACCCAGTCGGCCGCCCCAGGGTCGTTTTCAATATTGGTCTCGGTGTAGTCGATTCCGGCGTGCTCCATGGCCACCTTGAGACGCTTGCAGTAGCCACACCACGTGGTCGAGAACATTTCCACCATCGGTTTACTCCTCCTATCGGTCTGAAGTCATTTCGGCAACGAATGTCGCGGTACGGATATTCCGCCGACTCCCGATGGTGGCACTGAAGAGACCGACTGCACATCTCACGTGGATGCCATACTCGCTCTGTGGCTTCTCGCGATGAACAATTGACCGCACTGGTGGACCGGCTCGACGACGAACAGCGGGCCGCTGTGACCGCCGAACCGGGACCGGTGGCGATCCTGGCAGGTGCGGGGACCGGTAAGACACGAACCGTCACGCATCGCATCGCCTGGCGAGTCGTACGCGGCGACCTGCTGGGACAGCATGTAACCGCCGTCACGTTTACCGCTAGAGCGGCAGGGGAGATGCGGGACCGCCTCCGACAATTGGGAGTCACCGGAGTCAATGCCCGTACCTTTCACAGTGCCGCGCTCCGGCAGTTGCGGTACTTCGGTGCCAAACGATTCGGCGGGGCGATTCCCGACTTGATGGACTCCACGGTCAAATTCGTCTCCATCGCGGCGGCCCGAGCCGGAGTCGACACCAACCGACCCAAAAACCTCGACTTGGCGGCCGAAATCGAATGGGCCGCCTCCAGCCTCATCGGGCCGGACCGATACGTGGCGGCGGTGGAATCAATGGGACGTGACAGTCCAATGAAACCGATCGAGGTGGCCAAGGTTTACGCCGCCTACGAAGAGGCCAAAGAACGGGCCCACGTCATGGACTTCTCGGATGTGATCGCACATACCGCCGATCTCATCGAAAACGATGCCGCCGTCGCCGACCGTATCCGAGGGCAGTATCGCTTCTTCGTGGTCGACGAATACCAGGACGTCACCCCACTACAGCAGCGGCTGTTGGACGCCTGGCTGGGAGAACGCGACGACATCACCGTGGTCGGGGACGCAAGCCAAACCGTCTACAGCTTTACCGGTGCCACCTCCGATTATCTTCTGGACTTCACTCGACGCTGGCCGGAGGCACGCCTGATCAGGCTCGAACGCGATTACCGCTCCACCCCTGAGATCGTCGGCCTGGCCAATAAAGTGATTTCCAAGGCCTCCGGTAAAGAAGCCGCCGCACGCCTGGAACTGGTAGGGCAACGGGAGAGCGGCCCGGAAGTCACCGGGGACGCCTACAGCGACGAGGCTGAAGAGGCCGATATGGTGGCCCGGCAGTGCGCTCGCCTCGTGCGTGAGGGAACCCCTCCGGGGGAGATCGCGGTGCTGTATCGGACGAACGCTCAGTCGCAAATGTATGAAGAATGCATGGCGGAGTACGGAATTCCCACCGTGGTCAAAGGTGCGGGTCGATTCTTTGCCCGACCCGAAATACGCCAGGCCATGGTGGCGTTGCGGTCCGCCCTGAATACCGACGTCGCGTCGCTTCCACTGCTGGAAGCGGTGGAACAGGCTTTGGAGGCGACCGGGTGGCGGCGCGGTAGCGTTCCCAGTGGTGGTGCGCAACGTGAACAGTATGAAGCGATCATGGCCTTGGTGCGGTTGGCGGAACAGTTTTCCGAAGGAGATCTGTCGACCTTCTGTCAGGAGTTGAATCGACGTGCGTCCGAACAGCATGCCCCCCAGGTCGACGGGGTGACCTTGGCGTCCCTGCATGCGGCAAAGGGATTGGAATGGGACACGGTGTTCCTGGTGGGACTGGCCGACGGCACACTTCCGACCACCTTCGCGCGCAGCGACGCGGCCAAAGAGGAAGAGCGCCGTCTCCTGTATGTGGGTGTCACTCGGGCACGCCTGCGTCTCCACCTGTCGTTCGCGCTGTTGCGGCAAGGGGGTGTTCGGGAACGACGTCTCTGTCGTTTTCTGCGCGATGCGGACGTATCGGGATTTCCGCGCAGTGTCACACCGAAGAACGAAGGTTCGGAGTCGAAAGTAGCTCGCAAGCGTCCGATCACAGTGGTGTGTTCGGGGTGCGAGAAACCCCTGACCGCCGCTCGTGACCGTAAACTGGGACATTGTGAAGATTGTCCATCCACAATGGATGAAGAATTGCACGAGCGACTGACGCAGTGGCGTTTGGAAACGGCCCGTCGAAGCGGAAAGCCCGCGTTCACGATCTTTACGGATGTGACCTTGACCGCAATCGCAGAGCGCTCCCCGGCCTCGAATGAGGAATTGTCTGAGATCTACGGCATAGGTAAGTATAAACTGGATCGTTTTGCTGAAGCAGTGTTGTTCCTGGTCAATGGGGGATCTGTGGCAGAGGCCGTGGAGTTGCCGGACGATTCCTAACCGCTTCGTAGGGAAGGCCGGAGAAGAATTCGGTCCACGATCGCTGAAAAATGCGTTGCACATGTCAGACCATGGGCGTAATGTTGCGTTCATCGGGACACGGCCTCCGGTCATGGCCTGGTCCGGGCGGTAGAGCCTGGGAATGTAAGGGCGAACTCGTGGCGTGACAGTCATGGGTGGCCAAAAAATAATCATGTGATGGAAAGGGGTGAAGACCAGTGGAGATCAACACAATAATTCAGAACGGCGAACTGAACCGGAATGTTGAACCAGTGCGTCCGAAGCCCCTGACGGCCGACGGCGTCGCCGTTCAGCATGATTCGGTTTGGGCGACAAGTCTCGTCGACTCGAACCCGGCTCAGAATTCCGCAGTCATCCAAACATGCATCACGGTGCGTCCTGGGGCCGAAGTGTGTCTCGCAGGCGGAGTGAATTCCGGCGCCTCCGTGAACACCGGTGAGGCTGACGGTAAAGCCGTTACGAACAACCGCATAAACGCAGGACTCCCAGTACTTGCAGCTGGGGTTCGCCAGCACCGTCGCGGGAAGCGACCGCCTCGAAAGCGAATTTGGTCTATCTGACCGAGTGACCTTCGAGGCCGCGAATCCCGCCACCGGGATCGCGGCCAATTTTTTGTCCCAATCCCGGTCGGATCGAGATGTATCGGTTCGAGACCGGTTCCACGGCGCATCACCGATCTCTGCGGCACAACCGAGGGCGACGGCCCGGTGTGACAGCAGCGTGACGCGAGAACACGACTCGAATGACCCCCGATCCCGCCATCGTCCTTAGGTAGAGCGAACAGCGATGCGACCCAAAGGTTGCGTCGATTCGAATACGACGTATGGCCCCGAATCCGAACGACGACGAATCGTGAAGACGGATACGTGATTAGAACAAGTCGATTGCGACCACACACTCACTCGGAACCACAAGTAACGACAGACAACGAGACGACGACATCCCGGAAGGAAGTCTCACGAATGCAAGCCGGCCGCAAGGAACAAAACCCGTCCATGTCAGCGGTTATGAACCCCAGCCTCTCCGGCCCCGAACTTGTCGCCCAGGCCGCCTCGGAAGGAGGCGACCTACCGTGCCGCGAATACGATGCCGACCTCTGGTTTTCTGAAACACCACACGAGCTCGAATTCGCCAAGTCATTGTGTGCGGACTGCCCCGTACGCCTTGAGTGCCTCGCCGGTGCGGTGGAACGGTCCGAACCCTGGGGCGTCTGGGGTGGAGAAATATTCGAACGAGGCACGGTCATTGCCCGTAAAAAGCCTCGTGGCCGTCCGCGGAAGAACGCGGTCAGTGCCGAAGCCGAAGCAGAAGCGCAGCTGGAACAGCGTACGCGCGAATTGGAACTGGTAGGAGCGAAAGTAGCATGAGTCTCGACGAACTCACTCTGCATCTTAAGCGAGATGTAGATATAACAGCATATGAAATTGAAGCATCACAATCGACTCCGGCGACGAACCGGATGATCGAAACGGTCGTGACGGCCTTTTCTCGACTACGGATGCGTAGTATCTGGAAAGAGCACCACGACCATATCTGACGCGCTGTCATAGTGCGTTGGCCACTTAAAGCCTGTCGGCGACCTCTGGAAGGTCGCCGACAGGCTTTTTCAATGTCCGCATCGGTTACGAATATAGGTGTCGCGATAATGCCGGGTAGTCAAAACCCGGAACCCATTGCCGCACAATGTCATTCCAATCCCCGGTGGCCTCCAATTGACAGAGAACTCCGATCGATCCCAATGTGACTCGGTGGATCAACAGATAATCCGGCGGGAAGGACAATTGCTTTCCCACCCGAGCGGCATGTGAACCGGATGAGGTCAGCCGTGACGACTCGTTTCGCAACCAGTCGCGGTCGAAGGTGAATTCACCGCCCCGCAACGGCTCCAGCATGGGCGTGAGATAGTGCAGTATCTCGTCGGAGGTAATGTCCAGGTCCGAGGGAATGAAGCCTTCCTCACGGAGGCCGGCGACGACTTCGTCACCACGCTCATGCAGAGTCAACGACGTCAGACGGCCGATTTGAGGGGGAATACCGTCCGGCAGACGAGCGACCGCCCCGAAATCGTAGGCGATCAAACGACCGTCGTCGGCCACGGCGAAGTTCCCCGGGTGCGGATCGGCGTGCAACAATCCGGTTCGTGCGGGTGCCGAAAAGTGAAAGGTGGCCAGCGCCCACCCGGCGCTGTCTCGTTCACTGGGGGTGCCGTTCTTAATGATCTCGGCCAACGGTGTGCCCTCCACCCATTCGGTAACGAGTACCTCACTGGTGGAGTAGCGGACGTCTGGAACGAGTAGCTGATCGTCCTCTTGGAACTCACTCACAAAGGTCCGCTGCGCCTCGGCCTCGTACTCGTAATCGAGTTCCTCCAAGATCCGTTCCTGGAGTTCCTGGATGATGGCTTTGACGTCGAAATTGGGTTGCAGGGTCTTAAACAGGGGAGCGATGCGCGTCAGTTGCTTCAAGTCGCTCTGCAGCGCCTTTCCGGCACCCGGATACTGAATTTTGACCGCGACCTCGGTACCGTCGTGCCATATGGCCCGATGGACCTGGCCGATCGAAGCGGCGGCCGCCGGTTGGTCGTTGAACTCACGGAAGAACCCACGCCAATCCTCACCCAAGTTATGGTGCAGGACTCCGTGGACGCTCTCGGCGGGCAGGGGAGGCGCCGAATTCTGGAGCTTGGTCAGGGCGTCGCGATACGGCTTGGCCAGATGCTCGGGGAGAGCCGCCTCGAAAATCGACATGGCCTGACCGAGCTTCATCGCGCCACCCTTGAGCTGGCCGAGAACCCGAAAAAGGTGATCGGCGGTCTTACGCTGTACGTCCTCGCCGAGAATCTCGTCCGCAAATCCAGTGATCCTTTTGCCCATCCCCACCGTCGCTCGACCGGCGAGCCCCAGCGGTAGGGACGCCAACTTGAAGCCACGCGACAGGGCGCGCTCGGGGAGACGGGAGTTCTTGCTGTCGGGGTGGTCGTTTTCACTCACGGTTCTTACCTTACCGCTCTGGCGGTTCACAGCACATTGCCTAGTACTACAACTGCCGATCGTGCTTTTTATACGGTGAGTGTTCGCCTCTTCGCTTGTAGTTTCTGTCTCGTGCCGTTTTCATGAGAGGCAGGTGTGATCGCCCTGGGAGGAAGGGTTGACGGCGCAGATTCGAAGACGAGCTCCTTGTGCAGGTGAGAGATTGTCTGATTCGGTGGATTTGTCTCACGATCAGAGAGTTCGGAATTGACAGAACCAAGGTGGATTCTGGTTCGCTGCGTGACCGACGGTGTGATGGAGGTCGTAGTCCTCATGGGCGATGTGGGAAATCAGCACACGGGGCGATGCGGGGGAGATCGCCGAGACCGAGCATTGAGTCATGTTCGGAAATCACAGGGGTTTCTTTAAGAAACTGATGGGCGCCTTGGCGGTCGCGGCGTCGATGACAGCGTTGGTCGTACCGGCTTCGGCGCAGGCGGATGAAGCGGACGGGGTCTGGGAGACGGTACGGTCCTTCGTGGAGAGGGAGATGGAGGCGAGGGACGTGCCTGGCGTGGCGGCGTCGCTGGTCTCGAGCGAGGGCGTGCTGGAGTCGGAGGGGTTCGGCCTGGCTGATATGGACAGTGGGGACGAGGTCGACGCCGCCACGACGCGCTTCTCGCTAGGGTCGGAAGCGAAACTGTTCACGGCGCAGGCGGTCCTTCAACTGGTGGAAGCCGGCCGGGTCGACCTGGATGCGGACGTGAACGAGTACTTGAAGGGGTTCTCGATTGAGGACACGTATCCGGGGAGGCCCGTCACAGTGCAGAACCTGTTGACGCATACGGGAGGTTTCGACGACGACCATTTCATCGGTTCCGCGGTGGAGTCGGGCCCGATTCCACCTCTGGCTGAGGCGGTGGAGGACACGCAGCCGGAGAGGATCCGCCCGCCCGGTGAGTCCGTGTCCTACGACAATTACGGGTTCATGCTGGCGGCATACATCGTCGAGTGTGTGACGGGGGTGCCGTACGAGCAGTACGTGCGGGAGAACGTCTTCGAACCGCTGGGGATGGCGGATTCGTCGGTGAAGGTCCCGTATGACGAGGAGACGGAGTCGAACATCGCCACGGGCTACATTCGGGGCCGGGAGGGGCTGCGTCCCACGGGAGCCCGGTACGGGGTTCAGGCGCCGGCGGGCATGGGCCCGGTGGCCTCGGGCGATGACATGGCGGTGTACCTGGCGGCCATGATGGCGCGGGACGAACGGCTGGGAGAGGGTGTGGCGGAGCAGATGCTCACGCGCCAGGCCGCCAGTGCCCCTGGGCTGAGGGGCATGGGTTTCGGCTGGGAGCAGAGATCGGTGGAAGGCCATGACGTGTGGTACAAGAGCGGCGACGTGCCCGGTTCCCACACCGGCATGGCGATCATCCCGGAATTGGACCTGGGATTCCATATCGCGTCGAACGCGGAAAGCGAGGAGGGCGGCGGGATTGGCCCTTCCGACCTGCTGGAAGAGATCGTTACCGAGCACCTTCCCGCGTTGGAGCCACCGACCTTGGAAGCGGTGGAGGGTACGGATTCATCGCAGTACGAGGGCTACTATCTCAACAGCCGGACAAGCGAGAACGGGTTCACAAGGATACGGGCGTTCCTGGACGGCCCCGTGCACGTCGAGTCGCTGAGCGACGGGCGGATCGTCACCGAGGGCCTGTTCGGCGAGACCGTGGAGTGGACGCCGCTCGGAGACGGCCGGTACGGGCAGGAAGGTACGTTCCGGGAGCTCGTCTTCACCGACGGGGACTCGTTCGCACTGGACGGGGGACTGGCCGTCCATGACAAGGTCTCCTGGCTCCACCATCCTGCCCTGTACCGAGTGCTGGTCGTAGCCGCTTTGATCGCGGCGGCGGGGGTCTTCGTCGGCGCGACGGTGGCGCTGGTGAGGGGGAAGTTGTCATTGGAATGGGCTGTGGCCGGTGTGAACGCTTTGCTGGCGTTGGGATTCGCGATCATCATGGCGGTGGTGCTTGCAGAGGGCAAGTTCGCCTTCTTGGTCGCGCTGGTGACGGCCGATCCGGTCCTGATAACGGCCCTGGCACTGGCGAGCCTGACGGTGCCGGTGACCGTGGTGCAGGTAGTCCTGGCGGTTCGGGGCCTGGTCAGGAAGCGGGGGCCACTGGCCGGGAGGATGTTCTATATCGCGGCTACGCTGGGAGCGTTGTCGTTCACGGCGTTCTGCTTGGAGTACAACATTGTGGGCCCGCCGTTCACGTAGGGGATCGTCGGCAGGGATGGAGAAGAGCATGTCGGACAAGAGGTTTGGACGACCGCCTGAGTGGGCGGTGGACGCCGGGACGGTCCTGGCGGTGCTCATTGCCCACGCCCTGCCGTTCCTGGTGACGACGAGGACGGCGGCACCGGAGGCCGGTTGGACGCCGGCGCAGTACCTTCCCGTATTGCTCATTTCGGTACCGCTGTACTGGCGCCGCCGATATCCGCTGGTGGTACTTTCATTGGTCCTCCTGGGGTCGGGCCTGTATCTCATCCCGGACCCGGACACCGCACCGCAGCCGATCGCCTACGGGGTGTTGGTCGCGCTGTACTCGGTGGCGGAGGACAGGAGGGCCGCGGTCCGACGAGGGGGCCTGGCGATCCTGGTGGCGGCGATGCTGATCCAGGTCGTCGATGTGGTCCTCCACCAGCCGAGCCTGGAGACGGCGTCGCGCTCGATACTGCTGCTCGTGGCGGTATGGTTCCTGGGCAGGGCGGTCGCGGGAAGGCGAGAGCTCACCGAGAGGGAACGTGAGGAGCGGAAGAGGGAGGCCGGGCGGGCGGCTGTGAGGGAGCGCGAGCGCATCGCCCGCGACATGCACGACATACTGGGTCATACGGTCAGTCTGATGGTCGTGCAGGCGGAGTCCGGCCCCCTTGCGGTGGAGAATAATCCGGCGAGGGCTGTGGCGGCGTTCGACGCGATAGCGGACACGGGACGGACGGCGATGGATCAGGTGCGGTCGCTGGTGAACCTGTGGCAATCCGGGGAACTTCCGGGATTGGTGGACATTCCGAACTTGGTGAAGAGTGCCCATGAGGCCGGCGCGAAGGAGGCGAGGCTCGTGGTGTTCGAGGACGGTGTGGTGTCAGCGCAGGCGGGAGCGGTGGCACACCGAGTAGTCCAGGAGGCGCTGACGAATTTCCTGCGGCACTCAGAGGGATCGGTCGCCGAGGTGGCGGTGAGGGTGGCCGGACGCCGGGTGACAGTGTCCGTAGACGACAATGGCGGTGCAGAGAAGGTCGTGGAGGGCAATGGGTTGCGCAATCTGAGAGATCGGGTGGAGTCTGGGGGTGGCGAGTTCCGCGTCGCGTCGCACGGCGGTTTCTCGGTCACGGCAGAGATTGGGGAACCGTCATGACGGTCAGGGTTCTCGTCGTGGACGACCAGGAGCTGATGCGATCCGGTTTCTCCTTGATCATCGACTCCCAGGAGGACATGGAGGTCGTCGGGGAGGCCGAGAACGGAGTCCGGGCGCTGGAACTGGTGCGAGAACTCAGTCCCGACGTGGTGTTGCTGGACATACGCATGCCGGAACTGGACGGCATCGAGGTGCTCAAGAGGCTGGCGGACCGGCCGGACACCCGTGCGATCATGTTGACGACATTCGACGACGACGACTTCGTCTACCGCTCGCTGGAAGCGGGGGCGGCCGGATTCCTGCTGAAAGACGCCCGCCGTGACGACTTGTCGCACGCGGTGCGAGTGGTGGCGGCAGGGGAGGCACTCTTGGCGCCCAGCGTGACCCGCCGACTCGTCACTGATGCGGTGACCAGACGCGCGAGGAGAGGCAACACGCGGGCGCTGCCGGAACTCACCAGCAGGGAACGGGAGATGCTCGTCCTGATCGCACGCGGCTTGTCCAACACGGAGATCGCTGAGGCGGAGCACGTCAGCGCGCACACGGTCAAGACCCACGTGTCCAAGCTGCTTTTCAAACTGGGGCTGAGGGACAGGACCCAGGCCGTCATCGCGGCGTACGAATCGGGACTGGTAGTGCCGGGCGGACCGGCCGGCACCTGACGAGGGACGAATGCGCGCAGATTTTGGCGGACAAGGGCTTTGAAGAACCGGTTAAGCTGCGATTGGTGTACATGCTCATGCACGCAGAGCTGATGATGGGGCTGTGGACGGGCGAGGCACTCACCGTGGATCTGGAGTAGCGGTCAGCCTGACTGGGAGGTGCGGAACGCCAACGGGGTCTTCCCGGTGTGCTTGGCAAAGAATTTGGAGAAGTTCGTGGGGCTGGAGAAACCCAGCCGGGAGGCGATGGCGGCGGCCGTCTGATCCGAGTGCGCCAGAAGCCGGCGCGCCTCGAGGGCGACGCGGCGGTCGATGAACTCCTTGGCGCTCAGGCCGGTCATGGAAGTGGTGGCGCGCGAAAGGGTGCGAGTGGAGTAGGACAGGCTCTTCGCGTAGTCCTCGAGCCGGCGGGTTCGGGCGAAATCCCGTTCTACGGCGGCGTCGAAGGCGAGGAAGACGTCGCAGGGCCGGGGCAGGTCGGCGGGCGCGGACACGGCGGTCAGGTGGAGGAGGTAGGCCGACACGGCGTCGGTGAGGATGCGGACCCGTACCTCGGGGGCGAACGTGGCGGTCAGTGCGTACTGGTCCAGCAGGCGCGACGCGGCGTCCCGGAGGTGCGAGCGGTGGGGCTCGGGCAGGGGCCGGACGACGGGCATGTGCGGATCGGTCGACCGCGCGAGGGAATGCGCGGCGGGTGGGAGGAACCCCTCCTCGAAGAGCAGGACGAGGCCGTCGAGCCCGGTGATGTCGCCCCACTGCTGGACCTGGCCGGCCCGGATCCACGCCGTCCCGGACGGTGTGAGGACTTGGTCGGCGAAGTCGACGGTGAGGGGCAGCGCCCCGGAGTCCAGGGTCAGGATCGTGTGGAACGACGTCCGGCGGATCTCCCGGAAGTGGGCGGGGTCGGCGCGCAAGCGCAGCTCGGCGAGGGAGAGCACCTCGAACCCGGGCACGGCGTCGGGCGATCCGCAGAACTGCAGCTCCGGGATCTGTCGTGTTTTGACCATGGCAAGTCCTGAAATAATCTCGTTGAGGAGGGTCGTGGGACCTAGGGTAGTCCTCGAAGGTCGAAAACGATAATAGGAGGACCGAGATGAAGATGCTGGTGATCGGTGCGACGGGAATGGCCGGATCGCGAATCGCGACGGAGGCGGTGGAGCGCGGACACGACGTCGCGGGAGTATCGAGGAGCGGCAACGCCCCGGAAGGTGTCGCGGGCATCGCGGCGGACGTCAGTGACAAGGCGAAGCTCGCCGAGGTCGTGAAGGGCTACGACACCGTCGTCGTCTCGGTGCCGCCGACCCGCGACGGCGGGGAGCACCGCGCCGAGTACCTGGAGCTGTTCCAGAACATCACCGAAGCGGTCGCGAACGAAGGAGTGGAACGGCTCCTCGTCGTCGGCGGTGCGGGCGGCCTGGAGGTCGCCCCGGGCGAACTGAACGTGGACCAGCCGGGCTTCCCCGACGCCTACAAGAACGAGGCCCTCGCCAGCCTCGACCTGTACCGCTGGCTTGAGGGCGTCGACCGTCCGGACTGGGTCTACATCGCCCCGGCCAGCCTCATCGCGCCCGGCGAGCGCACCGGACGTTACCGCACCGGCACCGACGAGCTGGTCGTCAAGGACGACGGCTCCAGCGAGATCTCCGCGGAGGACTTCGCCGTCGCGGTCGTCGACGAAGCGGAGAAGAAGGCCCACCACAGGGAGCGCTTCTCCACCGGCCATTAGGACGCCGACGGGGGCGCCGGCGACGGCGCCCCCGGTCAGCTCCGGTAGAGCTTCCGCGCCGTCCACCACGCCCAGAACAGCAGGAGAGCGTCGACGCCGAGCACCCACGCCGTGGAGTACGGGCCCACGGACCCCAGCGCGTTGGCGACGGCCACCGGGGGGACGATGAAGAGCGCCAATGTCAACGGCCCACGCAGATACCAGAAGGCCGCCTGCATGGGGCCGGTATTGCCCATGGCCGTCTCCGCCCCGACCAGTAGGTCGAAGGACGGCTGCCCGCGGTAGGCGCTGACGAGGGCGGTGCCCACGACACCGGGCAGAGCCGTCAATAGGACGAGTAGTCCCGGAGCCGCCATTCCGAGTGCTATGGCCGCGGCACCGCCGAGAACCCACAGAGCGAAAAGCAAGCACAACGGCACGATGCCGTGCCGCAGGGCGAGCGAACCGGAACTGTAGGGCAGGAACCCGCTGCGCCGCATGTCATCGCCGTCGAGACGTGCGGGCTCGACGAGCTGGGAGGCGGCCAGGTACAGGAGGCAGACGCCGACGAAGGCCAGGATCAAAGGGCCGTATCCCGAGCGGGTCGGCGCGAGTGCCGAAACGGCGATGCTCACCGCGCACCAGACCGAACCCCAGACGAGCCGACCCGGCGCACGCAGCAGGGCGACCAGATCCCGCCAGGGCACCACGAGCCAACGCGAACGCGGCGGAGCCGGCCACCGCGACGAATGCAGGCCGTCGCGCCGCGAAGCCCGCATGGACGAGCGGGCGCGACGCAGATCCATCGCGAAGATCGACGCGTTCAGACTCTCGGCCAGAGTGGCCCGCAAACGCAACGTCTCCTGAGGGATGCCGGGAACGAGGCGCACTGCGATCAGGATGACCGCCGCGACGGTGACGGTCCACAGCCCCATGGCCACAGGCCACAACGGCGCCCCGCCCGTCGCGGCGGCGGTGAGAGGTTGAGAGGCCCAGCCCCAGGGAGTCAACCAGGTTGAGACGGTGGACACCCATGGCGGCAGACTCCCAAGCAGGGCGGCGAACGGCAAGGCCCCCATGGCGGCGACCGCGGACCAGAGCAGGGCCATCCGGCGGAGGGTGGGGAAGTCCGCGAATCGCACCCAGAACGCGCTCAGTGCCGTACCCGCGAGCGCCGTTCCGAGACCGGCCCACGCGCCGGCACCGGCCACGAGCAGAACGGAGATCGAGGAGTCCGCTGCGATCAGATAACCGCCCGCGATTCCCAACAGTGTCCCGAGAAGAGCGCTGACGCCTGCGGAGGCGACGAACCGGGGAACCAGGAAAGGCCCGCGCGAGAGCGGCTGCGGCAGAATCCAGGCCACGCTCGCCCCGTCCAGGACGACGGGGCCGCGCCACGCGCCGGTCCGCGCGATGAGCAAGGTGGCCAAGGCCAGCAGCGCCGGAGACCAGAGCGGCAGGGCGTCCACGAGGACCTGGGAATGCACGCCTAGGCCGATCTCCGACCCGATCCGCAAAGCCCCGCGCAGCAGCGGCACACCCCAGACGGCACCGACCAGGGCCAGGACGTACAGCGCGAACATCGCGCTCTTGCGTTTCTCGGCACGGCGCTCGGCACGGACCTCCCGCAGGAACGACAGGACGTCGGAGGTGTTCGCGGCGGTGGCTTCAGCGGACAAAGTCGCGATCCCGCCCGTCCTCGACGTCCATGACCACACCGTCGACCAGGTGCACCTCGTCGTCGGCCACGTCCTCCACCAGTCGACTCCAGTGCGTTGCGAGGAGGATCGCCTTGCCGCTCTCCTTGAACCGGGTCAGGCGCTCGGACAATTCTTCTCGGGCACCGGTATCCAGACGTTGCTCGGGCTCGTCCAGGATCAGCAGCTCACAGGGGCGCACCGAGGCGGCGGCCAACAGCATCTGCTGTCGCTGCCCGGAGGAGAGGGCGGTGCCCGGCAGGTCGGCCTTGTCCGCGATCCGGTGCACGGCCATCGCCTCGTCCACCGCCTCGTCCGCCTCTCCGGCGAGTCCGTGGGCCAAGGCGACCAGCATGAGGTGCTCGCGCATGGTCAAGTCCGGGTAGAAGACGCCGGCGTCCATCACCGAGGCGATCGCCGCGCGCGTGGAGGCGCGGTCGCCGTTCATGCGGGAACCGCGGAAGAGGATCGCACCGGAGGTGGGGTGCTCGCGGCCCGCCGCTAGGCGCAGCAGGGTCGACTTTCCCGAACCGTTGTCGCCGGTCAGGGCGACGCATCGGCCGGGGCGCACCTGGAAGCCCACGGAGTGGAGGATCGGTGCGTCGCCGTAGGAGTGGGAGACGTCGACCGCTTCCAGCAGGGAAGGTTCGGACGGGGGTTCCGTTTCTGCCATCACGGATCGAATATATCGCAATGCTTCGGTCACCCTCGTGGGTAACGGGTAAAACGGGTGTGCGCCACCACGGTCGATAGAAATGGAATCTCGTGGGACTGCAGGATTCCATAGAATGCTGTCCATGCTCCGCCGCCTCGATGACGGAGTCCCCGCCGACCGGCCACCGAGGAGGAGAGATGACCGACCTGGAAGCTCCGGTCCCCTACGACGCCACCGCCGAACGGCGCTACTGGAACGAGCTGCCGAGAGCGGCCAAGGACGTCGTACGCCGCGAGATCGGTGGCGAACCGGTGGCGGTGAGCCGATCCGGCGGTGAAGCCACCGCCGGCCTTGCCGGACTGGTGACAGGGCTGCGACGCACGTTCTTCGTGAAGGTCGGCCAGGCCGACATGCCCTATGTGCTCGACTGCTGCCGACGGGAGGCGGTCCTCAACCCCGCACTGCCCGAAGGCATCCCGGCTCCGAGGCTCCGGTTCGCCGAGGCTGGTCGTAGGAAGGTGTCGGCGGTGCGTGGTTCGAGGTCGGATGAGTAGAACCGTGTACACGACGGCGGCGAGCATAGACGGGTTCATCGCCGACAACGAGTATTCGATCGACTGGCTCCTCGCGGTCGACCATGGCGGGGGAGCCCTCGACAGGGTCAACGAGTTCTTCGCCGGCGTCGGCGCGATCTGCATGGGTGTTGACCGAGGTGTTCCGGGAGAATTAACCGGCTCTGGCTTTTGTGCGCTTCCTTCGGTGCTTGGCACTCGTTTCGGAGACGGCCGGAGACCGGGTACGTAATTTTTCGAGCGCACATCGCTGTATCCCTACCTATGGCATTCTAGTCACGTACGGTCACTGTCTGACCGAAGTTACAAGGGGGTAATTGTGTCTCAAGCTACAGAAGTCTACAATGGCTACTGCGTGAAGTGTCGGGATAAACGGGACTTCGAGGGCGAAGTGGTCGTTTCGGATTCGGGACGTCGCATGGCCAAGGGCCTTTGCCCACGCTGTGGAACCAAGATGAACCGGATTCTGGGGAAGGCCGCATCGTAGTTCCGGACGCATCCGGCGCTAGCTGGGGCCGTGGAGAAGCCTCCTTGTAGATCGTGACGGGATCTTGGGCGGGCTCGGTGGTGTCTCACGGCCAGGTTCGTGAGGCACTGCCATCGCGTAGGTGTATCGGTATTGTCACTTAATGTAGGATTGTGACCTGCGATAAGACTTGCGCTCTCACCATCTGAGAACTTCAAAATTTTTTTTCGGGCAAATCCCCGATAAGCCCTACATACGAGACGTTTGTGGTATGCAAATGTCGGCGCCATCGACTAAAGTGCGATTATGGCGCGGAAAGTACTCCCGGACATTGAAGTCAAGCGCAGCCGCCGACGGAAAAAGACGGTGGCCGCATATGAAGAACAAGGACGAGTAGTGGTTATGATCCCCGACCGCTTCAGTCCGTCCGAAGAACGTGAATGGGTCGATCATATGGTGACCCGTCTTCATAAACGCAATGAACGTGACGGCCGCACCGGCGATTCAGCACTCCACGAGCGGGCCGTCCGCTTGGCCGAACGTTACTACCCCGAATTCCATCTTGAGTACCTGATTCGCAGCGTGAGGTGGGTGGACAACCAAAATACGCGCTGGGGTTCGTGCACTCCCGAAGCCGGTACGATCCGTATCACCAATCGCATCATCATGATGCCGAGCTGGGTCATCGATTACGTTCTACTGCACGAGTTGGCTCACTTGGTGCACGCTAACCATTCCTCCGATTTTTGGCGCCTGGTCTCCCGTTATCCGAAAGCCGATCGCGCTAAAGGCTATTTGGAAGCGGTCGCGGACATGGAACAGACGCGCGAAGCCCTGGAAGCCGGTGAACTCCCCGTTTAGCCGTATACGGGTAGGGAGAACCGGACCGGTACGAACTCCACCCGGTCCTGCGAGTTCCCTAGCTCTTGCCTCCGTCGTCATCGGTGTTCTTGTTCGGGTCGTTGCCCGCCAATTCGTCGAACATGGAGGCGTCCAATTCGCCCATGGCGTCGGATATGGCGACGAACGAGTCTGGATTGTCCAAATCTTCCGCGGTCGGCATGAGGTCCGGGTGCGCCCAGACCTGTTCACGTCCCTCAATGCCACGATGCTCTGCGAGGGTCTCCCACAGTTGCGTTGCCGCCCTCACCTTGGCGGGTTCGAGCTGCAGTCCTACGAGCGCCTCAAAGGTGCGTTCGGTCGGACCGCCACTGGCACGGCGGCGTCGGGCGGACTCTAGAAGTTGATCCATGGTGGGGAGGCGGTCCCCGGCGGCTTCCGATACGACCATATTGACCCATCCGGTGATCAGGGCAATGACCGTCTCGAGACGTTTGAGTGCCGCCTTCTGCTGTTCGGTGTCCGAAGCCTTGAAAACCGAGTTCAAATCGAGTGACTGTGCACTGGCGGGATCGGAAGGGTCGACGTCGCTCATCGCCTCTTCGATCGCCGACTCGTCAATATGAATCTCCCGAGCATAGGCTTCGATCAAGCTCAGCAGGTGCCCACGTAGCCAAGTTGCGTGGGTGAAGAGGCGGTGCGTGGCGGCTTCCCGCAGTGCGACGAACAGTCGAACCTCGTCAACCGGTAGTTCCAAACCCCTGGCATATTCTTCGATATTGGCGGGTAGGAGTGCCGCTCCACCCGTCTTACCCAAAGGAAGTCCCACCTCGGTGGAGGACATGACCTCGCGGGCGAGCGCAGACAAGGCTTGTCCCATCTGCGCTCCGAACAGGGCTGAACCGATACCCTTCATCATATTGGCCATCGGTCCGAGCATGTCGGTCATGTCTTCGGGAACCAGACTTCCCATCGCTCCCGACATCTGTTCGGCAAGCGGTTCGGCCAGTTGTTTCCACGATTCCTCGGTCCGAGCGATCCACTGTTTCCGTGACCAGGCGTCAGTGGAAGTCACTCCGGTTGCCCAGGCGGTGGAGCCGTCCAACCACAAGTCCGCCAGTCGCACCGCGTCAGTCACTTCCTGCTGTTGGACGGGGCCGACGGTGTTTTCGGACGGAAGTTCGGATTCCGCAAGTTGCTTGGCGAGGTCCCAGTTGACCGGGCCCTGCGACATGGACTGCGCCATCATTTGCTGCAGCTGTTGCATCATCTGCTGCACTCGTGGGTCGTTTGGGTCGGGCATATTGCCGCCCAAATTTCCGAAGCCAAATGGAATATCGGAGTTCATATTCCAACCCTACGCCAAGTAGGGCGGGTTTTTCCAAAGCATTGTGCGTACCAAAATTACGCTTCCCGCGATACACCATGTGATGGCTGACCGGTAGGCTTCACGGTATGAAACGTCGCGGAATCACCGTCGCATTCGGGGCCGTATTGGTCGCGGTTTTTACCTGGCAGGTATTGGGCATGGATGTCGCCTATGTGGCGATGAGTCCGGGTCAAACGGTTGATGTTTTGGGCACGGCAGAGGATGAGGAAGGTGTGGACCACCAGATCATATCCGTGGATGAGGAACAACCCACCTCGGGTGAGCTGCGTCTAACGACCGTTTCGGTGCGGCAGAAAGTGACCGTGATTGACGCGCTTCAGCTCTGGATGTCCGACGACGCCGCCGTGGTGCCGCGTGAGTTGGTCTACGCTCCGGGCAAGAGTAGGGATGAAATCGTCGAGGAGCAGGAAAAGGACTGGGCAACCAGCCAGAGTCACGCCGAACAGGCCGCCTTGAAGTACCTGGGGCAACCTTTGACCGTCACAGTAGTGGACGACGCGGACCCGCTGCGCGAAGGTGACGTTCTTCGGGAGGTCGATGGAGACGAGATCGCTACGGCTGCTGAGGTGGAAGAGTTGGCCGGCGATGACCATGAATTCACCGTCGAACGCGACGGAGAGGAAGAGACCGTCACCGACGTTGATCCTGGGGCCGTTGAACTCGAGTTCGACCATGCCGACCCGTACAATATCGACATCGATGCCGAGGCCCTGGAAATCGGCGGCCCGTCGGCCGGATTGATGTTCACACTGGGCATATTGGACCGTATAATGCCTGAAGACTTGACCGGTGGTTTCTCCATTGCCGGGACGGGAACGATCGATGCGAACGGTGAGGTCGGACCCATTGGGGGAGTACAGCAGAAGGTTAAGGCCGTGGAGGAGAACGATATCGGGCTTTTCCTTACCCCGGCTGACAATTGCGATGACGCGAAGCCCGCCGCTGAAGGCACGAACGTGGAACTGGCCAAGGTGAACACCTTGTCCGATGCGGTAGAGGCCTTGGAAGCGTATGCGAACGGGGAGGAATTGCCACAGACGTGTTGAACCTTATTTCAGTATCGTCAAAGACAAGGCACCCCGTTCCATGACGTGTCACTAGATCCCTAGTATTTTTGTCCACGAAGCCGGAAAAGACCCTTGACTGGGCTGACGTCAATGTTTGCGATTCGAACATCCCGACCTGTGAGTGCGAGTGGTCTTGGGACGGCTTTCCCGGAAACCAGTAAGTAAAGGAGCTGTAGATTGTGGCGAACAATCGGACGCCCACTCCACCGCGAATAAGTCGCAGAGGCCGCTATGTATTGATATTCCTGGTAGCGGCTATCGTTCTACTGTCATCACTGGGTTGGCTGGTGAGTCTGCGGACCGACTATCTCTGGTACGACTCGGTGGGGTACTCGAATGTCTTTTCGACCATGTTGTGGAACCGTCTGGGGCTGTTTCTCGCCGGGATGGTTGTACTTGGTGGTTGGACCGCACTGAATCTCTATCTCGCCTGGCGATTCAAACCAGACACCTGGATGGCCAGCGCCGCATCCGACAACATGCGGCAATATCGGGAGCTCATCTCTCCTAAGATCGCCTGGTGGATCGTTGGGGCCGGTGTCATCGTCGGCATCTTCGCCGGTATGAACGCTCAGGGCCGCTGGCAGGACTGGCTTCTGTTCAAGGAAGGCGGTACCTTCGGCTGGACCGACCCGATTATGGACAAGGACGCCGGCTTCTACGTATTCCAGTTGCCGTTCATTCATTTCCTGGTCGGGGTGGGATTCGCCGCCGTCGTCATCGGGCTGATCGCCGCCTTTGCCATGTACTACCTGTACGGTGGTTTGCGTTTCAGCGGCGCGGGCGACCGCATGAGCACCGCCGCTCGGGTTCACCTGTCGCTCCTGGTAGCGATGTTCCTCGGCCTCAAGGCCGTGGCCTACTACTTTGACCGCTTTGACTTCACCACTCAGGACAATCCCGTCACCGATATCGTCGGTGGTGGTTATACCGAAATCACGGCCTTGATGAATGCGAAGAACGCGTTGATCTGGGTATCGGTCATCGCAGCGCTTGTCGTGGTGGTGTTCTCGTGGGGATTCATCCGTTCTTTGCTTCTGCCGGGAGCGGCTCTGGCTCTGGTTTTGGTTACCGCGATCGCCGCGGGCGGCATTTACCCCATGGTGGTGCGCAACTTCCAGGTCGATCCCAACGTGCCGCAGAAGGAAGGCGAATACGCCCAGCACACCATCGACGGCACGCGCTACGGCTTCGACATGCAGGCGGTGGCTGAGGAAGAAGTCGACGAGGGCGATGATGTCCCCGACGAGCTCACGGCGCATTACATGGAGATGTCCAACTTCGGGGTCAGCTCCCGTCCGGATGCCGAAGCCATGGCGGAGGACACCGGAACGGTGGACAACATCCGACAAATGGACCCGTCCATCGTGGCCGACACCTTCACCCAACGGCAGCAGCCACGTGGGTTCTACGGTTTCAACGACAAGCTCGACGTGGACCGTTACACCTATGAAAACGAAGACGGCGAGACCGTCACCGAGGACATGGTCGTCGGAGTGCGTGAGCTCGACCCGAGCCGTTACACCGATTCACAGCAGGACTGGACCGTACGGCACACCGTGTATACCCACGGCTGGGGTTTCGTCGCGGCGCCCACCAATGAAATCTGTGAAGGCGGCCCCTTCTTCGTCAGCGGGATCATGCGTACCGAGGAAGTGGACAGCGGCGGTTGCGAGTCCAATGAGGACTATATTAAGACCGACCGTCCGCAGATCTACTACGGAATGCTGAACAACGACTACGCTATTGTCGGTGTTCCCGAAGGCGACGATCCGCGTGAGTTCGACCGCCCGGTTCCGGACGTCAGTTCCGATGAGGCCGAGGACGAACTGGACGAGATCGAAGACGAGGACGAAACCGAGATCGTCGGTGACGAGGTGCGTACCACCTATGCCGGTGGCGGCGGCGTCAAGATCGACAATATGTTCCGTCGCATGATGTACGCCTGGGAATTCCAGGAGCCGCGTTTCCTCCTGTCGGACCGGATCAATGAAGAGTCGGAACTGCTGTACAAGCGCAACGTTCGCGAGCGCGTTGAGGAAGTGGCCCCGTTCTTGACGGCGGGGACCGACCCTTATCCGGCGGTGGTGGACGGAGAGATCGTCTGGGTCATCGACGGTTACACCACGTCCGACAACTTCCCGTATTCCGACCGGGTCAACCTGGCTGCGGCGACGCAGGACACCTTCTCCGGTAACGGAGTGGCCCAGATGGAAAACGAGGACGTCAACTACATGCGGTCGTCGGTCAAGGCGGTCGTGAACGCCTACGACGGTAGCGTCGACCTCTACGAGTTCGACGAGGAAGACCCGATCCTCAAGGCCTGGGACGCGATCTACGGCGAGGACATGGTGATTCCCAAGGAGGACACTCCGCAGGAACTGGCCGACCACTTCCGTTACGCCTCGGACATGTTCAAGGTGCAGCGCAACGTCCTGCAGCGTTACCACGTGAACGACGCTCGCACCTTCATCGAAGGCAGTGAGATGTGGACGGTGTCGAACGACCCGGCCGCTTCGTCGGAGAGTACGCAACCGGCCTATTACGTCTACGCGACGTACCCCGGCCAGGAGAGTGAGAATTTCCAACTCACATCCAACTTCACGCCGAGAAACCGTGAAACGGCGATGTCGTCGTTCATGACCGGTTATTACGACGAGAACAATGAGCCACGGTTGCAGGTCTTCGAAATAACCGGTGGTGACAATCCATCGGTAGGTCAGGTGCACCAGACGATTACGTCCAACCAACAGGTGGCTCCGGATCTGCGGCTGTACGAACAGCAGAACCAGAGCGTCGAGTGGGGGAACATGCTGGCCTTGCCGGTCGGTAACGGAATCCTCTATTACGAACCCATGTACCTGAGACGTGAATCGTCCGCGGGAGCGACGTCCTTGCCGCTCTTGAGACAGGTGGCGGTCTACTACGGAGGTTACGTCGGGTATGCCGAAGAGTTCGGCGATGCCATCGAGCAGGTGGTCGAGCAATACGTCTCGGGTGCTGAGCCGGAGGATATAGAGGGCGTCGACGAGCCGGAGGATCCCGAAGCCGAACCGGACGAGCCGGACGAGCCCACCGAGCCGCCGACAAGCGGCGAGGTGCCGAACACCCCCGAGGTACAGGCCGCACTGGACGATGTTCGCAGCGCCACCGAGGCGGTGAAGGAAGCCAGTGAAGCCGGTGATCTATCGGCGTTGGGCGACGCGATCAATGAACTGGACGAGGCTCTTAAGGAGTTCGACCGGGCCGTTGACGAGGCGTCCTAACCTCGATTGTCGCGCCGCGCCGGAGAACGACCGGTGATCGGTTAAATGGTGGGGCTACCGTTTTTGGTAGCCCCACCATTTTTTGTGTCCGGTTGGGCAGCGGTGGTGCTGTCAGGTCCCGTTACTGTTCTCCACCGGAATCGTCTGAGCATTCCGACTCGTCCGCTACGGCGCGCAGAGTGATCGTCACCGTCGAGCCTTCCTCGACGGTCGTTCCCGCGGAGGGCTGCTGAGCTTCCACGGGACACTGATGGTCTCCGTCTCCCTGAATATCGCTCTCCGGGTTCAGTCCTTGATCGGATATCAGCTGCTCAGCCTGTTGTCGGCTTTCATCGATGACGTTGGGAACCTGGGTCTCCTGCGGGGTCGGCGATTCCGATTCCGAGGGACTTGCGCTCGGGCTCTCCTCGTCGTCCGACGGTTCGTCTTCATCGGGCTGATCGTCGGACGGCGAGGTATCGGCGCTGGGACTGGACTCGTCGTCGGCGTCTCCCAAGGGCAGCGAGGCGTGTCCGTGGTCGTCGTCATTACCCTGTTTTTCACTGTCTACGGGTGAACCGGGCACCTCCATCGACGGCGAGGGCTCGGAGCTGAGGAAGTTACTCGGTTCCCACGTCGTCGCCGCCGCAATGGCGCCCGCGGTGAAGAACATCGTGATCACTCCGACGAAGAACAACCACCACAGTCCTCTGCGACGTCGTCGGCCGTTGAATTCACCGCTCGGTGGCGGGGTGACGGGAACGGCCGCGCGTGCGGAGGTGGTTTCATAAACCGTACTTCCGCCGTATTGCCCGGAATTCGGTTCGGGTAGCGGCCAACCCGAGCTTATGGGGGTTGTGGGGGAGCGGTCCGGTAGCGACCGGTCCACATTGTTGACCGGATCGATTCCGTGCACGTCGGATCGTGCCGCACCGTGGGGTGCCGACCGATGGGCCGCGGACTGTGGGGACGGTGGAGCCCATTCCATGTCACCGGCATTGTTCGGCACTGAACCAAGGGAACTCGTCGAACCGCGGGTCGAGCCTTCCAAGGCGTGCTGGCACGCCGCCGCCAGCTCTGCGGCACTACTCCATCTCCTGTGCCTCTCCTTCTGGAGACAGGTACGGATGACTCCTTCCACGCTTTCGGGAATGTCGATTGGAAGCGGCGGTGGCGGATTCCGCAAGTGTGCGGAGAGAACTCCCAACGGGGTATCGGCCTTGAAAGGCGGCGAACCGGACAGGCATTGGTGTGCCACCACTCCCAGGGAGTAGATGTCGGAGGCGGGTGTCAGGTTCTCACCGGCCGCTTGCTCGGGCGACATATAGGTGACCGTGCCCAGGACGACCCCGGTGGTGGTCATGGTGTGATTGGTGTCGTCACGGGCGATTCCGAAGTCCACCAGGCACACGTCCCCGCCTTGGCGCACCAGGATGTTTCCCGGTTTGATGTCGCGATGGACGATTCCGTTGTCGTGAGCCTCTGCGAGCGCCCGTGCGACTCCGCCCATGATGTGCATGGTGTCCTCGTACGGCAGCCGCCCCCATAGCCCCAGCATTCTGGACAGCGGATTCCCTTCGATGAACTCCATGACCAGGTAGGCCAGACGGCCGTCGTCACTGGTGAGTTCGCCGTAGTCATAGACGTCCACAATGCCGGGGCCGTTGAGGGCGGCAATGGCCCGTGCTTCGCGTCGAAACCGTTCTTGAAATCCTCGGTCGTCGCTGAGGTCGGCAAGCAGAATCTTGACGGCGACCTTCCGTCGGAGAAGCGTGTCGGTACATTCCCACACATCTCCCATACCGCCGCCACCCACCCTGCTGACCAGCTCGTACCGGTTATCGAGGACATCGCCTACTTTTATACTGCGGCTTGTGACCATCCCAGCGCGTTCTCCGCTTAATCGTTCATGGGCCTCGCGGCCTCGGGCTCGGACGGTGTCGCCTACGTCCTTCGCCAGCGTCGCGTTGTTGCGGGCGTCGCCCTCGACCTGGCTCATGACCTACGGATTCGTGGCCGTTGGACGGGTATGGTCCACAGTGCCGTACTCGAATCCGGTGCATTCCACACGGCTCACCGATTCATCTCGCACAGATCGTCGTTAGCGGTGCGCGCTTTGATATTCAACGGCACCGGAGGGGATTGGCTGCCTGTGGTCTGAAGGCTCAGACGACGACCCTTGAATTGCTTAACGAGCCGGGAAGTATTGAGCTACGCCCACGGTGGGATTTTTCGGTTCGAACCATAACGGTGTCCTGCCGGTGCTCCCTTTACGGACGCGCACTCCGTTTGGCTTTGAAGTGGAAATACGCCTCCGCGATCTGGCCGTCCCAACACGCCCAGGAATGGCAGGGCCAGGTCTGATGGCAATGCGCGCATACCGGATTCTTGGATCCACGCTGTCCGGGAGCGGGTGTGTGCTGCTGCCAACGGCGCCTTTGAATTCTCCAGAGGCTGGGTGCCGGTGCTCCGGAGGGGGGTTGTTCGGGCGGCGGATTGTCTAGCGAGAATGGGCTTTCCACGTCGTGCCTTTCAATGTGTGATCGGTCGGTTGGGGTCCTCAGTCGCACCGATGTGCTGCGAGCACGGTATGGATCGCATGACCCGTGCCGCGACGTCGCGTCCGATGAAGGCCCCTGCCCGATTCCGCTTCCAAGCGGTCTCTTGGGGCCGACCAGTCTCTTAAGTTTTCACGTGGTGCCGGACGGTGTCGGTCCCGTCGCGACACCACGTCGATAGTGTGTTCGGATATGTTCATCCAGCTATTTATTTGTCGTTGAGCAGCGCCGTGATGTATCGCCAAGGGATTGGGGGCGATACATTTAAGAGGGGTTCTATCGAATCCCTCGCATAGTAGAATTGCACATGCAGAATTCGAATGCAAGACATGTAACCGAATAGAGTGGAAAATATTTCGCCCTGGGTGACTTGAGGACGACTCAGAGACGCCGCGGGTGAATCCGGGCCAGGTGCCGTTAAGATGGCGGTAGACGCTAAATTAGCACGTCATGCGCAGCAACCCGAGCGTACACGACTACTAACCCCCAGAAGCGGTACCCTCGTTCAACCGGTACGCCCCCACTCACGCCCCAGACGTTCAAACCAAACGGTGGAAGCTAGGTAAAGTATGGCTCAATCGAATGAACCTACCTCCAAGGCAAAGAGTCGCCAGAACTCCAAATCCAGCGCCGGCCGCGATCAACGTGTCAGCCCCACGGTGCGCCGTCGGCGCATCGGCGTCGTATTGCGCGAAATGCGCGTGGAAGCGGAATGCTCCGCGCAGGAGGCGGCCGATGTATTGGAATGTACGACCTCCACGATCTATCGCATGGAATCGGGCAACGTCGGCATCAAGCCGCGCGACATCCGAAAGCTTGCCGAGGTGTACGGTGCGGACGTCGACTCCGACGAGGTTCAGGAAATCATCCGCATCGCGGGTGAATCGCGTCGGCGAGGCTGGTGGGCGCGCTACTCGGATTCCATCCTGCCCGCCTATTCGACCTACGTCGGATTGGAGTCGGGGGCCAATACCCTGAACATCTACGATGGATTGATCATTAACGGGCTCCTGCAAACCGAAGACTATGCCCGGGCCACGTTCACCTTGGCCACCGAAGAGAGCAAGAAGTTGATGGAGAAGCGCATTGAATTGCGCATGAAACGTCAAGAGCGCCTCGGTGACGACCTCAAGCTGTGGAACATCCTGGACGAAGGGGCGCTGCGCCGGGTTATCGGTGGCCCGCAGGTCATGCTCAAGCAACTGGAACATCTGCTGTTCATCACCGAACGCCCCGGAGTCGACGTGCAAGTTCTGCCGCTGGCGGCGGGAACCTATCCGGGCATGCTGGGCTCGTTCACGATCATGGAATTCAGTGAGGACCCGGCCGGATATCGACACCCGGAAGTCGTATACGTGGAGAGCCACAACGGCGACATATACGAGGAAGGGGATTCGGTTCGACCCTTCCAGGGCGTATTCAACAACTTGCGCTCTATCGCCAAGGGGCCGATCGAAAGCCGCGAGTTCATTCGTAAGTACATGCGGGAGTTGGAAAGTCTTTAGGCGCTGATGCGGTGTCGAACCCGTCGGCACCGGTGGAGGACATGTGAACGGGGCTGCACTCGGCTTTCGAGGCAGCCCCGTTCGTGTTGTCGCGTTGTAATGTCGGTACTCCTCGCAACGCTCGTGTGAGAGCGGGATTGTGTCGGTAGGAATCGTCCGCTCTGTATCAAGCGTTGTGCGGCACGGTCGTCGTCGTACTCCGGTGGTCATCGATGACGTCGTTCAAGGGTGTCGTTCCTTGATTTCCGTGCCACCACACCGGCGGCCATCGAGCGCCACGGAGCGAAGCCTGCCGCTGGCTGTGGCGTCGCATGGACGGCGCTGACAGGTGGCCGTTATCGGGCGAGGCATCGCTGGTCGTTCGTTACGACGACAGAATAGCCTGCCAGTCGGCTGCACCTCCCCGAAGTATCGGGCTTTCGTTGAGTTTGGAGTCCTTGACTTGGATCGACTTGTCGGCGACGCGAACCTCCACACACGCGCCGTTGTGTCCCGAACGAGCGCTCTTCTTCCACTCTGATGTCAGCATTTGTTCCTCCTAATATGGGAAAACATCTCGAGTCCCCAGGTTGCTCCACCATATCGCATGTGCGAATGGATATGGCGTCACGAACACGTCAGTATCGGATTATTGACATCAACACCGAGAGTCACCAATTGGGGTTCTCGCACGTGGAGACATCGTCATCAGGCTCGATTTGGACAGTGCTATGTGTAATATGAAAGCCGTCGTTGAGCAAGGATTTAGCCTCTTTGAGGACCTCAGAATGTTCCGTATCCTCTTGGGCCACTAGGTGAACCGTGGCCGCGTCCATGCCGGAGGTGAGCGTCCAAACATGAAGGTCGTGAACCTCTCTCACTCCGGGAAGGGCTTTCAGTTCTCTTTCCATTGCGGGAATATTCATCCGTGTGGGTGCGCTTTCAAGCAAGATCCGCAGTGCGTCTCGGCCGAGTCGATACGCACGCGGCAGAATGAACAGCGCCACGGCGCAGGCGAGTATGGCGTCGGCGTAATACCACTGCGTGAACTGGATGATGACCGCAGCCACGATGACGCCGATGGAGGAGAGTGCGTCGCCGAGTACCTCGAAGTAGGCTCCCCGCAGGTTGATGCTTTCCTTGGCCCCGCTGCGCAGCAGGAACAAGGCGCTGACATTGGCGGCCAGTGCCCAGGTGGCGGCCAGGATCATGGGGAGAGACTGGACCTCGGGGGGATCTCCGAAGCGTTTCACCGCTTCGACGAAAACAAAGACGGCCACCCCGAACAGCAAGACGGTATTGGCCAGGGCCGCGAGGACCTCGAGTCGGTAAAAGCCGTACGTGCGATGTGAGGCGGCGGAGGCGTGGCGCACCGCGAGGATGGCGGCCAGGGCCATGCCGATGCCGATGGCGTCGGTTCCCACGTGTGCCGCGTCCGACAGCAGAGCCAAGGAGCCGGTCAGCCAGGCGGTGAGGGCCTCGACGGCCATGGTGGTAAGCGACAGGCCCAGGGCGATCCAAAGGCGGTTGCGATGCTTCGAGCCCAGGGAAACCGCTGAGGCCGCTCCCGTGCCGTGATCGTGTCCTGCTCCCATGCTGAGGTGACTCCTCTACTAGCCCTGTTGCTTATCAGTGTGGTCGACGACGGTGGGCCGTCTAATTTTGATGCTAACATGCGCATGATCGCATATGAAATGTGAAACATACCCCATGGTGCTCATCAAGGTCAGGAGAATGCCGACGGCGACCGCGAGTCGCAGCTGTCGGATTCCCGAAATTCTGCCCGAAGCCTGTGGATCTCTCATAAACTGAGCTTTGTTCAGGAGGTTGAACGTTGCTCACATGTTCCGATACTCGGTTTTCGGAGTGAATCGAAATAGTGGCACGGTGGGTGGCGCTTGACCGTCAGGACGCGGCTGTTGCCCTTGTGCCCAGCTAGAAATCGCAATTGGGGACTTCCGGTCGCCATGGGTAATGGCTTACCATTGAAATGGTATTAATTTTCACGACTGCGTCTCGGAGGTGAACTCATGGAAACTGCGATCATGGTCGCCCTCGTTTCGTTCGGAGCCGTTGTCGCTGTCGTGGTTCTCGCAGCCATGGTATTGGGACTGCGTTCATATATTGATACACGCCGCAGGCGTAAGGACCGCGCCAAGTCCGACGCGGAGGCGTGGACCGCGCTTCTCTCCAGTCAAGTGGACATCCTGCCGGCAACGGCGGGTAAGGAAGAGGCCAAGTCTGCTGTGGATCGAGCAAAGAGGCTTTTGGCTGAGGCTCAGCGGGTGTTGAGCACCGCCAAAAAGACCTCCCAGTTCGAGAAGGCCAGAGCCTATGCTTTGGCCGGTCTGAAGTATTTGAACCAGGCTCGGACGATACTGGGAAAAACCCCAGGACCCGCCGGGTCAATGCCCTTTAACGCCCGGAAACGAAGCGAGCGGCACGAAACGGCGGACCAGGACGATGTTCCCACCGGTCCGGCCACAGGGATTCATTTCAGCTGAATCCACGTGCCCGGCTGTTGACGGCGGTGTTCGGAGTGCCCATCCGGACACCGCCGTTTAGGTGCACTAACCCCGCTTGGACTCGATGGAGAACCGTGCGGCGATGACGCGTGCGATGATCGTAAAGACGAACACGATGGCGATCAACGTCAGGGCCGCTGCCCAAGCACGGTCCACCGCTCCGTCGAACGGTTGGGCGGCATTGCGATAGATCTGGGCCGCCAGAGTCGTGTTTCCCCCGGAGAAGAGGTCGGGATTGACGGAGTACGTCAGCCCGACGGTAACGATGATGGGAGCGGTTTCCCCGGCGGCGCGGGCAATGGCCAGAAGGGAACCCGACGTTAGACCGGAAGAGGCGGAAGGCAGAACGACCGTCATGATCGTCTTCCATTTGGGAGTCCCCAATGCCGCCGAAGCCAGCCGGTATTCTTCGGGGACGAGTTTCAGCATTTCCTCGGCCGACCGCACCACGATGGGAAGCATCAGGCAGGCCAGCGCCAAAGCGCCCCCGAAACCGTTGCGCTCTTCGATGGTCAGCACCCACACCACGTAAATGAACAGGCCCATCACGATCGACGGGACGCCGGTCATGACGTCGGACATGGTACGGATGAACCTGGCGGTCGCCGAATTCTTACCGTATTCGTTCAGGTATACCGCGCCCGCGATACCGATGGGCAACGCCAGGAGCGCGGCCATTCCGGTAATGATCAACGTTCCCATAATCGCCGGCCACATGCCGCCACCGACCGACCGGTAGTTACGCGGGATGTCGGAGGTGAGGAACTCCAAGCTCAACATGGATCCGCCCCGGCTGAGGACTTCCCATGATACGAAGATCAGAGGAAGCGCCGCCGCCACAAGGCAGAACGCGATGGCGGCGGTAGCGCCACGGTTTTTGAAATTGCGGATCTTCCCCAGAGAACGCGTGCTGAGATCACGTCGTGGATTCTCGGGAGGCGGAGCGATGGTGGACATATTAGCTGGCTCCTTTGAACTTGGCTTCGGCACGACGGACGACGAGGCGGGCGAGGAGGTTGACGATGACGGTCAGCGCGAACAGCACCACACCGATTCCGATCAGGGCATCGGTGTGAAGGCCTGACGACTCGCCGAACTGCTGGGCGATGGCGGCGGCCATGGTGTTTCCTGAATCGAACATGTTCCCCGAGATGTGGAAGGCACCACCGACGACCAGGGTCACTGCGATGGTTTCACCCATGGCACGGCCCAGCCCCAACATGGAGGCTCCCACGAGTCCTCCGAAGGAGTGGGGGAGAATGGCACCCTTGATCATTTCCCAACGGGTGGCACCCAGCGCGTAGGCGGCCTGCTTGTCGGTGTCGGGGACGGTGTCGAACACCTCTCGGGACATGGACGTGATGATGGGAATGATCATGACCGCCAGGACGATTCCGGCGGTGAAATAGGTACGCCCGGAGTTCGCGTCACCGAAAACGGTGTTCAAGATTGGAATCGGCGATACCAGGTCCGACCACCACTGATAAATCGAAGCGAGATGCGGTGCCAAGACGATGACGCCCACAAGTCCGAATACGACCGACGGAATGGTCGCCAACAGGTCGATGACGGTGATGATGGGGCGCTTGGCCCAGCGAGGTGCGATTTCGCTGATGAAGAGGGCGAGTCCAATGGAAACGGGAACCGCGAAGATCATGCCGATCAGGCTGGTGACGGCGGTCCCGTACAGCATCGACAGCGTACCGAAGATTTCTTCGTTGGGGGCCCATCGGCTTCCGAACAGGAATTCGATGGGACCTGCGTGCCGCAACGCGGGAAAGGCCTGATTCGTCGTTGAGATCAGAATGAAGGCCAGAATCGCCAAGACCGTGAGCCCTGCTCCGGTGACGAGCCATTTGAAAGACCTGTCGGCCAATCGGGTTCGGGCACGTGACTCAAGGTCTGCCGGTGGCCGGTCTATGGTGCTCAACCTATTTCTCCGTGTTCTTTTTGTGGTAGGTACGCAAAGAGCGTCCCCGGGGTAAGCCCGGGGACGCTGCGATCTGTCAAAAGGACACGGTTGACGTTGACTGGAGCACTATACGGGTAGCGTCGGTCTGCGACACCTGGGAGGGTGAAGCGATCGATGAAACCGTCAACCGTGTACATCTGGTGTGTTATCCGAGGGTGTCTTCCACGGCCGTGAGTGCCTGCTCCGCCAATCCGTCGGGCAGAGCCGCGTAACCGTTCTCCTCCGCGTACTGCTGACCGTCGGTGAGCAGCCAGGTGACGAATTCCTTGACCTGGTCAGCTTTGTCGCCGTCCTGGTCGGTGTGCAGCAGGAGGTAGGTGGGGGCGGTGATCGGGTAGGCGTCCTCACCCGCCGCGTTCAGCGGGTTGAAGGACAGGTCGTCGTTCACCTCGGCCCCATCCAGGCCGGCGGTGGTGCCCTCCAGCGTGGGAGCGACGAAGTTTCCGTCCTTGTTCTCCACGTTGGCGGTGGTCAGTCCAAGTTCGGTGGCGTCGGCGTAGTCTACGTAGCCGATCGCACCGTCGGTGTCCTGTACGACCTGGGCGACACCGGTGTTCTTGTCACCACCGACGGCGTTGGACGGCCATTCGGCAGTGTCTCCCGCACCGAGAGTCCACGATTCGGTGGCCTCGTCGAGGAAACGGGTGAAGTTACCCGTGGTTCCCGAACCGTCGGAGCGGTGGGCAATGGTGATGTCGGTCTCGGGGAGTTCCACGCCTTCGTTGGCGGCGGCGATTTCATCGTGGCTCCAGCTGGTGATGTCGCCTTGGAAGATCTTGGCCAGGGTTTCCTGACCCAGGTTCAGTTCCTCGACTCCTTCGAGGTTGAACGGGATGGTGATGGGGGCGGCTACGGTGGGGATGTACTGGTAGCTTCCGTCTTCGGGGCCGTCACCGTCACCCACGAGTGAGTCGGTTCCAGCGAAGTCGTTGAGACCTTCTCCGAAGTCGGACTTGCCGGTTCCGGATCCAACCGCGTCGTACGTGACGTCGAAATCGTGGTCATCGTTAAACTCGGCGATGGCGGCCTGGTAATACGCGTCCGGGAAGGAGGCACCGGTTCCAATCACCTCGTCCGCCTCGTCTCCACCGCAGGCGGCGAGACTGAATGCCAAGGAGCTAGCGGCCAGGACTGGAATGAAGGCCCGACGGCGCATTGTCATTTTCACGTTTTCTCTCTGTCTTTCGGGTGTCTATCTCGTTCACGTCCCATGAAAAAGGCTCGGGGCATACATGGAGAGAAAGCAAGTTGAACACAAGGTGAACGACGATCGGACTTTTGGAAATCCGGCTCACCACCGTCGGATAGGCGTTCGATATCATGGGTGAAACCGCCCCAGAGCCCCCCGAAAAGGATATTCATGACGCAGGTCGTACTCAGCCTTTTTGCCCTGGCCACCGGAGTGGACGTGGCCGCCATCGTGTTCGATATCGCACCGGTGCGCTGGGTAAGCAAGCTCGTGCTCATGCCATTGCTCGTGGTCTACTTCATCGCGGAATCGCGCCTGACCCGCAACCAACACCGCATTATCGCTCTGGCCCTCATAGCCGCGTGGCTCGCCGATGCCGCCCTGCTACCCGATGGAGAACTGATGTTCATGGCGGGAATCGCCCTGTTCGGCATCATGCAGGTGCTGTACATGTGGGTGTTCATTTCCCAGGGCGCGATTCGCGGGGCCGTACGCCGTTGGCCGTTGCCGGCGGCGTTGCTGCTGTTGTGGCTGGTTTTCAATGTCGTATTCTGGAAGGATTTCGCAGCGTTCGCCGCACCGGTGGGCATCTACAGTTTGCTCTTGATCAGCATGGCCGCCTTGGCCGCCGGTATGGAAGAAACCCGAGTGCGATACGGGGCGTTGATGTTCGTGGCTTCGGACCTGATGATCGGTTTGGAGCTGGCCGACATCGATTTCACCGGGCGTGCGGAGGCGATCATGATCACCTATGCCGTCGCGCAGTATTTGATCGTCAGTGGACTGCTGGAGATTTTCAGGAACGATCCAGGCGAACCTCACCGGTCACCAGATACACGACTTGGTGCGCCACTTTAACGGAATGATCCCCGTACCTTTCGAAGAACCGGGCGAGCAGGGCGGCGTCGACGGCGGCCTGTGCTCCGTAGTTCCAGTCGGCGAAGGCGTCGTGGACGGCCTCCTGCGCCGCGTCCAGTTCGTCGTCGTCCAGCGACAGCTGCGAGGCTTTGACGACGTCCCGTGAAGTGAGTATCTCGGTGGTCTTGTCGCCGATGCGGGCGGCGGCCCGTGCCATGGTCTCGAAGTGGGGGTGGAGGAATTCGGGGACGGCGGGAAACGGAGCACGTTCGATGACGGTGGTGGCGATGTGTTTGGCATAGTCTGCGGCCCGTTCGAGGTCGCTCGTAATGCGGGCGGACCCCAGCACGAAGCGTAGGTCGTGGGCCAGGGGTTGATATCGGGTCATGAGTTCCACGACCCGGTCTTCAACTTCGTATTGGATGCGATTGATGGTGTCATCACCCTGAACGGCCTGTTGCGCCAGTTCGACGTCACCGGTCAACAGTGCGCCCCCGGCTCGCTCCATCGCGCTCCCGGTTCGTTGGGACATATCGACCAGCAGTTCATTCAAGTCGTCCAAATGTTGATGGAAGATGTTTCCCACTGCTCAGCCCGCTTCCGATCGTCGACATTGCTGTGACGTAGGTGTGGTCGCCACAGCGATTCTTATCTGTAAGCCTACTTGGCGGGAAACCAAGGATGGTTAGGCTGGGCGATCTGATCGGGGATCGGGAGTAGGCACCGTCGTAGCGCGATCTGTTTTTAGAATTTTTTCGACCCCTCTGTAGTTCGGACACTCTGAAAGCGTCCTACCAATCGACCTGAGTATTTTCCATGGCGACGAGAGTCATACGTACGACATTTTCAGAACGAGTCTCACTGTCCCTTCTGAGCACTGGCGTAGGCTGTGTGAACGCCGAGTAACCGACGCCCGGATCTTTTCTTCAGTTCCTTAAATACTCACTCCGAGGGTTCGTGGTGACTTCGGCAATACCTTTGTTGTGCCACTGTGGTCTATATATAGACAAATTCGGTCTTGTATTTGTGCGGATCTAGCTTTAGCGTGAGCGGAAGCATTTAATAAAAGATGAATATTTCTTTTATTAAAGAGAATTGGTTTGTGAACCCGGGCTGACCGACTTGCCCGATTCAGCGAGCCAAGACTCACCGATGCTGACCTGAAAACTGAAGGGAGAGTTCGGATGGAATCCATTCGAATGAAATCCAGTGGGCGGAACCGCTTCCGACCGTTCGCCACGCTGGGAGCCATGACGGGTGCGATGGCGATCGCCGTGTTCGCCGGCGCCTCGCCTGCGAATGCCGAGGGGACCGTTCGCGGAGCCGACGAGGCCAACACGATCAACGACAGCTACATCGTTGTTCTCAATGACACGCCTCAGGTGGACCGGGCCGCGCACGGCTTGGCTCAGAAGTACGGCGCCGAAGTCGAGCGGACCTGGGACTCCGCATTGGACGGCTTTGAGGCCACCATGACGGAGAAAGAGGCCAAGCGTCTCGCGGGCCACCCACGCGTCGACTACGTCGAGCAGAACGCCACCGTCCAGCTGCAGGCGCAGTCGGACCCGACCTGGGGTCTCGACCGTAGTGACCAGCGTGAACTGCCGCTCGACGGCGTCTACGACTACCCGGCGACCGGCTCCGGCGTCACCGCCTACGTCATCGACACCGGCATTCGGATCTCGCACAACGAGTTCGAAGGTCGCGCCACCTGGGGCACCAACACCGTCGGTGGCCCCGACAAGGACTGCAACGGACACGGCACCCACGTCGCCGGCACCGTCGGGGGAGCCGAATACGGTATTGCGAAGAACGTCGATCTGGTCGCGGTTAAGGTCTTGCGCTGCAACGGCGGTGGATCGTGGGCCTCGGTCATCGACGGGATCAACTGGGTCACCGACAATGCCGTCAAGCCCGCCGTGGCCAACATGAGCCTGGGCGGAGGCTACAGCGACTCGGTCAACGACGCGGTCGCCAACTCGATCGACAGCGGAGTCACCTACGCGCTCGCTGCCGGTAACGAGGACGCCGACGCCTGCACCAAATCTCCGGCCAGCACGCCGGACGCTCTCACCGTCGGCGCGACCGACGACACCGACACTCGGGCCTCCTTCTCCAACTGGGGAGACTGCGTTGACCTCTTCGCTCCCGGCGTCGACATCACCTCCGCTTGGCACAAGGGAGATGACGACACCAATACCATCAGCGGAACGTCGATGGCTTCACCACACGTAGCCGGCGGTGCCGCGCTTTACTTGGAGGGCAACCCGAGCGCCTCGCCGTCTCAGGTTAATGACCACATTACCGGAAACGCCACCAGCGGTGTCGTCTCCGACCCGAAGGGAAGCCCGAACCTGCTTCTCTACGTGGGCTAGACGTCATTAGCCGCTACGGTTTATGCGGTTGAATCATCCGGGGAGGATCGGCCTACTGGGGCCGGTCCTCCTTTTTCGACCTCCCCAAAAAACATAGACGAATAACAATCGCATGTATGCCTTTGGGGCTCGCAGTATGGTATTTCTTTAACATGCACAACGATAAACGTCGAGAGACGGCGCGTGCCGTCCTTTCTTCGCGCCGGTCGCTCCTCTGCGGTGCGGTGGGGATCGGGACCGCAGGCGTCTTGGCCGCATGCGGAACGACCCAAGATGACAACCCCACCGAACAGCAAGAGCCGGATCCAAACGAACCGCTGGCACGGACATCCGACGTCCCGACGGGTGGCGGGATCGTGGTCGGAACCGTCGTTCTGGTGCAACCGACGGAAGGCGATATCGCCGCTTATGACGCTCGATGCACCCATCAGGGCACCATCGTTCAAGCGCCGGACGATGATGGAGTCATAGTCTGCCCCAACCACCTGTCCGAGTACGATATTTCCGGCCAAGTGACCCAGGGACCCGCCGAGGAGGATCTCGCTCCCTTCGCGATCCGAATCGACGGAGAGGACATCTATCCGGCGGACGACTGAACCCGTTCAGGGTGCTTCCGACCGGGTAGGCGGGTTGACGCCCTCGGGTGAGTTAATATTGCACAGAGTTTGCAACAAGCTCGTGTCTTTTCACCCAAGGAGTCAACTTGTCCGGCAACGTACGCCCCATCGTGCACTACGGCGACCCCGTCCTGCATCAGCGCTGCACTGAGGTAACCGAATTCGACCAAGAGCTCGCTGAGCTCGTTGACGACATGTTCGCCAGCATGTACGAAGCCGACGGTGTCGGACTGGCAGCGAACCAAATCGGAGTGAACGCCCGAGTCTTTGTGATCGACTGCCCTGACGATGAGGGAAAACACACGGTGGCGCATATTGTGAATCCGGAACTCCAGGCGGTGGAAGGCGAGCGCAAACTGGTTCTGGAAAACGAGGGCTGCCTGTCCGTTCCAGGGGAATACACCGAGGTCGCCCGAGCCGACCATGCGGTGGTGACGGGGAAGGACAAAAACGGCAAAGACATCACTCTGGAAGGAACCGGTTTCCTAGCACGGTGTCTCCAACACGAAACCGATCACTTGAACGGGACGGTGTACGTGGACAAACTACCTAAAAAGGTACGTAAGCGTCTCCTGAAAAACGCCGGACTCAGCGAAAGCAACGCCTAGAGCCGGCACCTGACCACTCGTCCGAAGAGTGTCGCTGTCGCCGGGCGGCGGCAACGACACATTCGGCGCCGACTGTCGTATCAAACCGCTTAGCGTTCGGGGTCTCCCCGTCTGACGTTAAACTCGACGTCCTTTGACGCGTCACTCAGCAGAACACGACTCAACTCCGCCAGCGCCCGAGCGCTCGCCAACTCTTCCCCGATCTGCGCCATGGGGCGATCCGTGGGGTTGCGCCTAGCGCGGCCTACGCAGCTATGCGTGCTGCCGTCACGGCGCGTCAATCGAGCGGTGGCAACGCAGTAGTCTTGGTCCTCTTCCAAGTCGACCTGGATGTCCCAATGTGTGGTGAGCATCGCCGGGCTCATTGTATTTCACCCCCTTTTCGAGTAATACTCATTATCCCGCATAAAGGGCGCCCACGGCAGCGGTACAAGACAGTCGACCGTGGAAACTCGGGAACCACCCGGCTCCGCCGGAATTCGACAATGATCACTCGAACAAACGAAAAAGGCTGGAATCTCGCTTGAGATTCCAGCCTTTCACTGTGAATTGTGCGCCGTCAGGGACTCGAACCCCGAACCCATTGATTAAGAGTCAATTGCTCTGCCACTTGAGCTAACGGCGCTTACACGGTTATCTCCCGTTCCCGGTGAATTTCCCGCAACGAGATAAAACTTTAGCACGAGTCGCGGCGACCGATTGCGAGGGGGGTCCAAGCGGTTAAGCTTGAGCCGTGGCTAATTTTATCGACCGGGTGAAACTCGAGGTCAGTGCCGGTTCAGGCGGTAATGGTTGCGTCTCAATCCACCGAGAGAAGTTCCGACCGTTGGGCGGACCCGACGGTGGGGACGGCGGACACGGCGGCGATGTGATCTTTTACGTCGACCCGAACGCGCACACCCTCCTCGACTTGCACTTTAAAAAACAACTGAAAGCCGGCAACGGTTCCCATGGACGTGGCGACAATCGCGACGGCGCTCGCGGTGAAACTCTGCGCGTCCCTGTGCCCAACGGCACGGTCCTCTTCGCGGACGGGGAAGAAATTGCTGATTTGACTGGAAATGGAACGGAAGTGACCATCGCCCGAGGCGGGCGTGGTGGTCGGGGGAATGCTTCCCTGATCAGCCGCCGACGGCGTGCCCCCGGTTTCGCCGAATTGGGTGAGCCGGGACCGAGCTTTAGCGTGGTGCTGGAGCTGAAGAGCGTTGCCGATGTTGGTCTGATCGGGTATCCCTCAGCCGGAAAGTCGTCGTTGATTGCCAATATGTCTGCGGCCCGGCCCAAGATCGCGGACTATCCATTCACCACCCTGACTCCGAACTTGGGCGTTGTCGCCGCCGGTGATACGACGTACACCGTCGCCGACGTGCCGGGTCTCATCCCGGGGGCAGCCGGTGGTAAAGGGCTGGGATTGGAGTTCCTGCGCCATATCGAACGGTGTGCGGTTCTGGCTCACGTCGTCGACACCGCCAATTTGGAGAGCGATCGAAATCCGATTGACGACATCGCCGTCATTGAATCCGAACTTGAAGAATACGGCGGTCTGCACGATAAGCCTCGCATTATTGTCTTGAATAAGATCGACGTTCCCGACGGCCAGGATTTGGCGGAGATGGTGCGGCCCCGATTGGAAGAACACGGGTGGCCCATCTATGAAGTCAGCGCGGTGACGCGAACGGGTCTTCGCCAGCTGTCCTTTGCCTTCGCCGAAGCCGTGGAGACCTACCGGGCGAAGCAGCCCGAACCGGAGGCACCCCGAGTCGTCATCAAACCGAAGGGTGTCGAAAGCGATGCCTTCCAGGTTTACAGCCGCACGCCGGCGTTTGAGGGGGATGTCGAGTTTGAGGTTGTGGGTAAGAAACCGGAACGTTGGATTCAGACGACGAACTTCCAGAACGAGGAAGCCATTGGTTATCTGGGCGACCGCTTGGCCAATCTCGGTGTCGAGGACGAATTGGTGAAGGCCGGAGCGGTGCCGGGTTCGATCGTCAAAATCGGAGAACACGAATTTGAGTGGGAGCCCACCGATCCCGAACTATTGGCGACCGTCAGCCCGCGCGGAAAGGACATCAGGTTCGAACGGACCGACAGGAAGTCTGCTGAAGAGCGTCGCGCCGAGCACGACGCACGTCGTGCCGAACGGTTGGAACGAGTTCGTGCCGAGAAAGAGGCACGTGGCAAATCACGACGCAACCGATAAGGTGCGATACAGATGACATGGGTCCCGCTTGGAGCTTCCAGCGGGGCCCTTTCTGTATCCAGGGCACCTGAGAACGGACTGCGTTCGATTTCGTATTGTTCTGTGCCCCAAGCAAACATCGCTGATTATGAGGAAGTTGAACGTCCGTGACGTTAGTTACTATACGATACGGTTTCGTATTGGAAGTGGTATTGTGAAAAACATGTCAACACGCGAATCAACGTCGGAAACCGTATCGGACGCCTCCGACATCGAAGCAGACAAAGGACACCCCTATCGGTGGTGGATTCTGGCTGTACTCGTTCTCAGCCTCATCATCGTGGTTTTGGACAACACCGTTCTGAACGTGGCCATGAAGACTCTGGCCGATCCCAATGACGGGATCGGAGCCTCCCAGAGCGAATTGGCGTGGATGATCAACTCCTATACGCTCGTTTTTGCCGGTCTTCTATTCGCCTTTGGGATTATCGGTGACAAGTTCGGGCGAAAGAGACTATTGCTTATCGGCTTGCTTGTGTTCGGTATCGCTTCCCTGCTATCGGCCTATGCCCTTAACCCAACACAGTTGATCTGGTATCGCGCGCTTCAAGGTGTCGGGGCGGCGGCCATGATGCCGTCGACGCTTTCTCTGCTGCGCTCGGTGTTTTCGAACAAGGAATTCCCCAAGGCTCTCGGGATTTGGACTGCGGCCGTAGGGGCCGGTGGCGCACTCGGGCCCATGTTGGCCGGGGTCCTGCTGGAGCGGTTCTGGTGGGGATCGATCTTCCTCATTAACGTACCCATTGTGATCGTGGCCATGGCTCTCATCGTGATCATGGCTCCCGAATCGAAGGGCCCCAAGCTGCGCACCGACGTGGTCGGAATGATTCTGACCATCGTTGGTCTCGTCGCCTTGACCTACGGGATCATTGAGGCCGGGGACTCCGGTCAGTGGGGCACGCTCAGCGTTTGGGGACCGTTGCTCATTGGAATCGTCGTACTCACCGGATTCGTACTGTGGGAAAAGCGAATCCCGTATGCGTCTTTGGACATGAACCTGTTCAAGAACGCGCGATTCGCCGCTTCGTCGGGAATCATCGCCCTCATCTTCTTCGCGTCGATGGCGGTTATCTTCTTCATGACGTTCTACATTCAGATCGTCAAGGGGTTCAGTCCCTTCCAAGCGGGGATGTTGTTCCTTCCCTTCGCGGCTTCGATGATGATCTTTTCGCCCCTGTCCAACAACATGGTGGAGCGTTTCGGACCAAAGGCGGTCGGACTCGCGGGGTCGGGACTGGTGATGACCTCGTTGGGCATTGCTACGCAACTGGAGACGGACACTCCCACCTGGGTCATGGTCCTTTTGTTCGCCATTCAGGGCACGGGAATGTCCAACCTCATGCCACCGGCGATGAACACCTTGATGTCGTCGGTCCCAAAGGAGAAGGCCGGTGTGGCTTCATCACTCGCCAACACCTTGCGCCAAGTCGGCGGGTCCCTCGGCGTGGCGGTACTCGGAACGGTAATGGCGCAGAACTACCGCAGCCAGGTCACCGTTGATGCTCCGCAGCTGCCCGCTGAAGCACAGGATTCGATCGCTTCCACCTATGGTGCGGTCGAAGAAGGGGCGGTGCCTCCGGAACAGACCGGATCAGTCATGTCGGCGGCCAACGAATCGTTCGTTCAAGCCATGCACCTGACGGCATGGTGTGCGGTCGGTGTCGGAGTTTTGGCGGCAATCGTGGTCGCTCTGTTCTTCCCGACCAAAGGGCAGGTCATGAAGCAAGCCTCGGATGCAGAACAGAAGGCGTAACCGAACGCCGGGTCAATGAGAAGATGGTGCCATGGATGGAGTTCAAAGAGAAGGCCAGTCGTGTGACGATACCTGTGCACAGCAGGGGAGACCACGTAGTAGCGAAGCCAGTAGGTCAATACTGTTGGCTGCTTTGGACCTCCTAGTGGAACGCGGAAGCGTCGGGTCGATCAGCATTGAAGCGATCGCGGATCGATCCGGCGTTTCGAAGGCGACGATCTATCGGCGTTGGAGTTCGAAAGAAGAGCTCATCGTAGCGGCGGTTGACAGCATCAAGGCAGCGGTAGTGCAGGACTTGCCGCACACGAGTGTGCGCGACGACCTTATTCGGCTCGCTTCCAATATGAGAACCGATCTTAGCCCGCACGAACTGGCGGTGTTTAAGGCGATTTCCCTGGAATTGAAGAGCAATGAGAAATTGCGAGAGCACAACGACCGGGTGATGCAAAAGCGTCGCCAGTTCATCAAAGACGTATTCCAACGAGGGATTGAACGAGGAGAGGTCCGTCCAGACGTCGATCTCGATCTGGCGGTGGTCATGTTTATCAGCCCGCTCATGTCCGTTCGGGTCTATGAGAACTTCCCCGACTTGAATTCAGACGACTTCGCACCCAAAGTCGTTGACACACTTCTGCAAGGCATCGGCACGTAATCGTTAGTGGCTCGTGCGGAGTACGGCTCCTCCCGTGCAGTCGATAATTGTGGATATCTCACGTCCCTGGTTATGCGGATTACCAGGGAAGGTTCCTCCTGTTGGAGTGCTGAGTCACTATGCTTGGGGGGCTTGCAATAGCGGTCAGGATAAGTGCCGTAAATTAGTTCTTGTCGCCGAGGCAATCGGACAGACCGGCAGGAATGCGACATTTTGGTTGTGTTGTTGTGGGTGGCTTGGCTCTGTTGGGGTTGGGTGTTGTTTGGTTGTGTTGGTGGTGCCTTTGGCTTGCTGGCGTGTCTGTGTGATGCGGTCTACTGGGGGTTGTTCTTGACTTTCTGGTGGGGTTTGGTAATGTTGAGGGGTTGCTTCGGCTGGTGATGCTGTTTTGTGGTGTTGTTGGTTGTGGCGTGTTGTTTGAGAACTGAACAGGGTGTTTGGATAGTCAGCGTGCGGGCTGGCTGGATGATGCTGTTGTTGTGTCTGTTTGGGCATGGTGGTGGTGTTGTTTGGTTGGTTTGTATGACTGTTGATTTCTTTATTCCGATATTTTTTGGATTATTGTGGTCAGGTTGAGTTTTCGGCATTTGCCTTAACATTTTTGTTTTTGGTTTTTGTTGGAGAGTTTGATCCTGGCTCAGGACGAACGCTGGCGGCGTGCTTCACACATGCAAGTCGAACGGAAAGGCCCAGCTTGCTGGGTACTCGAGTGGCGAACGGGTGAGTAACACGTAAGTAACCTGCCTCTGGCTTTGGGATAACTGCTGGAAACGGCAGCTAATACTGGATATGACATGTCATCGCATGGTGGTGTGTGGAAAGTTTTTTCGGCTGGAGAGGGGCTTGCGGCCTATCAGTTTGTTGGTGGGGTGATGGCCTACCAAGGCGGTGACGGGTAGCCGGCCTGAGAGGGCGGTCGGTCACATTGGGACTGAGATACGGCCCAGACTCCTACGGGAGGCAGCAGTGGGGAATATTGCACAATGGGGGGAACCCTGATGCAGCGACGTCGCGTGGAGGATGACGGTTTTCGGATTGTAAACTCCTTTTATTCATGGCGAAGGCAGGCTTGTTGTCTGTTGACGGTAGTGTTTGAATAAGTGCCGGCTAACTACGTGCCAGCAGCCGCGGTAAGACGTAGGGCGCGAGCGTTGTCCGGATTTATTGGGCGTAAAGGGCTCGTAGGCGGCTTGTTGCGTCTGTCGTGAAAGGCAGTGACTTAATCATTGTTTTGCGGTGGATACGGGCAGGCTTGAGGCAAGTAGGGGAGATTGGAATTCTACGTGTAGCGGTGGAATGCGCAGATATGTGGAGGAACACCGGTGGCGAAGGCGGATCTCTGGGCTTGTTCTGACGCTGAGGAGCGAAAGCGTGGGGAGCGAACAGGATTAGATACCCTGGTAGTCCATGCTGTAAACGGTGGGCGCTAGGTGTGGGGCTCTTTTGTGGGTTCTGTGCCGTAGCTAACGCATTAAGCGCCCCGCCTGGGGAGTACGGTCGCAAGGCTAAAACTCAAAGGAATTGACGGGGGCCCGCACAAGCGGCGGAGCATGCGGATTAATTCGATGCAACGCGAAGAACCTTACCTGGGTTTGACATCACCCGGACGCCTGCAGAGATGTGGGTTTCTTCGGACTGGGTGACAGGTGGTGCATGGCTGTCGTCAGCTCGTGTCGTGAGATGTTGGGTTAAGTCCCGCAACGAGCGCAACCCTTATCCTGTATTGCCAGCAGTTCGGCTGGGGACTTGCGGGAGACTGCCGGTGTTAAACCGGAGGAGGGTGGGGATGAGGTCAAGTCATCATGCCCCTTATGTCCAGGGCTTCACGCATGCTACATTGGCCGGTACAGCGGGTAGCGAAGCTGTGAGGTGGAGCGAATCTCTGTAAAGCCGGTCGTGGTTCGGATTCGAGTCTGCAACTCGGCTCGATGAAGGTGGAGTCGCTAGTAATCGCAGATCAGCAACGCTGCGGTGAATGCGTTCCCGGGCCTTGTACACACCGCCCGTCACGTCATGAAAGTTGGCAACACCCGAAGCCTGCGGCCTAACCGGTTTTTGCTGGGGGGAGTGGTCGAAGGTGGGGCTGGCGATTAGGACGAAGTCGTAACAAGGTAGCCGTACCGGAAGGTGCGGCTGGATCACCTCCTTTCTAAGGAGTCTGTTGAGGGATTGCTGATGAAGTTGCTGTTGGGTGCTTTTGGGTGTCTGATGGTGTGCTGCTGGTTGGTTGAGTCTGACTGGTGGTGAGTAGTTGGTGGTTTCTTTATTGTCTGGAATGGTCTGGCTGATGCTGTGTGCAGTTGATGATTGGTGATCATTGGTTTGGTTAGTGGTTGTTGATTGTGGTGTTGGTTGGCGCGAGCGGCGAGTGTCGTTTGTTGTTGTGCTGTTTTGGATGTGGACTGATTGTTTTTTATGGTGTGTCGTTTACTCGTTGACTGTCTATTTACGCATTGATGCTGGTGTTTGCTGGTGTGGTGTTTCTTGTTGTCACTGTTGTTTGATGGTGGTGCTGGGGGTGCTGTGTTGGTGGTTCTGGTGTTGGTGTGGCACCCTGTTTGGGTTCTGAGGCGATAGGCCTTGGAGCGGGTTGATGTTGAGCGTGTGTGGCGTGTGTGCATTGGCTGGCGGATTGCTGCTGTGTTGTCTGTTGTGGATGGTGTGGTGGTGATGTGTTGGTTGGTGTGGTGCGTGTTGTGTGCGTGTGCATTGGCTGGTGTGTTGTTTGAGATTTGTATAGTGTGCGTGAGTGTCTTTATGTTTCTATCCTGACTGACTTGTGCCTACATGTGCTGTGGCGCGTGGGTGGTGTGTTGGTGTGGCTGTTGCGGGGTTGTGTCTTCGTGGTGGTGCATGAGCGGGCTGCTTTGTCGTGTGTGGTGTGTGTGGGTGTGTGTTGGTTAAGTTGTGTAGGGCGCATGGTGGATGCCTTGGTGCCGAATGATGCCGATGAAGGACGTGTGAGGCTGCGATATTCCTGGGGGAGTTGTCAACAGGGCGTTGATCCCAGGGTTTCCGAATGGGGTAACCTAGCCGGCTTGGTGGTCGGTTGCTGCTGGTTGAATGTATAGGCCAGTTGGTGGTGTGCGGGGAAGTGAAACATCTTAGTACCTGTTGGAGAAAACAATAGTGATTTCGTGAGTAGTGGCGAGCGAAAGCGGATGGAGGCTAAACTGTGATCGTGTGAAGAGGCGGTAGCTGTTGCGGTTGCGGGGTTGTGAGGTTGCGCTGGTCGTCTTCTACCGGGGGCGTGCGTGTGTGTGCTGGTTAGCTGAATGGCTTGGGATGGTCAACCGGAGTGGGTGAGAGTCCTGTAGGTGAAGGCTGGTGTGCATGTGTTGGTGTGATGCTCGAGTAGTGCGGGGTTCGTGGAGCCTTGTGTGAATCTGCCAGGACCGTCTGGTAAGCCTAAACGTGTTTGGTGACCGATAGTGGATGAGTACCGTGAGGGAATGGTGAAAAGTACCCCGGGAGGGGAGTGAAAGAGTGCTTGAAACCGTGTGCCTGTAAGCCGTCAGAGCCTGTTGCCTGTCTTTTGGTGGGTGTGGGTGATGGCGTGCCTTTTGAAGAATGAGCCTGCGAGTTAAGGTGTGCAGCGAGGTTAACCTGTTGTGGGGTAGCCGGAGCGAAAGCGAGTCTGAAGAGGGCGTAGAGTTGTGTGTTTTAGACCCGAAGCGGGGTGATCTACCCATGTCCAGGGTGAAGCGCGTGTAAGAGCGTGTGGAGGCCCGAACCCACCTAAGTTGCAAATTGGGGGGATGAGGTGTGGGTAGGGGTGAAAGGCCAATCAAACTCCGTGATAGCTGGTTCTCCCCGAAATGTATTTAGGTACAGCGTCAACATGTTCATGTGATGGTGGTAGGGCTCTGATTCGGGAATGGGCCGTGTTGGTTACTGACTCGAGTTAAACTTCGAATGCTGTTGTGTGGTGTTGGCAGTGAGACTGTTGGTGAAAAGATCAAGGGTCGAGAGGGAAACAGCCCTGATTACCGGCTAAGGCCCCTAAGGGTGTGCTGAGTGGAAAAGGATGTTTGATCGCGTTGACAGCCAGGAGGTTGGCTTAGAAGCAGCCATCCTTGAAAGAGTGCGTAATAGCTCACTGGTCGAGTGGTTGAGCGCCGATAATGTAGCGGGGCTGAAGTGCACCGCCGAAGCCGTAGCGCATGTGGCCACGTTGGTGGTTGTGTGTGGGTAGGGGAGCGTCGTGCATGCGGGGAAGCGGAAGCGTGAGCTAGCCCGTTGGGGTGTGTCCGTGGAGTGTGTGCGAGTGAGAATGCAGGCATGAGTAGCGTAAGGCTAGTGAGAATCTAGTCCGCCGTTTGACTAAGGGTTCCAGAGGACGGTTGTTCCGCTCTGGGTTAGTCGGGTCCTAAGGCGAGGCCGTGAGGCGTAGTCGATGGTTGACCGGTTGATATTCCGGTACCCGAGTGATGCGTGTTGTGCGAAGGCAGTTATGCTAACCGGCTGGTGACGGATGGTTGAGGGGTTTTGCTTCTTGGCTGTTTTGATCTGGTTGGGGTCCTTTCTGTTGGTAGTGTAGTGATGGGGTGACGCATGGGGATAGCAGTACCGTCTGGTGGATGAGGCGGGGNAAGGTGGTAGCCCGTTGTTTAGGTAAATCCGAGCAATGGCCCTTGAGTGGGTGTGGGTGAGCGCTGATGCGTAGACCGTTGGGTTGAATTCTGTGATTCCGTGGTGTCGAGAAAAGCCTCTAGCGAGTGTTGTTCGGCCCGTACCCTAAACCGACACTGGTGGTCAGGTAGAGTATACTGAGGCGTTCGAGTGATGTATGGTTAAGGAATTCGGCAAATTGCCTCCGTAACTTCGGGAGAAGGAGGGCCCTTACTGGTGTAGTCAAGCGACTGTGAGCTGGTGGGGGTTGCAGAGTCTGGTGGGGAACGACTGTTTACTAAAAACATAGGTCCATGCGAAGCCGTGAGGTGAGGTATATGGACTGACGCCTGCCCGGTGCTGGAACGTTAAGAGGATCCATTAGCCCTGTGGGGTGTCGTGGTGAATTGAAGCGCCAGTAAACGGCGGTGGTAACTATAACCATCCTAAGGTAGCGAAATTCCTTGTCGGGTAAGTTCCGACCTGCACGAAAGGCGTAACGACTTGGGCGCTGTCTCGACGAGGGGCTCGGTGAAATTGTAGTACGAGTAAAGATGCTCGTTTCGCGCGGCAGGACGGAAAGACCCCGGGACCTTTACTATAGCTTGGTATTGGTGCACTGTTTGGTTTGTGTAGGATAGGCAGGAGACTGGGAAGCTGGCACGCTAGTGTTGGTGGAGTCGTTGGTGAAATACTGCTCTGGTTTGATGGTGTGTCTAACCTTCGGCCCTGATCGGGTTGGGGGACAGTGCCTGGTGGGTAGTTTAACTGGGGCGGTTGCCTCCTAAATGGTAACGGAGGCGTTCAATGGTGCCCTCGGGCTGGTTGGAAACCAGTTGGTGAGTGTAAGCGTATAAGGGTGCTTGACTGTGAGACTGACGGGTCGAGCAGGAACGAAAGTTGGGGCTAGTGATCCGGCATCAACGTACGGGTGTGGTGTCGCTCAACGGATAAAAGGTACCCCGGGGATAACAGGCTGATCTTCCCCAAGAGTCCGTATCGACGGGATGGTTTGGCACCTCGATGTCGGCTCGTCGCATCCTGGGGCTGGAGTTGGTCCCAAGGGTTGGGCTGTTCGCCCATTAAAGCGGCACGCGAGCTGGGTTTAGAACGTCGTGAGACAGTTCGGTCCCTATCCGCCGCGCGCGTTGGAGATTTGATGAGGGGCTGTCCCTAGTACGAGAGGACCGGGATGGACGAACCGCTGGTGTGCCAGTTGTTCCGCCAGGGGCATGGCTGGTTGGCTACGTTCGGGAGCGATAACCGCTGAAAGCATCTAAGTGGGAAGCGTGCTTCGAGATGAGATCTCCGTCAACATTGGTTTGTTGGTGAGGTTCCCTAGAGATGATGGGGTTGATAGGCCGGGTATGGAAGCAGGGTGACTTGTGGAGTGGACCGGTACTAATGGCCGAGAGCTTAACTAATATTTTCCCTTTTTTGGGGGTTGGTTGGGGTAGAGATTTGATGCTCACGTGCATTATATGATTCTGAGGCAACATGCTGGGGTTTGTGTTCCTGGGTGTGTTGGCCTGTGTGTTTTTGTTTGGTGGTGTGTGCGGGAGGGGTACACTCAGTTCCATTCCGAACCTGGTGGTTAAGGCTTTCTGCGCTGATGGTACTGCACTCGTGGGGGTGTGGGAGAGTAGGTCGCTGCCAAACAATTTAATTTTATTTGTGAATAGGAGAAGGGGGAGAAGCCACTGGCTTTTCCCCCTTCTCCTTTTTGTGTGTTTTTCTTTGTGGGGGAGAGGCGGTCGTGACGTGGTCGCGGTCGCCTCTCCCCCCTTTTTTTTGATGCCGTGTGGGTGGTGGTGTGGCGTGCTTGGGGTGTGTTTTTTGGGTTTAGAAGAAGAGGGGGCAGGTGCGGTGTGTACGCGGCCTGCCCCCCTGCTCTACAGCCGTATTAGTATACGGACTTGTTCCACGCAAGCTCCTTTTTGAACTCACGTAGGTCTGTTCGCTCATCGATGACGGCCATTTCAATGCCGGCCATATTGGCGAAGTCCTCCCACACCTCTCGTCCGATTGCTTGTGACAGCAATGTGTGGTGGGGAGCTCCTGCGTGCATCCACGCTGCCGCAGATGTTGCGAGATTTGGCTTCGGTTCCCATACGGCGCGTGCCACCGGGAGGTTTGGTAGCTCAGCTTCCGGCGGTACAACATCGACTTCATTGCCGACTAGGCGGAAACGGTCTCCCAGATCAGTCAGACCGATATTGAACGCGGGTCCGGTCGGTGCGGTGAATACCAGTCGAACCGGATCGGCTTTTGCCCCCATTGCCAAGGGGTGGATCTCGCAGGTCGGTACGTCAGAGGCCAAAGAAGGACATACTTCGAGCATGTGCGCCCCCAAAATCTGGGGGTGCTCAACTCCAAGGTTGTAAGTGTAATCTTCCATGAACGAAGTACCACCGTCGAGCCCGGCCGCCATTACTTTAGCGATGCGGACCAGGATGGCGGTTTTCCAATCACCTTCGGCACCGAATCCAAAGCCTTCGTTCATGAGGCGCTGCACTGCGATTCCTGGAAGCTGGGGAAGCGTCCCAAGGTCTTCGAACGTATCGGTGAATCCGTGCGCACCGACGTCGCGAAGAAACTCCCGCAAGGCGACTTCGATCTTCGCCGCGTCCCGAAGGGACTGATGCCGATTCCCTTGTGGGCGCAACTCCGGGGAGACGGAGTAATTGTTGAGGTAGATCTCGATGAGATCGTCTGTAGCGCTATTAGGGATTGCCTCTACACGCGCGGCGATTTCATTGACGCCGTAGCCGTTAATCGACGGGCCGAGGTCGATCTCGGCACTGACCTTATCGCCATCGGTCACGGCAACATTGCGCATGTTATCGCCAAAACGTGCGATTTTTAGGTTCTGCGCCGCCGCGAACCCTGCGGCCGCTCGGCTCCAGGTTTCAATCTGATCGGTGACGTATTCCTGTTCCCAATGTCCAACCACGGTTTTACGCGGGATGTTCAAGCGGGTGGCTATATGCGCGAATTCGCGATCGCCATGTGCCGCTTGGTTAAGGTTCATGAAGTCCATGTCGATCCGGTCCCATGGCAGATCGAGGTTGAACTGCGTGTGGAAATGTAGAAGCGGCTTCTGTAGCTTGGTCAGTCCGGATATCCACATTTTAGCCGGACTGAAGGTGTGCATCCACGTGATCAGACCAATGCATTGATCTGATGCGTTGGCTTCCAGGATTATACGACGAATGGCGTCCGATGACGTAACCGTAGGTTTGGACACCACGTTGATGGGGTTGGTGTGATTGATGTGTCCGGCGATTTGTGCGGACTGTTCTGCGACGATGCGCAGGGTTTCGTCGCCGTAGAGGTCTTGGCTTCCGGTGAGAAACCAGATTTCCGGTTCGTTGGGAGCATTGAGAGGAAATGAAATCGTCATAGTACGATCAACTCTTCTGTCCGTAGGCGTTTTGGTACCGGTCAAACAGGGAATCGATGTCCTGCGAGGGAATGGATTCCACTGGACCGAGTTGGTGTGACAGATGGACGGTTCGCGCCACGTCCTCACACATGACAGCGGCCTTGACCGCTGATTTGGGGTCCTTTCCGATGGTGAAAACCCCGTGTTGTCGCATGAGGACAGCCGGCGATCGGCTGGCATCGAGCGTTTCGATGATTCCCTTTCCAATCGATTCGTCCCCAATCAAAGCGAACGGGCCAACGGGGATTTCGCCGCCGAACTCATCGGCCATAGCGGTAACGGCGCACGGTATCGGTTTTCCAGCTGCCGCCCAAGCCGTGGCGTAAGGACTGTGTGTATGTACGACTCCGCCCACATCGGGTCGATGACGATATACGTAGGCGTGACTCCCAGTGTCCGATGACGGCTTCACGTTTTTATCCAGTGGTACGCCGTTTAGATCACAGACCACCATGTTTTCCGGGGAAAGATCATCATAGGATACTCCGGACGGTTTAATAACCATGAGGTCTTCATCGGGAAGACGGGCCGAGACATTGCCACTGGTCCACGCCACCAGACTCCATCGTGGAAGTTCCGCGTGCAGCTCGCAGACAAGTTCCTTGTACGCGTCGATTACTGATTTAGTCACGATTGGCTCGCTTTCCGGCTGATTTCGCGAAGGCGGTGCAGAACTCGGCTTCCCTGCCTGCCAAAGTGATCGTGCAGGTCACAGTATTCGTTGTAGAGGTCGTCGTAGAGAGTCACGTTGTCAGGATCAGGGCGGTATACTCCACGTTCGACATCTCCCATTTCGGCTGACGCGGTTTGAATGTCCGGATAGACATCGGCGGCAACGGCAGCGTGGATCGCCGAACCGAGGGCCGGCCCTTGCGTACTGGTCAGCACGTTAAGTGGGCGATTCAATACGTCCGCGTAGATTTGCATCAGGAGTTTGTTCTTCAGTAGTCCACCGGCAACGGTGATTTCGTTTATGGGGACACCGAATGTTGTCAAGGTGTCAATGATCTTGCGGGTTCCGAATGCAGTGGATTCCAAGAGAGCCCGGTATATCTGCTCGGGTCGAGTATGGAGGGAAAGACCGACGAGCACACCGGTCAAATCGTGATCGACCAGAATGGAACGATTTCCCGAATGCCAGTCCAGAGCGATCAAACCGTGTTCGCCGACGTTTTCCTCAGCGGCCAACTTGCTTAGATAGTCATGTATCGACATTCCGCGTTGCTCGGCCAGGCGGGTATAGGAATCGGGCACACCGTTCTTCACAAACCACGCGAAGATATCACCGACGCCGGATTGTCCGGCCTCGAAACCCCATAGTCCGGGAACGATACCGTCACGAACGACACCGCACATGCCGGGAACCTCTGAGAGGAGCTCGGCGTTGACGACGTGGCAGGTACTGGTTCCCATGATGGCCACCAGGTGTCCTGGGTCGACGGCCTGTGCGGCGGACGCCGTAACATGTGCGTCGACGTTTCCCACCGCAACCGGGGTGCCGATGCGGAGTCCAGTCCATTCCGCAGCGCGCGTGGTGATTCCACCGGCACGGCTTCCCAATGGAGACAGTGGAAACTCGAGTTTGGATTTGGCAAAGTCGGTGAACTCGGGATGCAAAGCAGAAAGGTAATCCTTGGAGGGCCAAGCTCCGTCTTGATATTGGCCCTTATACCCTGCGGTGCAAATGTTTCGGTTTTCGCTTCCCATCAGTTGCCAGACGATCCAGTCGGCCGCTTCGATCCACCGGTCCATGCGCCGGTAGATCTCGGGGTCTTCCTCCAAGATCTGCAGGGCCTTGGCAAACTCCCATTCAGAGGAGATCTTGCCGCCATAGCGGCGAATCCAGTCTTCCCCGCGTGCGTGTGCCAATTCGGAGACGCGGTCGGCCTGATCTTGCGCCGCATGGTGTTTCCACAGTTTCGGCCAGGCGTGCGGGCGACCTCGGAACTCCGCCAATTCACACAGTGGGGTTCCGTCACCGGTAACCGGAAGTACTGTGCACGCGGTGAAATCGGTTGCGATACCGACGATGTCATTCGCCGAAATCCCTGCTTGCTTCAGAGCCTTTGGAACACCGAGTCTGAGGACGTCCCGCCAATCGTCGGGGTCCTGTAGCGCCCACGAGGAACCGAGTCGTATATCGGTATCAGGTAGGTGCTGCTCAATGCTTCCATGTTTATAAACCTGTTCGACACTGGCAAGTTCCTTACCGGTGGTGTCGACGACGAGGACGCGCCCTGACAGCGTTCCAAAGTCGATTCCGATCACTGCTTGAGTCATGTTTGCCTTCCTTCAGATGGGGTCTGCGACCACGCACGAAACACTTGAAGCCTCATCATGTTCATCACCTGAACGAACAATAAACCACATAACCAAACAAGTCTAGAGCGGGGGTGCCGACGAATGTCGACTTTTCATGTTTGGATGTGTGCCGTTCACAGGGTGGGAGTGCCTAGTAGTTCGGGGGAATTCCATCCCGGGATTCAGTATTTTTGCTGTTGCATGGCCTATTAGATTCATTTCGTTCAATAGTGCCGATGGGATGGTCGGGTCGTAGCTCTGTTCGTTGTTATAAATACGCAACAACAAAATGGCGTAATTGTTACATATAAATGTCAAGTATTCGTTGACTTGTGTTTGTTGTATTCCTAGAATCGGCCTAAAGCAAACATTTTCAAACACATAGGGGAGGAGCGCGATGAAACAGCGCCTTCTAGGTGGCTTGGGATCCGCCATGTTGTTGTTTGGTTCTGTCGCATGCGGCGACGGCGGCGATAACGGTGATGGGTTGACGATCGGATTCGTGCAGGTTGGAGCTGAATCCGCTTGGCGTACCGCCAATTCAGAATCGGTGAAAGACGCGGCCGCGGACGATGATCGTATTGCCGAGCTGAAGTTCGTGGATGGACAACAGAAGCAGGAGAAACAGCTTAAAGGGGTCCGAAACCTCATTACTCAGGGAGTCGACGCGATTGTTGTTGCGCCGATTGTGGAAACGGGTTGGACTGATGTATTGCAGGAAGCGCAGGACAACGACATTCCGGTCATCCTCGCCGACCGCGGTATCGAGAAAGAAGACTCCGACCTGTATGTGACCCGGTTGGGTTCGGATTTCGTTCGTGAGGGCGAAAAGGCCGGAGAATGGGTTCTGGACGAGTTTGCCGACGCCAATGGTCTGAACTTGCTGCAGCTGGAGGGGTCTGTCGGCTCGGCACCGGCCAATGACCGCGCCGAAGGTTTCTTCAACGTGTTGGACGGCGAAGGCTTCGATTACCAGTTGGTCGACAGTCAGTCGGGCGACTTCCAAGCGGAGGACGGTAAAGCGGTTATGGAGACGTTCCTCCAAAAATACGACGCTGATGAGATCGATCTGCTGTATGCCCACAACGATGAAATGGGATTGGGTGCCATCCAGGCGATGGAAGAGGCCGGCGTCGCTCCAGGCGACGATATTCAAGTCATTATCGTCGACGGTTCACAAGCCGGTTTCCAAGCCGGGGTGGAAGGAAAACTCAACTACATCGTGGAATGCAACCCCGCATTCGGCCCGCAGCTGATGGATGTTGTCACTGACGTAGTGAACGGCGAGGAAATGGATAAGTTCACCGCGGTTGAGGAAGGGGTCTTCTCGGAAGACGACTTTGCCGATGAAGTCGATAACCGCGCCTTCTAAGTCGAACTCGCCATGACCTAAACGTGGCCGGGGCCGATACCCCGGCCGCAATAGCACTTGAGGAAGATCCATGTCCACAGTTATCCAGATGCGAGGGATCCGAAAGTCCTTCCCGGGAGTCGATGCGCTCAAAGGCGTCGATCTCACTCTCCGAAAAGGTGAAATTCACGCTGTGATGGGAGAGAACGGAGCCGGCAAATCGACTCTCATCAAGACTTTGACCGGGGTGCACCGGCACGACGCGGGAAAGATTCTGCTCCACGACAAACCGGTGACTTTTAAGAGCCCCGGTGAAGCACAGAACGCCGGAATAGCGACCGTCTATCAGGAAGTCAATCTCACCGACAATCTCTCGGTAGCGGAAAACCTCTTCGCTGGACGGGAAAAACGTTTTGGTCCCTTTATCAATTTTCGCGACATGCGGCGTCAAGCGCGACAGGTACTGCGCGATCTTGGGCTTGACCTTGATGTCACCGCGCCGTTGTCACACTATTCCCTGGCTATGCAACAGCTGGTCGCGATCGCGCGGGCGGTAACCATGGAGGCCCAGGTCTTGGTCCTTGACGAGCCGACCTCCTCTCTGGATAAAGATGAAGTTAAATTGCTCCTAAAGGTTATGCGAGCCCTGGCCGACCAGGGTGTCTCTCTGGTGTTCATCTCCCATTTTCTCGATCAGGTTTATGACGTCTGTGACCGCATGACGGTTCTACGCGGTGGCGAACTTATAGGGGAGTGGGGCACTTCTGAGCTGTCGCAGTACGAACTGATTGAACACATGCTTGGGCGGGAAGTATCCGATCTCGCGTCGCTGAGTGTGGAGGGCCGGAACGATGAGGTCGGACCCGAGGCCGTCGTCGCGGCAGACAATCTCGGGCGGACCGGTTCGATTGAACCGTTCGACCTCGAAGTAAAGAAGGGCGAGATCGTCGGCTTGGCGGGACTTCTAGGAGCCGGTCGTACCGAAGCGGCTCGACTCATCACGGGAGCCGACCATGCCGACAACGGCCAATTGAGTGTTCACGGCAAGAAACAGAACGGGTACGGCCCGCGTGATGCCATTGCGCAAGGCGTCGCCTATTGTTCGGAGGACCGTAAAGGCGAAGGCCTCATCCCCGACCTCACGGTGGCGGAGAACATTGTTATTGCTCTGCAAGCAGCACGTGGCTGGGTGCGCCGCATCCCGGCTGCCGAACGGGACAGAGTCGTTCGTAACTACATTGAAAAGCTCGATATCCGCCCGAGCGATCCCGACATGCCGGTGCGCAACCTGTCAGGTGGTAATCAGCAGAAAGTCATTCTGGCGCGGTGGCTTTTGATGGACCCGCGGCTGCTCGTCCTCGACGAACCCACCCGCGGCATCGATGTGGGAGCGAAGGCCGATATTCAACGTTTGGTGACGGAACTGTCCGCTGACGGTATGGGGGTCGTGTTCATCTCCGCTGAATTGGAGGAGGTGGTGCGATTGTCTCATCGCATCGCGGTCCTGAAAGACCACAAGATGATAGACACGTTCCGCAATACCGCCGATACCACGACGGATGACATTGTAGACACGATCGCGGCGGGAGGACGTCCATGCTGAAGCAGTTCACTGGAACGTATGCTCGTCGGCTGATGTGGCCAGGGCTCGTGTTGGTGGCTCTCATAGTCGTCAACATCGCTTTTACCGGCTTTGGATTCTTGACGCCGGAAATCGTCGATGGGCGAATGAGCGGCCCCTTCGTGACAGTTCTTCGCAACAGCGTTCCCCTTCTCATGGTCGCTCTCGGAATGACGTTGGTGATCGCGACGAAGGGAATCGACCTGTCGGTCGGTGCGGTCTATGCGATTGGTGCCGCAGTGGCAGTTCAGTATCTTGCTACCGGTTCGCAGAATTCGCTCGGTAGCGTGCTGGTGGCCATTGCCCTGGGATTGGGTGTGGCTGCCGTGATCGGCGCTTGGAACGGGACGATGGTGAGCGTCTTTGGGGTGCAACCCATCATTGCCACCCTCATCTTCATGATCGCCGGGCGCGGTGTGGCACAGCTGATCACCGGGGGCCAAATTCCGAATGTGGCGGACTCCTCTCCGTTCGTGAATTTGGGTCGTGGAGAGATTCTGTCCATTCCGCTTCCGATCATCATAGGGGTCGCGGTATGTGCGGTTCTCATGGTGGCGACGCGACGAACCGCCTTCGGGGTTCTGCTGGAGTCAGTCGGTGGAAACCCGAAAGCCAGTCGTCTGGCGGGAATTCGGGCGCGTGAAATGACGATATTGGTGTATTTGATCTGTGGTTTGCTGGCCGGGTTGGCGGGGATCATCTCGGCGGCGAACATCGGAGGTGCGGATGCCAATAACGGCGGTCTGTGGATCGAGCTCGACGCCATTCTTGCGGTGGTGATTGGCGGTACGGCTCTCACGGGAGGACGTTTTTATCTTCTGGGGACCGTGTTCGGAGTCGTCATCATCAAGCTACTAGAAGTGACGATTATCAATGTAGGGCTGTCGTCGCAATGGCAGTTCACCGCCAAAGCACTGGTGGTATTCGCCGTCGCGCTCCTGCAATCTCCTCAATTTAGAACCTGGCTGACCAAGCCCTTCCAGAAGAAAGCGGTCGCAGCATGAGACTTTCAGTGAACGCCAACGTTAAACGATATATACCGATCGTTGCCACGCTCAGTTTGATAGTGGCGCTGTATTTCATTGGAGTCGCCAACTACAGCGGCTTCTCGAACCCGCAGTTGTTGGTGAATCTGTTTATCAGCAACGCTGGACTGTTGATTGTAGCCGTTGGTATGACCTTTGTGATTCTCACCGGTGGAATCGACCTATCGGTCGGATCGCTCATGGCGTTCAGCACGATGGCGGTGGGCTGGATGACGATCGAGGCAGGCATTCCCGCCCAAATCGCCGTTCCCGCGGTCATCGTGCTGGGCGGGCTCAACGGTGCTTTGACCGGTGCGGTCATCCACTACTTCAATGTACAGCCGTTCATTGCCACCTTGGCGGGCTTGTTTCTGTACCGTGGTCTGACATTCCAGATTTCCACCCATGACATATCTCTGCGGGACGTGGAGTTCTTTCAGTGGGGTATGGAACGAGTCGACCTTGGTTCCGTCAGCATCCCCAATATCACGTTTCTTGCCTTTGGGTTTGTGCTTATTGCGTTCTGCTTCGGCCACTACACTCGGCTGGGACGAACCGTCTATGCCGTGGGAGGAAACGAGAACTCTGCCGCGCTCATGGGGCTGCCGGTGGCGCGAAGTAAGATCAGCGTCTACGCGTTCAGCGGAATCTGTGCCTCTACCGGCGGTGTCGTAACGGCCTTTTATATAAAGTCCGCCAACCCTCTACAGGGAGTGGGCTTTGAACTGGACGCGATCGCGGCGGTCGTGATCGGCGGAACGCTTCTGACCGGTGGATATGGTTTTGTACTGGGGACCATGGCAGGAGTGAGCGTCCTGGGGCTGATCGACACCATCATCGCCTTCCAAGGAAACCTCTCCTCATGGTGGGCGCGGATCGCTATCGGCGCGTTGTTGTTGGCCTTCATTCTGTTGCAACGTTTCCTGTCTAAACTGGGAACCGGATCGTCCACATCGGTCTTGACGACGCGCGGTGGAGATGAAGAGGAACCGGATTCCGAGGAACCACGTTCTATGGATTCCGCCGGCGTCAGGTAGTTGAGAGATGGAGGCTGCCGTGAGCCGGCGCCGCCGTCATGATGTCCGGTTCGGGCAACCCTCGCTCGCCGGCGGCTTCGGATACCGAAGCCGCCACATGGTCGGAGCGATCGGCGGGAACCAGAGCGATGACACTTCCCCCGAATCCGCCGCCGATCATGCGAGCGCCGAGTGCGCCGGCTCGATGTGCCGCCTCCTGAGCGGAATCCAGCTCGATTGACGACACCTCATAGTCGTCGCGCAGGGAATCGTGGGCGGCGTTCAAGAGGCTACCGACGGTGGAGAAATCCTCCGCCCGGAGGGCTGCGATCGTGGCGTGAACTCGTTCCAGTTCGGTGACGACGTGTCGGGCTCGTCGGGAGACGATCGGGTCAGCGATGTCCTTCCACGCCTCACTTCTGGCTGACCGCAGGGAAGGAATCCCCAATCGTCGTGCTGCATCTTCGGCACTGTGGCGGCGGTCGGCATATTCGGCGTCGACGAGGCGGTGCGGTGCTCGAGTGTCGATGAGCATGAGTTCCAAACCGTGTGAGGGTGGGTCGAAGGGAATGTAGTCTACCGACCGGTCTCGACAGTCGTATAGGAGGATATGCCCGAAGCGGGAGAGCAGGCTCGCTGATTGGTCGAGAGGTCCGCACGGCATTCCTACATAATGCGTTTCAACCCGTTGGGCTATCTCGATCTGTTCGTTGACCGGTACGTCGAGGTCGTACAGTGCGATCAATGCGCGCAATACGGAGCACGTCAATGCGGCTGACGACGATAGTCCGGCTCCCGGCGGGACGTGCGAATCGATGACCACTTGAGCTGCGCCGCAGTGGTAGCCCCAATCAGCGAGGGACGATTGGACTCCATGAACGTACCGGGTCCAGTCGGGGTGATCGTTTCCGGAGATGACTCCGTCGTCGGCGTGGGCGGTGGAATAGATGTGCCATTGTGGTGAGGCTGAGGCGGTCACGTGGCTGTAGCGGTCGATGGCGAATGGCATGACCAGACCGTCGCAGTAGTCGACGTGTTCTCCAATGAGGTTGGCTCGTCCTGGAGCCGCTGCTAGAGTCTTTGCCTCGGAACCATAGATCCGGCGATGGAGCTCGGACACGTATTCGTGGTGCGGTTGGGATGTCGTCATGCCGATTCCCGGGTGTTGAGGTGGGTACGAAGGTGTTCCGCTAGGGATTCCGGTGCCACGTCGTTGACGAAGGCGCCCATGAGCGCCTCGGAGGAGGCGAGGTATTTGAGTTTACCGGCCGATCGGCGGGGCGACACGATCTCGAATCGCAGCCGTCCGACACCGTCGAAGCGACCGTCGGCGGTGCGGGGCGCTTGCCTCCAGGCGGTCATGTAGGGGACGTCGTCGCTCAGGTCGGTCGTCATGGCAGCGAGGATCGACTTCACCAGGGGTGCGAAGCCGTGAATGCGGGGTTCATCGAGTTCGGTGAGGTCGCGGAGGCCCGTGGTGGGGTATATGTGTATTTCACAAGGCCAACGGGCCGAATGCGGGACGAACGCGACCCAGTGGTCGGTTTCCGCGATGATCCGTTCACCTGCTCTGACTTCAAAGTCGAGGATCTCTTGAAACAGGTCCTTGCCGGTGTCTCTCCGGTGTCGGAGGGCATTGGTGTACTGCAGTGCAGTGGTGGGGGTGACGTCTGGGTAGGCGTAGATTTGGCCGTGCGGGTGGTGGAGTGTGACTCCAATGTCGACTCCCCGGTTTTCAAAACAGGTCACTTCGCGCACATCGGGGCGTTCGAACAGCTCCGCAGTGCGTTGGGCCTGTACGGACAGAATGTCGGCGATACGTTTTGTGTCGAGTTGATGGTAGGCGCTGGCGTGGTCAGCGGAGAAACAAACCACCTCGCAGTGGCCGTTGGCGGGGCGTTCGGCGCCCAGTTCGGCGGATTGATCGGATCGAGTCGGTGTGCCGGTGAAACTGGGGAACCGATTGTCGAAGACGGCAATGTAATAGTCCTGTGCCGGTATTTCGGTGGGGTTCCCTGTTGTGGTGGGACAGAGCGGACAGTCTACGGGTAGCAGTGGTCGACCGTTACGGGCCGCTGACACGGTGACCCACTCTTGCCGGAGCGGATCCCAGCGTTGTTGTCCTTGGGCGGGACCACTGTCAGCCCGACGTTGGTCGGTGGCGGCCGCTCGACCGCTGTTGACGACGTCGAAGTAGCGCAGGATTCTTCCGTCAAAGAGGGTTGCGGTTTCCTCCTGAAGATCTGGCATGGCTGCCGCCCTTCTGGTTGAGTCGTCTAGTCGCTGCCCGCCTGGTTGCGTTCGGCGACGACGACGTTGGTGACGTGTTCCTTAAGACTTGTCAGGGCCTCGGGGTCGATTCCGGAGTCGGTGATGACGGTATCGGCGGCCGACAGGTCAGCGATGGAAGCGAGCCCGATGATGCCCCATTTGGTGTGGTCGGCGAGAACGATCAGTTTGCGTCCTTTGTGGGCGAAGGCGGATACGGTTTCGGATTCCATGAGGTTCGGGGTGGTAAATCCGGACTCAGCGCTGAAACCGTGGACCCCGAGGAAAACCGCGTCTACGTTAATGGTGCGGAGGGATTGTATAGCGAAGGGCCCCACCAGGGCGTCGGAAGGAGTGCGGATTCCTCCGGTGAGGATGACCGTCTGATCGGGACGGCCTTGGCGATAGAAGACGTCGGCGACGGGGACGGAGTTGGTCACTACGGTCAGCCCGGGGAGGTCGGCGATCATTTGTGCCATCATCCAGGTGGTGGTGCCCGCCGAGATGGCAATGGCTTGGCCGGGATGAACGAACGAGGCCGCACGCTTGGCGATGGCGCTCTTCTCCTCCAGCTCGCGAACCTGTTTGGCTTCGAATCCCGGTTCAGAGGCGGAACTCAGATCGATACGAGTGGCTCCACCGTGTACTTTATTGAGTTTGCCGAGTTCACTGAGGTAGTCGAGGTCGCGTCGGATGGTCATATCGGAGACTCCGAACCGTTCCACGAGTTCGGTGACACGTATGGCGCCTTGCTCGGCAAGGATTTCTAGAATGCGTGCTTGTCGTTGTTTAGCCAACATGGTCTGTTCGTTCTGCTTTCCAGGCTCTCGGTGGAACCGGTGGCGTGCCGTGGTTCGCATGAGTATCGACCGATGTGGGGTGCGGTGCGATCGATACTGCGATCATGACGATCATATTCCTTCTCCGAGGGTAGGGGCAGAGGGCTCGCCATGGCCGAACCCAGTCGGCGCAGATGCCACTCCATCCGAATTCACTACACGTTATCACACATTAACAAACAAAATCACTCAAGAGAAGACATGATGGTGCGGCGCACAAGCCGCTCTATACTACCCTCATTGTGAGTGGGAAGTTTATGAATCTAGCGACTGGCCTTCGTGCTTATTTGCCGCTGTAACACTGCAAATAGTCATATAGAAAGATTGACACTTAATATAAAATGATGCGGCCTTGCGATAATTGCGGCGCATTTCATATTAATATCGAGAACATGGAGATTTTATTACAACATGCAGTGGATGTTGATAATCGTTTAAATGTGAGCGATAGTGAAATCACCAGATCAACTGAGCGCGTTCTGCCAGACGTACCACGATGACGGCCACAGAGTCGAACACTGACGAAACGCGTTCGGTGACGTCCGTCGGTGACAACTGGTAGGTCACCACAAGTCGACGAAGACAGGGATGCGAAGACTATGAAACGACGCCACCTCATGGCCGTTGGTGCACTCGCCGCGACCTCCGCCCCATTTCTCACCGCCTGTGCGACCGGCGGTGACGACAGCGCCAAGGGCAAGGTCGGGATTTCCATGCCGACCAAGACTTCGGAACGGTGGATCGCCGACGGCGAGAACCTCGAAAAACAGTTCGAAGACGCTGGATTCGACACCATCCTCAACTTCGCCGAAGACAAGGTCGACAGGCAGATCAGCCAGATTGAGAACATGATCGCCCAAGGCGTCAACACTCTCATCATCGCCGCGAAAGACGGATCGACCCTGTCGGGAGTGCTCGCTACGGCGAAACAGGAAGACATCGTCGTCATTTCCTACGATCGTCTCATTCGCGACACGAAGGACGTGGACTACTACGTTACCTTTGACAACTATCAAGTCGGGCAGCTGCAAGGCGGATACATCGTCGACGCCCTCGATCTCGACAACGAAACCGGCCCGTTCAACATCGAGCTGTTCGCCGGAAGCCTTGACGACAACAACGCCTTTTATTTCTGGGACGGCGCCATCGACGCCCTGCAGCCGTATATCGATGACGGCAAGTTGGTTGTCCGGTCCGAACAGGTCGACATTGAGCAGACGGCCACCGACTCCTGGCTGGCCGAGAACGCCCAAGACCGCATGGACGACCTTCTCGCCACGTTCTACACCGACGACAAGGTGCACGCCATCCTGAGCCCGTTCGACGGCATCAGCCAGGGGATCATCGCCTCATTGGAGTCCTCCGGTTACTCCACCGACGATCTCCCGGTCATCACCGGCCAGGACGCGGAAGAGACCTCCATTCAATACATCATTGACGGCCGACAGACGGCAACGGTCTTTAAGGACACACGGGCACTGGCGTCACAGGCGTTCGACATGACCACCAGCGTCCTCGACGAAGAGGAAGTGGAGGTCAACGACACCGAAACGTACGATAACGGCGCCAAGGTCGTGCCCTCCTTCCTGCTGGAACCGGTAAGCGTGGACGCCTCCAACTGGAAAGAGGTTCTTATCGAGGAGTCCGGATATTACGCGGAAGGAACCTTCGAGGGCGAGTAATGACGTCGGTTCGTCGCATCGGGGGCTTACAGCAAACGCACCGAACCTCCCGTCCCAGTCGACGGGTTCCGTCATCGGTGCCGCCCCGTGACGACCGAGCGCGGGAAGGCGGCGGTAAGCCGCCCTTCCCGACCCAGTCAGTATTAAAGGACGGTCCATGGTGGAAAACATACTACGACTCCAGGGAATCACCAAGGAATTCCCCGGAGTGAAGGCGCTCGACGGGGTCGACGTCGACATAGCGCCCGGCTCCATTCACGGAGTCGTCGGTGAAAACGGAGCGGGTAAATCGACGCTGATGAAGATCATTTCCGGTGTCCACCCGCATGGACGATTCCACGGCAGCATCGAATTCAACGGTGAGGCGGTACGGTTCCGCAACATCAGGCAGTCGGAAACGTCCGGAATCGTCATCATTCACCAAGAACTGGCACTCGTCGGTGAACTGTCGGTTGCGGAAAACATCTTCCTGGGCAATGAACGGACCCGGAAGGGCCTGATGGACTGGATCGGCACGAAACGCGGAGCCGCCGAACTCCTCGAACGCGTCGGTCTGTCGCTCCATCCCGATACACCGGTGGACAACATCGGGGTAGCACACCAGCAGTTGGTGGAAATCGCCAAGGCTCTGTCCAAAAACGTCAAGCTCCTCATCTTGGACGAACCGACCGCCGCGCTCAACGAGATCGAATCGCAACGCCTGCTCCAACTTCTGCGCGGTCTGCGGGACGAGGGCGTCACCTGTGTACTCATCTCCCACAAGCTTGACGAGATCCGCGCCGTCTGTGACAGTGTCACCGTCATTCGAGACGGGCGGTCCGTCGCCACGCTGCACGGTGAGGACATCACCAGTGCGCAGATGATCACGCACATGGTCGGCCGCGAACTCAACAACCTCTATCCGCCCCGGACTCACGTTCCGGGGGAGATCCGGTTTGAAGTCACGAATTGGACGGTCGAAGATCGGCACCGGCAAGGACACCATGCCATCGACGACATATCACTCCACGTTCGCTCCGGCGAAGTGGTCGGGATGGCGGGACTCATGGGAGCCGGGCGGACCGAATTCGCCATGAGTCTCTTTGGGCGCCACTGGGGACGCTATCTTGACGGACAGGTATACCTCGACGGGCGTGAAGTGGATACCAAAACCACGAAAGCGGCCATCGACGCGGGAATCGCCTATCTCACCGAAGACCGCAAGAAGTACGGCCTACATCTCGACGACAGCATCAAGGAGAACCTCACCCTCTCCGCACTGGAGAAAATCATGACCCCCAGCGGCCTGTCACCGGGTAAACAGGCGCTGGAATCCGAAGGAATCCGGGAAAAACTCGGCATCGTCGCCTCCTCGGTCGACCAGACGGTGGGCAACCTTTCCGGCGGCAATCAACAGAAAGTCCTGCTGGGCAAATGGATGTACACCGAGCCCGACGTCTTTATTCTCGACGAACCGACCCGAGGAGTCGACGTCGGCGCCAAGTACGAAATCTACGAACACATCTTCACATTGGCGGAAAACGGAAAGGGCATCCTCGTCATTTCCTCCGAACTTCCCGAACTGCTGGGAATCTGCGACCGGATTTACACCGTCGGAAACGGCCGCATCACCGGAGAATCCGACATTTCAGATGCCACACAGGAAAAACTCATGACTCAAATGACTCGGCAGGAGGCTTCAGCCGTATGAACGGGTTCCGCACCGCCCTCGCGCGTATCGACTTGCGCCAGTACGGAATGGTCATCGCGCTCGCGTGTATCGTACTGCTGTTCCAGATCCTGCAAGTCGCCATCCAGAACAGCAATTTCATCACCCCCATCAACCTGACCAATGTGATCACCCAAACCTCGTACATCCTTATCCTGGCCATCGGTATGATGCTGGTGATCATCAACGGGCACATCGACCTCTCCGTAGGAAGCGTGCTCGCCTTCTGCGGAGCGGTATCGGCCATTTCCATGGCCTCCTGGGGGTTCCCTTGGTGGGCCGCCGTTCTGGTGGCCATCGTGACCGGAGCCGTGATCGGAGCCTGGCAGGGGCTGTGGGTCGCGTACGTGGGTGTGCCCGCCTTCATCGTGACACTCGCCGGCATGTTGATCTTCCGTGGTCTGACCCTGGCCGTGACCGATGCCAAAAGTATCGCCGTCCAGGATGAAACCTACCGTATGTTCGGCTCCGGGTATTGGGGCCAGAGCACCGAACTGGCGGGAACGGAAATACATCTTCCCAGCATTGCGATCGGGCTCGTCTCCGCGCTCGCAGTGGTGATCGGAGCCGTACTCCAACGTCGTGAGCTGGGTCGAAACAGTCTCGATGTCGACTCAATCGCCTGGTTCGTGATAAAGAACGTCCTCATCGCCGGGGTCATCGTCACCTTCGCAACGATGTTGGCGCTGCACCATGGCATCCCCGTCGTGGGGCTGCTCTTGCTCGGGCTGGTGCTCGTGTACACCTTCGTAACCAACCGGACGCGGTTCGGACGCCATATCTATGCGGGCGGAGGTAACCGGGAGGCCGCGGCTCTGAGCGGGGTCAATACCAAAGCCACCAGTTTCTGGGTCTTTGTGAACATGGGGGCCTTGGCGGGACTGGCATCGGTGGTCTTCACCGCACGTCTGGCCAATGCCAATCCGCAGGCGGGCGAGATGTTCGAACTGGATGCGATCGCCTCCGCCTTCATCGGAGGCGCTTCGATGAGCGGCGGAATCGGTACGGTCATCGGCGCGGTCATCGGTGGAATCGTGATGGGTGTGATGCGCCAGGGAATGTCCATTCTCGGTGTCGGGCAAGACCAGGTGCAGTACATTCTGGGTCTGGTATTGCTGGCGGCGGTCGTATTCGATGTATGGAACAAACGCCGCTCCGGTGTAAGTGCGCCCTCGTCGTCGGTACCACGCCAGAAATGGAAGAAAGAGAAGGAACCGGAACAGGCCTCCACCTCCGGTTGATGAGCGTAGTGCGCCGAGGCAAGACGTGGTCGCGTTATCGGAGTGCGAGTCCGATGTGTCCGCTGAACACCGTTACGGTGCTGTACCGTTGAACCTCAATGACGCCGTAGCCATTGCTACCGGCCGTATCGCGGTCGGTAGCAATGTGATCTGTTCTCCGATTGCTCTGGACTCGCACCCGGTCGAAGGCGGACGGTAAGGTGAGGACCGTTGCCGGGGTTTCGTACGACGATGGCGGTAGTATTACATATTGTGACTGTTGGTTTTTCGAAGCGCGTGGGGATACTTGGAGGAACGTTTGATCCCGTCCATTTCGGGCATTTGGTCGCGGCGAGCGAAGCCTACATTCGTGCCGAGTTGGACGAGGTGGTTTTCGTGCCGACCGGTGACCCGTGGCAGAAGTCGGCCCAGGACGTCAGTCCGGCCGCTATGCGCGGTGAAATGGCGCGATTGGCCATCAACTGCGACACGCGTTTTCGGCTGAGCCTCGTCGACATCGATCGAGAGGGCCCCACATACGCGGTCGATACGGTTGCCGACGTCGCCGCCGAATATCGGGAATCCGTCGAGCTTTTCTTCATTATCGGAGCCGATTCGCTTGAAAACCTGTACACCTGGCACAAGGTAGAGCAGCTGGTGGACGCGGTTCGCCTCATCGCTTTGAACCGTCCGGGCTCGCATCGACGTGAGGCCCGGCTTCCGCGCGACGCGGACGTTACCTACGTGGATATGCCGGCAATCGCCATTTCGTCGAGCGATTGTCGGGAACGGGTGCGGGCCGGATATACACTTCGTTACCTGGTTCCCGAACCGGTTCGAGGATTCATTGAATCCGCCGGGCTCTACTTGCCGGATAGTGCCGTGGGCGATATCTGATGCGAGTTCGTAACTGAGCATGGCACACTTGGGTGGTGTGTGACGGCGTGTTTCCAGTGCCGGTGGAATCGATCCGATTCAGATTTCTTCGCCGCTCGGCGATGGTGACCTGAAGTGGATCCGCTGTGTACCGGTCACACGTGCCGATTGTCGAAATGTGATTAAAGGAAGTTTTGTGGCTGCTGATCAATATGCCATTGACATTGCCGGTATCGCCGCCGCAGCGGCGCTTGACCGTAAAGCGGAGAATGTCAACGTACGCGATGTAACCGACCAAATGGCCATTACCGAGGCGTTTGTGATCGCATCGGCCTCCAACGAACGTCAGGTCAACGCCATCATCGACAATGTCGAGGCTGAGCTGATCAAACGTATGGACCTGCGCCCGCGCCGTCGGGAAGGCAAGGGCTCCAGTGAGCAGTGGGTGCTTTTGGACTACGGCGACATCGTCGTACACGTCTTTGATCATGAGGCGCGTGAGTTCTACGGCTTGGACAGCCTGTGGAAGGACTGCCCCGAGATTGAGATTCCGACTGATTCCAAACCCACGGAATAGGCGGTGGCAGTGTGACCCAGTTGATTGTCGTGCGGCACGGACGCACTGAATGGAACGATACCGGTCGGATCCAAGGAGCGTCGGACATCGCCCTCGACGACGTCGGGGTGGAGCAGGCGGCTCGTGCCGCCGATGCCCTGGCGTCCTATCAACCGGACCGGATAATCTCCAGTGACCTGGTACGTGCTTCCGACACGGCCAAACGGGTCGCGGAAGTGACCGGAGTGGAAGTCGAGTTGGACGAGCGCCTGCGGGAACGCTCCTATGGTCCGTGGGAGGGACTGCGAATGTCTGAGATTTCGCAGCGCTACCCCGAGGATCATGAACGTTGGCGTTCCGGTAAACCACTGAAACACCCCGATATCGAAACCTGGGAGGCCTTGCGGAAGAGGTCCGGCGGCCTCGTCGACGAACTCAAGTCGGGTGACGGCGTGACCCTGATCTTTACCCACGGCGGAACGGCTCGACAGATTGTCGGTGCAGCTCTCGACTGGAGTCAGGAGGATACCGGAACCCTGGCCGGGCTTGACAACGTGCACTGGGCGGACATACGGGAAATGAAGTCCGGCCGTTGGAGGCTGTTCGGCTACAACCTCGGTATTAAAGACACCTCCCAACTGGGAATGAGCCGAATTGTTCGTGAACAGCAGAAATAATTTGATTATGGGAGAAGGAACCGTACCGGTGTCAGAGTCGTCTTACTGGACATGAACACATTCAGTCAGGTCTATCGTAAAAGTCTTTTGGTGACTATGCTGGCGTCACTGGCTCTGTTGCTGGGCGCTTTGAGCGCCTGCGACAACGACAGTGACGACGACGCCACATCCTCGACGTCGTCGGAAGAAGAAACCACGTCCGACATGTCCAGTCCTACGGACGGGGAAGAGGACGAGGACGACGGCGACGAGCCTGAGGAGGAATCCGTGAACGAAAGTGACGCGCCGGAAGTTGATCCGTCCAACGGTATCGACGACGGCGACAAGTCTTCCACCATGGTCATCAGCGGCACGGTCGAAGAAGGAGTCGAAGCCGGTTGCCTCGTGCTGACCCACGACGGCACGACCTACGGCCTCTACGGCGAGAAGGACGAATCAGTCGTTTACGCCGGTGCGGAAGTGACGCTCTCTGGGCACGTCGACAAGGGCATCTTCGGAACGTGTCAGCAAGGGACGCCCTTCGTGATCACCGACGCCGAGAACAAGTAAGACCGACTGTAGGAAGCGGCCCGACTCGTTGTAGTGCGGGCCGCTTCTTTGTCGCGACGGGAACCGTTCGCACCATCGTCAACCGGTGCGAGAGGTACAGGCGTTCAAGGTAACGTGATGACGTGGCTATTCGTGTTGTGACAGATTCCGGTTCCGCTCTGGCAGACGGCGATACCGAACTGGTGGTGCTGCCTCTGACCGTTCGTATCGGAGACCGTGAGTACCGCGAGGGACTGGAGGTCGGTGCGGACGATATCGCCGAGGCGATGCGGTCCGGCGAGAAGGTCACCACCTCGCAGGTTCCCACCGAGGTCTTCCGGCGCACTTTCGACCGGCTGCTATCGGAGGGTGCGGATGGAATCGTGTCGGTGCACCTGTCGGGGAAGCTGTCCGGGACGGTATCGGCGGCGCGTACGGCGGCCGCCGATTTCAACGGCCGGGTCACCGTCGTCGATTCGCAGGGCGCGGCGATGGCGCAAGGATATCCCGCTCGTGCCGCGGCCACCGAAGCGGCTCAGGGCGGTAGTCAAGCGGAGGTGGAACGGGCCGCGCTGCAGACGATTCCCGGTCTGCACACCTACTTCTATCTCAGCACATTGGAGCATCTCCGTCGAGGCGGGCGGATCGGTACGGCCCGAGCCCTGATGGGAACGGCGCTGTCGGTCAAACCCATCCTCGAACTGTCCGATGGGACGATCTACATGCGCGAAAAGGTTCGCACTCCGTCGCGTGGATTGCAGCGGTTGGCGGCGTTGACGGAAAAGGCGATCGATGGAAAACCGACCGAGTTGACCATCCACCACTTGGCGTCGCCACGGAATGCGCACGCCCTAGCCGAATGGTGGAGGAAACATTACTCCGAACAGGTGAGCACGGTCGACATTGTGGAAGTCGGTGCCGCCATCGGCGCACATTGCGGTCCCGGTGTCGTTGCCATCGTGGCCAGTACCGGACGCTTCGAATCTGAATGGGACGCGACTTCTCCGCCGACGGCGGAGTTATCCACAGCACTGTCCACAGGCGGAATTTTTCATCGACTTCCGTCGGCTCGCGGGTTTTCCTGTCAGACATGAGCGATACCACTACGACCGACGCGACATACCGGCGCCTGCAGGAACGACTCCAACAAGCTGTACGTGACCGGCAACGATGTCAGGAACGGGTTGACGTGACCAGCGGCGAGCCGCTGACCAAACGGCCTCTGCGTCATCGGATCGGCGATCGGATAGAACGCCTACAGGATCGTACCGGCCTGGGGCATCTGAACCGATGGATCGTGGGCGCGGTCGCCGTCGTGGCGGTTCTCGCGGGAGGGATGACCGCCGCCCTGTCCTGGCCCGGTACGGACAGCCACTCCATCACTCCGGTCTCCAAGGAAAGCACGGAAGCCGCCGACAGTACGACCGATACCTTGATCGTGTCGGTGGCCGGGGCGGTGAACGAGCCGGGGGTCGTGCGTCTCGATCCGGGAGACCGGGTTATAGACGCGATCGAAACCGCCGGGGGACTCAGCGACGACGCCGATATCGGCTTCCTCAATCTGGCCCGTCCCTTGGACGACGGCGATCTGGTAGCGGTCAACCGCATCGCCGACGGCCCAACCGAAGCGGCGGAAGCGTCCGCGGACGGTCTGCTCAACCTCAACGGGGCCGACGCGGCAGACCTGGAGCAGCTGAGCGGAATCGGTCCCGTTCTCGCCGAACGCATCGTCCAGTATCGACGTGATAACGGCCCGTTCGGGGACGTTACCGATCTGGCACAGGTGGCCGGAATAGGGCAGAGTCTCCTGCGGAAGATCGGCGACGAGGTCGTCGTGTGAACCGGCCCCGCCGTGACGTGCGGATCATTCTAGTCGCGGTCGGGGTATGGACGAGTGCAGCTCTCGTCGTCCTCAACGACGTGCGAGCCGCCTACCTCCTACTCGGTGTAGCGGTCATCCTATGGCTACTGCATTTCGTGGCCGCTCGCCTGTGGCAGCGGCGACGACGGCTCACTGTGCTTTCCATTGTGGCCACCATGAGTTTCGGAGGGCTCTTCGGAGCCCTGGCGTCAGCCGTGCACGTTGTCAATCGGGACGATCCAGATCTCGTGACCGTCATCGACGGGAATGAACCGGTGACCGCTACGGTGGAGGTGCGAAGTCGGCCGCGACAGAGCCAATGGCAGGAGAGCACGTACCTGTTCAACGGACTGCTGCGCGCGATTGCAATCGACGACACCGAACTACACGGTGCCTGGCGGATTCGGCTCATAGGAAAAGGATCCGAATGGGCACAGATCACATATCGCCGGCAGATGGTGGTCGAGGGCAGCATCTGGCGGGGTGAGGCCACCGGGCTTACTGCCGCCGTCATGCGGGTCGGTGGCGTGGTAGAACGCGATCCGGCTCCCGCTTATCACCGATGGGCCCACTCGGTTCGCGAGCGAACTCAGGACGCCGTCGATGCGGTTTCGCCACCGGAAAGCGGTCTCATACCGGCTCTGGCGATAGGAGATCGAACCGCACTCGACGACGAGCTGTCCGACGTGTTTCGCGAGACCGGCCTGGTGCATCTGACCGTGACCTCGGGCTACCACGTCGGAATCGTGACCGGTGCCGTGTTCGTCATTCTCCTGTGCCTGCGCATCGGAGTCGGCGGGCGCGTGGTCGCCTGTGTCGTCGCCCTACTGGCCTTCAACCTGATCGTCGGCCCGGCACCGAGCGTGTTGCGCGCCAGTGTTATGGCGGGAATGGCCCTGCTGGCGCTGGCAATAGGGCGACCACGCGCGGCCCCGCAGGCACTGGCCGCAGCCGTGGTTCTCCTGGTGCTCTTCGATCCCGCGTTGGCGCTCGACCCCGGGTTTTGTCTATCGGTGGCGGCCACCATGGGTTTGCTGGTGTGGGCGTTCGATTGGGCGCGTCGATTGCGACTGCGAGGGTGGCCGACACCGGTTGCTCTCGCGTTGACCGTCGCCGCGTCGACGCAAGTGGCCGTCACCCCTATCCTCGCGGGTTGGGGTGAGGGCGTGTCATGGGTGTCCGTTCCCGTCAACCTCGTTGCTGCGGTAGCGGCGGCCCCGGCCGTGCTTCTTTCGATCCTGGTCGCCGTCATCGCCTCGATATCAGTGGATTACGGGGCAATGGTCGCCGAGGTTGCCGCTGTTCCGGTTCGATTTCTCGTCTGGTTGGCAGAGACCGGTTCCGCCGTGCCGCACGGTACTTTTCCGTGGCCGCGAGGTTGGGGTGGGGCGGTACTGGTATCAGTGATTGTGGCCGTGGTGTGGCTGGTCGCCAAGACGCGCAGGCGCAGAGTCGTATTCACTGTAATGACACTTATGATGCTGGGTGCCGTATTGCTGGTGGTGGTACGTCCGGCGACACCGGAATCGTGGGTGGTCACCATGTGCGATGTGGGACAGGGGGACGCCTTTGTGGTGCCCGGAGACGAAGGGGCGATCGTCATCGACGCGGGGCCGCATCCGGCGGCCATGGACGCGTGCCTCAACGACCTTGGAGTAGACGCCGTTGAGCTTTTCATCGTCTCGCATTTCCACATGGACCATGTGGGCGGAGCGGCGGCCCTAAACAGGGGACGCGAGGTTCGGGCGATGCTCGTCCCTCCGGCGGCCGGTGCCGAGCAAGGCTATGAACTGGTGGGAAAGCACCTCCCCACGCCGATACGGTATCGCGCTCAACCGGGGGAGACGCATCGATACGGTGCCACAACAGTGGAGGTGCTGGGACCGCCGAAGGTGGAGTGGAGTGGTACCCGGTCCGATGCGAACAACAACTCCACCGTCGTTCGGATAGAGGTGGACGGGACGCGTCTACTGTTTCCCGGTGACGTCGAATTGGCGGCTCAGGAACGGCTATGGCGGCGGAAGGTGGACCTGTCGGCGGACATAGTGAAGGTGCCGCATCATGGTTCGGCATATCAATCGGATGAATTTCTGGATCGGACCGGTGCGTCAACGGCTCTCATCGGTGTTGGTGCGGGGAATCGACACGGCCATCCGGACCGTTCGGTGATACGGCGGCTTGAATCGCTGGGTATGACGTTGTGGCGCAGTGACCGGCACGGCCAGGTGAATCTGACGACCAGCTGAAACCCAATCCAGACGAAGCCACCTGTCGCCACTCACCGTTGTCGGTGCGTGGACGGGAACCGGTCGTGCGAGTGGCGGCGGGGGACGGCCGGGACTGTGCGCCCTCGGAAGAAATTGCCTGAACGTTAGGATGGTAGTGTGGCCGATTCTTCTGAAACAGTCCAACTGATCGTCGGTGATGAGCCGTTCCTGGCCGACCGTGCCGTGTCCGAATTCTTGGCGGAAGTACGTCGGCAGGACTCGACTGCCGAGATCTCGCGGATATCCGGTAGTGAACTGACGACTGGCGCGTTTTCGACGCTGACCAGTCCGACGCTTCTGGGGGGTGCGGTCATCGCCGTCATTGATTCGGCCCAGGACGTGTCAAAGGATCTGTTTCCCACGATCCTGTCGTACGTCGACAGTCCGGCCCCCGGCGTCTACCTTCTGATTCTCCACCCCGGGGTACAGAAGGGTAAAGCGCTGCTCGACGGGCTCCGTAAACGCAAAGTACCGCAGACGAAGGTGGCCAAACTAAAAAAGACGGCCGACCGAGTGGCGTTCGTGCGCGGTGAGTTGACCGCGGCCGGTGCTCCCGCGCGATCGGCAACGGCCCAGGTGGCGGAAGTGATCATCACCGCCGTCGGTTCGGATCCACGCGAACTGGCGTCCGCGTGCCGCCAATTGGTCGCCGATACCGACGGTTCACTCACGTCGGAAGCGGTTCATCGATACTATTCCGGACGTGCGGAGGTAACCGGATTCAACGTCGCCGATGTCGTGGTGGCCGGGCGAAGCGGGGAAGCGTTGTCCATGTTGCGGTCGGCGTTTCATATCGGGGTGGACCCCGTTCCCATAGCCGATGCCATTGCGACGGCGGTTCGCAATCTCGCCCGCGTGGCCTCGGAGAGCGGCTCGGCCCAGCAATTGGCCTCCAAACTGGGAATGGCGCCGTGGCAGGTGGACAAGGCACGTCGACAGGCGAACACCTGGGCTCCACACGCCTTGGCACAGGCGATGACCATTGCGGCCCGTCTCAACGGGGAAGTCAAGGGTGGTACGGACGATCGAGAATGGGCGCTGGAGCACGCCATCGTGGAAATCAGTGCCCTGGCAACGAATCGGGGACGATAATGGACGAATCCACGCGAACGAGGCGGCAGATACGCTCACGTACGGGCGGTACGAATTACCGTTCCGGGCACGTGTCGCGCCCCAGTCAACCCTGGTATGCCCGACTCTTGCGAATCAAGAACCTCCGCTTGACCACCGGATGGTGCGTCCTGCTGTTTGAGGGAGCGATCGTGATGGCGATCCTCCTGGCCCTCACCGAGCTGGTGTCGTGGTGGGTCGTGCCGATTCTGCCGCTGCTGGTGGCCGGACTGGTGAAGCTCAACGACGTCATCGCCGGTGCCGGCATGAAGTTAATGAGAGATCGGGACGGCGCGTGCCCCGATCGGCCGTTTAAGGCATGAAAAACGGACCCGGCCCGAGGATGGGCGGGTCCGTTGTCAAACCCTCTTATCGCTTACACATCAATCGGCCGGTAGCGACACTGTTGTGTAACAAGCATTGCGCAAAACTGGCGCTGAATTGACGCTGTAGGCCGTGTTTGAAGAAACTAAGCAGCGGCTTCCAGCTTGTTCAGGGAGCGGGCCAGCTTCGACTTGCGCTGCGCGGCCTGATTTTTGTGGATAACGCCTTTAGAGGCGGCCTTGTCAAGCTGACGGCCGACGATCTGGAGGTGTTCTTTGGCGCTGGCAATGTCGCCGGTGGCCTCCGCGGCACGGAATTTCCGGATGGAGGTCTTCAGCGACGACTTGACGGCTTTGTTCCGCAGACGGCGCTTTTCGTTCTGCCGGTTACGCTTTTCTTTCGACTTGATGTTCGCCACTCGTGAAGCCTTAGTCTCGTGATGGTTTTTTGATTCCTTACAGTTTTACGCAGAGTGAGCAACAAAGGTAGAGGGCATAGCACGCTCCACGCGACTGTCAAGCTTACCAGCACGCGAAAGTCCGGGGCCCGTCACAGCGCACCCCGGCGACGTATTTCACTGCACCGCCGGAAGCGGAGCCCGTTCCGCGACCGTCACCGGCGCGTGGAGAGGATAGGCACGCTCCCGCTACGTCAAAACAGAGTCGACCGAGCGATAAGGCAGAATACTCACTGCACAGTCTTTTCCAAAAGAATGGGCCACTGCCCATGAGTGAGGTATCAGTGATCAATCAACCAGGTGCGACGCCGTCAGAAGCCATTCGTAACTTCTGTATCATCGCGCACATCGACCACGGTAAGTCTACTCTGGCCGACCGTATGCTCCAGTTGACGGAGGTGGTTGATCAACGACAGATGCGCGACCAGTACCTCGACCGCATGGACATTGAGCGGGAACGCGGGATCACGGTGAAGTCGCAGGCCGTCCGGATGCCGTGGAAATCATCGGTGGTGGACGGCGAACAACGTGACTTCGTGCTGAATATGATCGATACTCCCGGCCACGTTGACTTCTCCTATGAGGTCTCACGTTCTTTGGCCGCCTGTGAAGGGGCTGTGCTGCTGGTCGACGCCGCCCAGGGGATCGAGGCGCAGACGCTCGCGAACCTGTATATGGCCATGGAAAACGACCTGGCCATCATCCCGGTGCTGAACAAGATCGACCTTCCCTCGGCCGATCCGGACCGCTATGCCGAGGAGTTGGCCGGTCTGATCGGCTGTGAACCGGAAGAGGTGTTCCAGGTATCGGGGAAGACCGGTGTCGGCGTCGAAGACCTACTGGACGCGATCTGTGAGCAGATTCCGTCCCCGGTAGGAGACGCCGAGGCCCCGCCACGTGCGATGATCTTCGACTCCGTCTACGACACGTATCGAGGCGTGGTGACCTACATTCGTATGGTCGACGGGCAATTGAAGGCCCGCTCCAAAATTGAAATGAAATCCACCAAGGCCGACCACGACCTGCTGGAAATGGGTGTCATCTCCCCGGAACCGACCGTGTCGAAAGCGCTCGGAGTCGGCGAAGTCGGATACCTGATCACCGGTGTCAAGGACGTTCGCCAGTCCAAGGTCGGTGACACCGTGACCGACGCCCGTAACCCCGCTGAAGAGGCTCTTCCCGGCTACACCGAAGCCAAGCCGATGGTGTACTCCGGGCTCTATCCCATTGACGGTTCGGATTATCAGAGTCTGCGCGAAGCCCTGGACCGTATGCAACTCAACGACGCGGCTCTGCAGTTCGAACCGGAGACCTCGGCGGCGCTCGGTTTCGGGTTCCGCGTCGGTTTCCTCGGCCTGTTGCACCTGGAGATCATCCGCGAGCGCCTCGAACGCGAGGCCAATCTTGATCTGATCTCCACGGCTCCGAACGTGGTCTATGACGTGGTCATGGAAGACGGCGAGGAAATCCAGGTCACCAACCCCTCGGAGTTCCCCGAGGGCAAAACGGCCAGCGTGACCGAACCGGTCGTGAGCGCCACGGTGTTGACCCCGGCGGATTACGTCGGTCCGGTGATGGATCTGTGCCAGGGTCGTCGGGGTTCCATGAAGGGGATGGACTACCTCTCTCCCGAACGCGTGGAGATCCGCTATACCCTGCCGTTGGCCGAGATCGTGTTCGATTTCTTCGACCAGCTGAAGTCGCGTACCAAGGGTTATGCGTCGTTGGATTACGAACCCGCCGGAGTGCAGGACGCCGATCTGGTGAAGGTCGACATTCTGCTGCAAGGGGAGCGGGTGGACGCTTTCAGCGCCATTGTGCACCGCGACCAGGCGTATCACTATGGTGTGAAGCTGGCGCAGCGTTTGAAGAAGTTGATTCCCCGGCAACAGTTCGAGGTGCCGATTCAGGCGGCGGTCGGTTCGCGGATCATTGCGCGGGAGAACATTCGTGCGATCCGCAAGGACGTGTTGGCCAAGTGTTACGGCGGCGATATTTCCCGTAAACGCAAGCTTCTGGAGAAGCAGAAGGAAGGTAAGAAGCGCATGAAGACCGTGGGACGGGTCGACGTTCCACAGGACGCGTTCATTTCCGCGCTGCGTACCGACGACGACTAACCGTTATCGGCTCCGATCGGCGGGGCGGCCGTTTATTGGCCGTCGCCGCCGCCTTCTGCCTCGTCGGTGGGCTCGGTGAGTGTGATCGTCACCGTGGAGGTGGAGCCTTCCGTGTCGGTGTCGAGCCATTCCAACTGTTCGGGCTGCCAATGCTTACCGTCGTAGGACACCGATTCGATCGCGTACATGGTTGAGCGCGTGACCGCCCAGTTGGCGATCGCCCAGCCGTTTTGGGAGTCGGCGACGTCGACGGTGAGGTCGGTGCCGTCCACATTCAGGTTGGAGGCGCTCCAATTGCGTTGGTATTCGGCGACGAACTCGTCGGTGGAGGTGGAACCGTCGTCGGCACTGCGAGTAGCGGAGCAGACGACCCCTTCCGACATTCCCCCGGCGAACACTTCGGTGAGAAGTTCGGACTCCGGTCCCCACTTGGCGTATTTCTCCGGGTGGGCACTGATCTGAACGGCTTGGGCCGCTTCGGCCAGGTTCATCTCCTGCCAGCCGTTGATGGTGACCAGTTTGTTGTAGAAGGCGGTGGAAGCGTAAACGGGGTCGGTCAGCTCTTCTTCGCTGCCCCAGCCTTGGGAAGGGCGTTGTTGAAACAGCCCCACCGAATCTCGGTCGCCGTAGTCGATATTGGACATGGACGACTCTTGCCAGGCGGTGGCCAGTGCGATGGTGATCCCGCGATCAGGGACTTCCATGTGCGATCCCACCGCCGCGATGGTGGCGGCGTAGTAGGTTTGCTCGCCGTTGGGGTTGTAGGTGTCCTCGGAGTCGTCAAGGAAACAGCCGGTGGGCTGTTGCGGCGGCATGTCGAAATCGAAGTCGCCGCACGCGGCGGTGACGGTCAGGGACACCGCCGCGCACGCTGAGGTGATCAGGCGTCGCGCTCGCGAGGGGCCGAGCGGAACGGCCCGGGGTCGCCTAGGGTACCCAGCGGGGTTGACGTTTGTCGCCAAACGCTTTCACTCCTTCTTTTCCTTCGTCTGAAAGAAAGTAGCGCGCTGTGGTTTCGGCCGCACGCGCCAGGTCGGTGCTGAGGTCGGGGTCACGGGTGATCTTCTTTATACCTGATTGTGCCTCGGGTCCGCCTTCGAGTAGACGGTTGACCTGAGTATCGATGGCGCCGTCGAAGGCTTCGCCGCTGGTCGCGATGTCGATGATGCCGTGGTCGACGGCCTCAAGTCCGCTGAAGGTTTCACCGGTGAGGAAGAGACGGCGCATCTGAGCGGGGTTGACGCGGCGGGCGACGACGGGGGCGATAACGGCCGGTACGACGCCGAGTTTGACCTCGCTGAAAGCCAGTTGCACGTCGTCGGTGCTCACGGTGATGTCGGCGGCGGCGATCAGTCCCATTCCGCCGCCTCGCACTCCGCCGCGTGTGGCGACGACGACGGGTTTGGGGTTGTCGTCCATGGCGAGGAACAGGGCCGGTAGGGCGGCAGCGGGCAGTTGCCCGGTGTCGGTGGCGGCGGCGCTTTGCTTCAAATCGGCTCCGGCGCAGAAGACCGGTCCCGCGTGAGTGAGGACGATGACGCGGGTGGCGTCGTCCTTGCCGAGCTCTTGGAAGGCGGTGGTGAGTTCACCGATCAATTCGCGCGATAGCGCGTTGCGGCGGGCGGGCTGATTGAGGGTCACGGTGGTGACCCCTCTGTCGGTCTTGGAAATGATGAGAGCGTCGTTGCTTTCCATACCGTTACTGTAGAGGGCGTGTCTCAAATCCACCGAACGGCACCGGACCTATTGCCGACGATCGATCGTATTGCCTCGTCGTACACCCCTCAGGGGCGAGGCTTCGGCTTCTACGTCCATGTCCCGTTTTGCGCTTCACGGTGCGGCTATTGCGATTTCAATACCTACACCGCCGCTGAGCTCGGTAGCGCCGTCCGCGTCTCGCGCCACAATTACGTCGAATACGTTTGCGCTGAGATCGACCGGGCCGCGCGGTGCTTTGACGAACCGCCGACCATCGACACGATCTTCTTCGGTGGCGGTACCCCGACGTTGCTGCCCGCCGCCGATCTCGTCGCGATCGTGGATCGATTGGCCGCCGCCTTCGGCTTGGCCGACGATGTAGAGGTCACGACGGAGGCGAATCCGGAATCGGTCGATCGCGATTATCTGGCGACCTTGCGTTCGGGAGGCTTCAACCGCGTGTCGATCGGCATGCAGTCCACGGCGTCCCGTGTGCTTCGGGTCCTGGAACGGTCGCATACCCCGGGCCGTGCGCTGGAGGTGGTCGACGAGGCGCGCGGAGCCGGATTCGACCATGTGAGCCTCGACTTGATTTACGGCACCCCGGGAGAGACCGCGGAGGATTTCGCGGCAACGCTCCGCGCGGCGGCGGCAACGGATATCGACCACCTCTCGGCGTATTCCTTGATCGTGGAGCCGGGCACTGCTCTGGCACGACGCGTGCGCGCCGGTGAGGTGCCGCAGCCGTCGGACGATGTGGCCGCCGACCGCTATCTCGCGGCCGAGGAGATCCTGTCTCAATCCGGTTTCAGTTGGTATGAGGTATCCAACTGGGCGCGTGGTGAGGAGGGTCGCTGTCGGCACAACGTCCTCTATTGGGATGGGGGCCACTGGTGGGGAGCCGGACCCGGGGCGCATTCGCATCTGCCGGGAATACGCTGGTGGAACGTCAAACATCCCGCGACGTACGGACAGCGTCTGGCCGACGGACTCGCCGTCGACGACGGTGAGGAATTGACTGATAGTGATCACTATTTGGAAACGATTATGTTGCGGACTAGGCTCTCGACGGGCCTTCCGCTACAGTTGTTGAGCCGAGAGGCCCGTGCGGTCGCCGACCGCCTGGCCGATGACGGTCTGGTGGTCATCGGTGACGGGCGCTTGCGGTTGACGCTGCGAGGGCGCCTATTGGCCGACGCCGTCATCCGCGATCTCACCGTATAACGACCCCTGAATATTCAACGACTCGCCGGGAGGCTCGCCGCCCGGACAGAGCCGATTCGCGTTCATTGGAGACTTGTTTTCATGCCTCGTACCACTCCGCTGTCCACCCGTGCCTTGGCGCGCCGCAGTGTATTGCTCGGTGCCGGTGCGGGACTGTCCTTGACCGCGTGCGGAAGTGAGGATTCGGACGAATCCGCTCCCGGCCGGGCCGGTGAGGAAAGCCGTTCGCCCCGGCCGTCGCCGACCCGGGAACCGGAGGTTGAGGGCGTCACCATTACGCACGTGGGAGACGCGTTCCCCGGCAAGTGGCCCGACCGGCTTCCGGCAGAAGGCGACGACGCCTTCTTTGCGAAGGTGAGTGATCGATTCGACGGGGACGTCAACATCGCCAACCTGGAAGGCGCTTTCTCCACCGCCGAGTGGCAGAAGTGTGAGTCGGGCTGTATCTACTTCCGTTTGCCCGGTGAATACGCCTCGCTCTACTCCGAGGCGGGATTCGACGTGCTCAATCACGCCAACAACCACGCCTGGGACGCCGGACCACAAGGGGCGGAGGAAACCCGGGACGTAGTGGAGGGTCTCGGCATGGAGCTGTCAGGTCATCAGGGCACGATCACGCAGGTGGAACGGAACGGGATCTCCGTAGCGATCGTCGGTTTCGCACCGTATTACATGTTCACCGACTCCCGCGATATTCAGGCCTGCGACCAATTGGTGCGTGAGGCGGCCGCGAGCGCCGACGTCGTGGTGGTCTCAGTACACATGGGTGCCGAAGGCACCGACGCCCGTCACGTCACCGCCGGGACCGAGACGTTTCACGGCGAGGATCGCGGCGACCCCATGGGTCTGTCGCACGCTTGCGTGGACGCCGGCGCGGACGTCGTCATCGGGCACGGTCCGCACGTCATGCGCGGAATGGAATATTACAACGGTAAACTCATCGCTTACTCCCTCGGTAATTTCGGTGGCGGACAGAACATTCTGGACGGCGACGGCTGGCTCGGTGTGGGCGGAGTCCTATCGGTGACGCTGTCGAAGGACGGAGAGACCGTCGAGTCGAAATTCACCCCAACGGTGATGGACTCCAATGGCTACCCCGCTCCCGACGACCAGGCGCGCGGCCTCGACGCCATCAATGAACTGGCCGAGGACTTCGGTTCCTCCGGCGTGGTGGCCGACGAATCCGGACAACTCCTGTTTCCTGACTCATAGCCCGGAAACGGGGCATTAAACTGCGTATTCGTTGTGTTCTAGGGTTTGAGTTTGGCACTCTAGCCTTAAGAGTGCCAAACTTGATCGTGAACGTTCGTGGGACGGTGTCGTCGTTCGACCCGAAACAACGTTCGCGGTAAGGATGCAGGCCGGGGAGTGGAAGGACTTGAGAGGCGATGGATGAACGCAAACTACAGGTGCTGCGTGCCGTCGTTGAGGACTATGTCTCCACTCAGGAGCCGGTGGGCTCGAAAGCCATTGCCACCCAACACGAATTGGGAGTATCCGCCGCGACCGTGCGAAACGACATGGCCTGGCTGGAAGACTCCGGCTATATCCAGCAGCCCCATACCTCGGCGGGGCGAATCCCCACCGACAAGGGCTATCGCCTTTTCGTCGATCGCCTGGAGAAGATCCAGCCGCTCTCCAGCGCCGAACGCCGGGCGGTCAACCGCTATCTTTCCGAGGCCGGCGACCTCGACGACGTGGTCAACCGAACCGTCCGTCTCCTGGCGCAACTGACCCACCAGGTCGCCGTGGTGCAGTACCCCAGCCTCAACCGTTCCACCGTGCGGCACCTTGAGCTCCTTCGTCTCGGTCCGTACCGGCTTCTACTGGTCGTCATCACCGACACCGGACGAGTCGAACAGCGGCACCTGGAATTCCGCGAGGAAATCGACGAGGACTACACGCTCGAACTGCGCACGCTCATCAACGAAAAACTCGCCGGGCAACCTATCGTGGAGGCTCCCGAGATCCTGTCTCGGCTGCCTAATGAGGCCCGGCCGGAGCTGCGCGGCATCGCGACCGGACTGACCCGTGTCCTCCTGGACGCCTTCCTGGACTCCAGCGAGGAACGCGTGGCCGTGGCCGGGGCCGCCAATCTCACCCGCACCGTAGCGCCGATACGCAGTGTCACGCCGCTGCTGGAGGCGTTGGAAGAGGAAATGGTTCTCATGCGGCTCATTGGTCCTCCCGGAGAGCAGACCAATTTGACCGTCCGCATCGGAGATGAGAACGAACTCGATGATTTCCGGCACACCACGGTGGTAACCACCGGTTACGGGCCTGGTGCTGTCGTCGGGCACATGGGGGTCGTTGGACCCACTCGCATGGACTACCCAGGGACCATCGCGGCAGTCCGTGCCGTGGCCCGCTATGTCTCAGACATATTGGAACGCAACCGTTGAACAACAAATATAGTGAGATTACCTGTGGCTAAAGACTATTACGGAATTCTGGGTCTCGAGAAAGGGGCTTCCGAGGCCGAAATGAAGAAGGCCTATCGGAAGCTCGCGCGCAAGTATCACCCGGACGTCTCCGACGAACCCGACGCCGAAGAGCGCCTGCAAGAGGTCAACGTCGCCTTTGAAGTCCTCATGGACCCCGACAAGCGGGCCATTGTGGATGCCGGTGGCGACCCTCACGACCGATCGGCCGGAGCCGGTGCCGCAGGCGGCAACTTCATGGGCTTCGAAGACATCGTGGACGCCTTCTTCGGCGGGTCGATGGGCGGCTTCGGAGGTCGCCGTGGACCGCGCTCGCGCACGCGCCCCGGTAACGACGCCCTGATCCGACTGGACCTCAGCCTGGACGAACTGGCCTTCGGCACCGAATCGGACATTACCGTGGAGACGGCCGTTCTCTGTGACGAATGCACCGGCTCAGGCTCCGAAACCGGAGAGGTCAAAACCTGTACCACCTGTGGCGGCAACGGCCAGGTACAGGTCGTGCAGAACACCATCATCGGGCAAATGCGTTCGGTTCGCCCCTGTTCGGCCTGCTCCGGCTACGGCTCCCTCATAGCCGACCCCTGCAGCAAATGCGGCGGGGAAGGACGCGTCCGCAGCCGCCGCAAGATCACCGTCAAGATCCCCTCGGGCATCGAAGACGGCATGCGGATCCGTCTGTCGGGCGAAGGCGAGGTCGGCCCCGGCGGCGGCCCGGCCGGCGACCTGTACGTCGAAGTCCACGAAAAACCGCACGAGGTCTTCACCCGCGACGGACCGGACCTGCACTGCCGAGTGCGCGTACCCATGACCCAAGCGGCGCTGGGAACCAAACTCAACGTTCACACCCTCGACGAGGAAGTGGAAGTCGAGGTACCGCCCGGCACCCAACCCGACACGGTCAAAAAGATCCGTGGCAAGGGCATTCCCAAACTACGCGGTACCGGCACACGCGGCGACCTCTACGTCGAACTCGACGTACGCACCCCCACCAAACTGGATGGGGAACAGGAAGAGATCCTGCGTAACCTGGCGACACTACGCGACGAGGAGATCAAGGAAGTTAAGTCCGGCTCGGGCTTCTTCGCGCGGATGCGCGACGCCTTCCACGGTCACCAGTAATCTCGCCGTGGGGACGACAACCGCGTCCCCACAACACCGCAGCCATGGCCGCAAGGCGTCTAAGGTAGAAAACCGTGACTGAACCGTTTTTCCTCATCGACCAGCTGCCCAGTGGCAACGCTGGAGTCCTTGACGGGCCGGAAGGGCATCACGCCGCCGATGTGCAACGCCTGCGCGTCGGCGAGCGCCTCAGCCTGACCGACGGCCACGGCAACATCGCCCACTCGACCGTCACCGGCTCCGAGAAGGCCCGCCTCGAATACGCCATCGACGAGCGCATTCAAGCACCCCGCCCCATCCCCAGCCTGACGTTGGTGCAGGCGCTCCCCAAAGGAGACCGGGGAGAGCGGGCGGTGCAGGAGGCCACCGAAATCGGCGTCGACAGCGTCATTCCCTGGGCGGCGGCACGGTCGATCGTGCAATGGAAAGGCGCTCGCGGCGAAAAGTCCCGCCGAAAGTGGGCCACCACCGCACGCGAGGCGGCCAAACAGGCACGACGCCCCTGGGTGCCACTGGTGGAGGAGCTGTACACCACCAAGCAACTCGTGTCACGTCTGCGGCAGGTCGACCAGGTCATCATCGCCCATGAGGACGCCACGGAACCCCTCTCGCAGGTTTCCTTGGCCGACGCAGGCGAGATCGCCGTCATCATCGGTCCCGAAGGCTCCCTGACACCCGACGAGGTCAAGGCCTTTTCAGAGTTCTCCAACCCTGTCCGTCTAGGCGAGACGATTCTCCGGACCTCGACGGCCGGCCCGGCGATCCTCTCGGTACTCCAGGCACGCCTCGGCCGTTGGTGACCCGGGCAGGCGTGCTCGCCGGAACCGTGCGGGTCGAATTCCGGCGATCACATCCGCCCCACGGCACCGACGGAGGTAGTTCGGCTGTCACCGTAGGCTAGGCGAGTGGCTCTCACTGACTCTTTGCGGCAATTCACCACACCGCCACGCGGCGCGCTCGCCTTCGGCGCGGCCTTGGCCTCCATGACTTTCGTGGGAATCGCCACCCCGGTCTTGGTCGTTCTCGACGACTATCCCGTCTTCACCGGCCAGGCCATCCGTTTCCTTGTCGGTGGGCTTCTGCTGGTCGGTCTGTTGAACCTGCGACGGTCACCGGCCACGACCGCCCCTATCCGTCTCGGCGATTGGGGCAGAATCGTTCTCTTGGCCCTCAGCGGGGTCGCGGGTTTCAACGTCTTTCTGATCATGGCGCTACGTCACGCCGATCCGTCCGCCGTCGGCACCATCATTGGCGGGGTTCCGATCGCACTGGCGCTGCTCAGCCCACTTCTCGCCCGGCGACGGCCGTCCCCGCACCTCCTCGCCGCCGCCGGAATCGTCACCGTCGGAATCACGCTCACCCAGGGCCTCGGGGGAGGAACCTGGTACGGCCTTGCCTGGGGAGCGGCGGCTCTGGCCGCCGAAGTGATTTACCACCTGGTCGCGGCGAGCGTGGTCGAGCGTCTCGGAGCCATCCGAGTGTCCGGGTACGCCTGTCTGACGGCCGTCCCCATGTTGCTGTTGGCCGCGATCGTGACCGACGGAACGGCCGCGTTCCAGACCCCTGACTCCAGCGAATGGATCGCCCTGCTGTATTTGTCCGTGTTCGCCACCGCGTTGGCCTTCAGCCTCTGGCTCGTCGCCGTTCCTCGCATCGGAGTGGAACGAACCGGGCTGTGCGCCGGTGCCGCCCCCGTGGCCGCCGTCGTCGCCACCTGGGTCATCGGCACCGGGGACCCGCAGATCGCCGATACCGCAGGGGCCGTTCTCGTGGCGGTGGGCATTGTCGTCGGTATGCGAACCCGACAGAGCCGGAAGAGAGCCGAATCCCGACAACCTGCCGTGAACCACGACCGACCCGTGAACCAAGCAGACCCAACGCCTTAGGATAGGCGCATGAACAAAGAGCCAGACTGCATTTTCTGTTCCATCATCGCCGGAGACATCCCGTCCACCGAAGTCGCCACCAGCGAACACGCCTACGCCTTCCGCGACCTTCACCCCGCCGCGCCGAGCCACATCGTCGTCGTGCCCAAACGCCACCACCCCAACGTCAACGAGCTCTCCCACACCGACCCCGAACTGACCGGACACGTGGTCGCCCTGGCTGCCGAAGCGGCCACCAAAGACGGGCTCGACGCGGACGGCTGGCGCCTGCTGACCAACACCGGCGAACACGCCGGCCAGACCGTTCAACACGTCCATTTCCACGTACTCGGCGGGGAACGACTCGGTCCGCTCAACGCGCCGCGAAACTGACTAAACCGGAAATAGCGACCGCCTTGTGACAGAGTGCGTCAAACGACCGCGAAGACGGCTGCACAAGGCGGAACACACGTGAAAAACGCGGCAGTTGAGAATCTTGATTGCCCACCGCACTCGTGTAGGACTACCATTAAAATCTACAGTTCAACCACAAGTGATAGGAAGCAGGTGGCTTACCCGCCAGGGTAATGTCTATGACCGATCGACCCGCACCGAACCGGCACAACGCCCAGATCACCGTTACCGATCAAAACACCCTCATGGCGTTGCTCGGAACTGCCGATTCCAACCTTCGGTTCCTGGAAAAACGTCATCCCACCGTCGACTTCCATTTGCGCGGTGACACCCTCACCCTCAGTTCGGAATCCAACGAACTGCACACAGTACAGCGACTGGTTAAGGAACTACTGAACTTGGCCGAATCAGGCGAAACCATCAGCCCCGACCTCATCCGCCGCACCGAAGGAGTCATCGACTCCCCAGGCGAGGAATCCCCCCAGGAGGTCTTCACCCACAACATCGTCTCCCGACGCGGACGGTCCATCCGCCCGAAGACGGTGGGGCAAAAACAATACGTCGACGCGATCGACACCCACACCATCACCTTCGGCATCGGCCCCGCCGGGACGGGGAAAACCTACCTGGCCATGGCCAAAGCCGTCCAGGCTCTGCAGGCCAAGGACATCAATCGCATCATCCTCACCCGTCCAGCGGTCGAAGCGGGGGAAAAACTCGGTTTCCTTCCCGGCACCCTCACCGAAAAAATCGACCCGTACCTGCGACCCCTCTACGACGCACTCCACGACATGCTGGATCAGTCGTCCATCCCCAAACTCATGGAAACCGGAACCATCGAAGTCGTTCCGCTGGCGTTCATGCGCGGACGCACGCTCAACGACTCCTTCATCATCCTCGACGAGGCGCAAAACACCACCCCCGAGCAGATGAAGATGTTCCTCACCCGACTCGGCTTCGGTTCCAAAATCGTCGTCACCGGAGACGTCACCCAAATCGACCTCCCCGGTGGACAGATCTCCGGACTGAAGATCGTCGAAAAAATCCTCAGCGACGTCGAAGACGTTCACTTCTCCAAGCTCAACAGCCACGACGTCGTGCGCCACCAACTGGTGACCGACATCGTCGACGCCTACGAGAAATGGGACGTCAACAACGAACAGAACGCACCTAAGCACCGGAAATAAACAAGGAAACCACCGTGGCGATCGAACTGATCAACGAATCCGGCAGCGAGGTCGACGAGCAGGCACTATCGGACATGGCCGAGTACACCCTCCAGGAAATGGGGATCAACCCGGCCGCCGACCTGTCGTTCCTTATTGCCGACCTCGAGCACATGAGCGACCTCAACCGTCGATGGATGGGAGGTACCGGACCCACCGACGTCCTCTCCTTCCCCATGCACGACGCGCTCCCCGGCCGCCCCGACGCCGTCGAATCCGACATCGACGCCCTCGGTGACATCGTGCTGTCCCCGGAAGTGGCCGAACGTCAAGCCCAGGACGCCGGACACTCCACCCTCGACGAAATGCGCATGCTCACCGTGCACGGAATCCTTCACATTCTGGGCTACGACCACGCTGAACCCGTACAAGCCAAAGAAATGTTCGGACTACAGAACCGCATCCTCGACGCCTGGCGAAGACGTGAGGTTAAACCGTAGTTGTTTATGGAGCATGACATGACTTTGCAATGGGGGCTCATAGCCACCGCAGTCGCCCTGACCGTCGTCGCCGGGATCGCCGCCATGGTCGACTCGGCCTTCAACGAGGTGTCCCCGGCACGGACGGCCGAACTCAAAGAACAACACCGGCGCGGAGCCAACTCCCTCGTCACGGTCATCACCCGACTGCCCGCGCATCTCAACGTCCTCATCTTCCTGCGAGTGGCCTCCGAGGTCACCGCCACCGCCCTCGTGGCGGTCGTGACCTTCTCCCACATCTCCTCCACCGCAGCCGCCGTCGCCCTCACCGCGGCAGTGATGACCTTCATGTCCTTCGTGGCCATCGGCGTCGGACCCCGCACCATCGGACGGCAACACGCCTACCCCGTCGCCCTCGCCGCCGCCGGACCGGTCAACCTACTCACCCGGGTCCTCCGGCCCCTGTCCAAATTCCTCATCGTCCTGGGCAACGCCATCACACCGGGCAAAGGCTTCAAAGAAGGCCCCTTCACCACCTCGGCGGTGGAAATCCGCGAAATGGTCGACCAGGCCGAAGCCCACGGCACCGTGGACAACGAAGAGTCCGAAATGATCAAATCGGTCTTCGAGCTCGGTGACACCGTCGCACGCGGCGTCATGGTGCCGCGGACGTCGATGGTGTGGGTCAACGCCGAAGCCAGTGTGGATGACGCGCTCGCCGCAGCGCTCGACTCCGGGTACTCTCGTATTCCGGTGGTAGGAGAGGACCTCGACGATATTCGCGGCGTCGCCTACCTGAAGGACCTCGCCCAGATCAACGGTGGAGGTCGTTCGATCACCACCACCATGCGTGAGGTCACCTTCGTTCCCGAGTCCAAACCGGTGGACGATCTCCTGCGCGAAATGCAGGCCAAACAGATCCACATCGCGATCGTGGTGGACGAGTACGGCGGCGTCGCCGGACTGGTCACGATAGAGGACATCATCGAGGAGATCGTCGGGGAGATCACCGACGAATACGACGACGAGTTGCCGCCGATCACCTGGAGCGACGACGGTTCGGCGCGAGTGATCGCACGCCTTAACCTGGATGAGTTGGCCACCGAATTCAAGGTGGACTTCGGTGATGTCGACGTTGACACCGTCGGCGGCCTCATCGCCAGCGAACTGGGTAAACTTCCTGTCGCCGGCGATCGCGTCATCATCGCCGGACTGGAGATGACCGCCGAAGGTGCGATTGGCCGCCGTCGTCACATTGAAACGGTTCACGTGAAGCGAGTTCCGACCGCTCCCACCGATCCATCCGAACTAGAAGAAAGCAGTTCCATACATGTCTGAGACGACTCTTGACAGTCTCGCGGAGGAAGACACCAAACTCGTCACCATGGCGCGCCAAGCCGCTGGGCGTGTGACGCAATTGAAGGGCGCTGCCGTGCGCGACACTATTGGACGCACCTATGCCTCCGCCCCGGTGGAATTGCCTCATTTGGAACTGACGGCTCTGCAAGCCGCAGTGGCTCAAGCGGCAGCGGCCGGGGCAGAGGCCCTGGAAGCCGCCGCCATATTCAACTACACCGACGACGACCCGGGCGTTCGTGCCGTACAGGACCTGGCTCAGAACGCACCCGTCTACGCGGTGGTACGAAAGGACGTGACCCGTCTTGTCTAACGCCGATGCCGCAGCCACCGAGGAGTACCGCGCAGGATTCACCTGCTTCGTCGGGCGTCCCAATGCGGGTAAATCGACCCTCACCAACGCCATCATCGGGGAAAAGGTGGCGATTACCTCGCAGCGGCCGCAAACCACGCGTCACGTGGTTCGTTCGGTGTTGCATCGACCCAATTCCCAGGTCATTCTGGTTGACACGCCCGGGTTGCACCGGCCCCGCACCTTGCTTGGCGAGCGGCTCAACGATCTGGTGCGCCAAACCTGGAGCGAAGTCGACGTCATCGGCGTGTGTCTTCCGGCGGACCAGAAGATCGGTCCCGGCGATCGTTTCATCACCAACGAGATCGCCGAACTGAAAGGCACGATCGTCGCGGTCGTGACCAAGGCGGACCTGGTGTCTCCCGACCAGCTGATCGAACAGCTCAACGCGGTCAACAAGCTCTACGACTTCGCCGACATCGTTCCGGTCTCGGCCAAGACGGGCAAGAACGTCGAAACTCTGGTTGACGTTCTGTCCGGTCATCTCCCTGAATCGCCGCAGCTGTATCCCGACGACATGGTCCGGGAGGACCCGGAGCGAGTGATGGTTTCCGAGCTCGTGCGGGAGGCGGCCCTGGAAGGCGTCAAGGACGAGTTGCCACACTCCATCGCCGTGGTCATCGAGGATATGGAGCACGAGGTCAGCGAAGGGAACCCGCGCACCCGGATCTATGCCGAAATCTACGTAGAACGCATGAGCCAGAAGGGCATTGTGATCGGCAAAGGTGGTGCCCGACTGAAACGGGTGGGCACGAAGGCGCGGAAACAGATCGCCGAACTGCTCGGCACCCGGGTGTACCTGGATCTGCACGTGCGGGTGGCCAAGGAATGGCAGCGCGACCCGAAGCTATTGCAGCGGCTGGGGTTTTAGTTCGCCGCTGTTCCCCGGCAAGTAGACGTGTGTGCTGAGGCCGCGCCGACGATTCAATCCGTCGGCGCGGCCTTTTCGCTTCGTACGCAGGCAAAACCGGAGGTGACGGGGAACACGCACCCCCCATTTGCGAGTCATGCCGAAGTACCGTATAGTTGTATTCAACGGCGCGGGGTAGAGCAGCTCGGTAGCTCGTCAGGCTCATAACCTGAAGGTCGTTGGTTCAAATCCGACCCCCGCTACCAAGGCAAAAAGCCCGGTTCATCGAACCGGGCTTTTTTCGTTGTACGCCCGGCATGGGCGATTGCTGGCTCTTCGGAGTTTAGCGGGGTGCGGTTTATTTAATGGTGATGGAGCCGAGGACTCGCCAGTTGGGTTTGCCGGCATACAGCAGGGCCCGGATGCGGTAGTTGTGGAAGTTGGTGAATCCAAACCCGATCCGTTTGATGCGTTTAATCAGGTTGTTCAAAGCCTCGGTAGGGCCGTTACTAACCCGAGCGTGATGGTAGTTGCAGATCTTGTCGCGCCAACGCTGGAGGGTCCGGCCCAGTCTCTGTAGTTCGGGCGGCATCGCGTGGTGGCGGCAGTGGGCCACTAGATCGGTCATCATCACCCGTGCCGTGTCAGGGTTTGTTTCCCGGTAGAAATCACGTATTCGCTCTTTGATCCGGTAGGCAATTGCTACCTCAGCATGAGGGTCGCCCAGTGCCAGAAGCGACGACAGTCGCTGGGCGGCTGTGTCGGTCAGGCGTTCTTCGCCCACCAACAGTACCCGTCGGGCCCGGTAGAGCGGGTCATGTTTGCGTCCACGATGACCTGTCTGTTCGTGTTGTATCCGACGGCGTACCGCGTCCAACGCCCGGTTGGTCAACGCCACCACGTGGAACGCATCGACCACTTGGACAACGTTGGGAAGCATCACGTTATACACAGCAGCGTAGGCGGTCGACATATCCAACGCGCCATAGCGGAGGCGCCGCTTCCATGCGACCGATCGCTCATTGATATACGCTGCCACATCAACGAAATCACGACTGGGAAGCAGGTCGATGATCTGGTGGTGGTCGACATCGCAGACGGTCGTGACGTAGCTGGTGTGTCGATTGGTCAGGCGCATGAAACTGGTTTCATCCAACCCGATCGCAGTGGTCTTGTTCAACCGTTTGCGGTCGGCGTCGAGTAGTGCTCCACCGTAGGCGGTGACGGCATCGTTGATCGTGTGCCAGTCGCAGCCGAGCTCGGTGGCGACCTCACTGACGGTACGACCCTTCCCCACCTGGACCGTGGCCCATTTCGCGGCTCGGGTCGTTACACGACTCGAGGCCCCAGCGATACGCGGATCCGTAAGCACCCAAGACTGCCGAGGACACGCCGTGCTGGGGCACCACATCCGATGTTTACGCCACACCAACCGCATCGCTTGCCCGTACACCGGAAGATCGATATAGCGCGCTAGGGGACGTTCCTTAACTCGTGCCCGACCGCCACAGTCGGAACACAACGGATGATCCACCACCTGCTCGATAACCAAGTCGACGTGCGGGCCATGACGTTCGTACTGCACAACACGAACATCCTTGAACCCTACAAGCGCCTGGACGATCTTGCTAGAATCAGACGTAACGAAGGTGCTTTTTTGTCGTTTTTTCACACATCAACAATGAGGCACCTTCGTTCTTTTCCACCAACCACACCCCGCTAAACTCCGAAGAGCCAGTTTAGCGGGGTGCGGTTTATTTAACGGTGATGGAGCCGAGGACTCGCCAGTTGGGTTTGCCGGCATACAGGTACGGCCAGCACTACCGCCGCGTCACACTTTCAGTGCTAGCGGCTCGCCGGTTCCAAAGACTTGGAATACTAAGACCTTGCCGCTCAAGATGAAAGCCCAGCCAGATACAGGACATCTCACCTGAGTCGCGTCGTCTGTAGGTGTTCCCATTCACCGAATCGCGGCAGACGCCGTGTCGGTGGGACAAAATTCCATGCTGGCCTTTCATGATCGTGCCCGACTACTCGATTTTTCTGGGAAGGGCACGATGAAATTTGTAAGGCTGTTGGTCGGGTTGATGCTCGGCACCCTATTCTTCTTACCGCTCCCCGCAATGGGACAGGACTCGGAAGGAAGCGGATACTACGTCACGTTGGTCGCTCGCCAATGCGACGATTACAGCGACATCATGGCCAACCGTCTGCGCAATGACTACCAGGAAAGCCTTGAAGACCTGGGACCGGACAGTGTCTACCGGAAGGGCCAGTCGATTGATCCCGATATCGAGGACGCGAACGACCCGAACTGTACGCCTTTGGAAGGGTGGGCGTTCTCGTTTGGGCAGGGAGCAGGCGACCCAGCACATGTGGATAACCTGTCAGTCGTAGGGGAACCGGTCTCGACGACGCCGAAAACCCAAACTTCGGTGCCACGATTGAATTCACAGGCTGGAGATACCGGACAGCGTATTGCAGGCGCGGTTACCGTGGAACTGACAAAGGAACAGTATCGGCTCTCCCAAATCAGCGACTGGCGAAGCACTCTCTGGTTGCAGGGCGGCAGCTCAAGCGATCCACTCAATAAGGCCGATTTCGGAGATTACTACGTTTTTGGGGCACTGCGCTGTTCGATTGACAACCAGAATGCCGATAACGTCGAATTGGTCAACTTCCCACAAGGGCAACGGCATGCATTTTGCTACTTCTATGCGGCGGCACCTGCCCCAGGTTCAGGGGACATCGTGGTTCGTAAGGAACTGGCCGGTGGCGCTACCGACGACTGGACCTTCTCTTATTCGGGAAATGTGACGTATGATCCCAGCGGACGTTTCGATGTCAATGTAGACGATGGAGTCGGTGAGACCACGTTTCACCGCGCCGCAGACACGGGTGAGGCTTGGACGTTTACCGAACAAGAGGCTGAGGGGTGGGTATTTGAAGACCTGACCTGTGAGTCCGACAATGGACAAAGTCAAACCACCGTTACCGACCGTACGGCCTCGGTCATGCTCGCCGAGGGAGATACCGTCACTTGTACTTATACGAACGAACGTGCCGCCGAAGGACTTGGGGTATACAAGCGAACCGTCGATGGGACGGGTGGACCGTTCGAGTTCGACTTGGAGAGCGATGACGGTACAGAAGGGATCGGTACGGCAACCACCGATACCGACCTCCTTCCGGTCCAGGCGGGAACGGTTTCCGGCATTGGACGCACCGAACCGGTGACGATCACCGAAACGCTTCCCTCCACCACGGACGCGGGCCATTGGCGCCATCAATCGGTGGAGTGCAATGGTGAACTGGTTGACGCGGATGTTGATGGAGACACCGTTTCCGCCAACGTTCCACCACGTGATGGTCCAATGAACTGTCTTTTCACCAACGAGTATGTTCCGACGGGATCGGTCACCATCGTGAAGACAAGTCAGGGCGGAGTCGGCAACTTCAGCTTCGTCGTGAAGGAGTCACAGCCGGCCGACCTCAGCTCGGTGCCTCGTTTGGAACGCAGCCTTTATCGGCTGTACGATGTCGAAACCTCTGCCGAGGACGATCCCGCCTCGTTTACGGTGGATGGTGTTCGGACCGGCGAGTACACCATTGTCGAGCTCAACTCCGAACTTGACGGTAAGGATTGGGACTTGGTAGATGCTTCCTGTGATGCGGGTGGCGACTCCGACTATTCCAATGGAGTAACGTTTTCGGTTACGGAAGACCGACCGAACGTCACCTGTACCTTCACTGACGTGATGGCGGCGAACCCACCCGATGCGCCTGAGGGCCCCAACGGTGAAGGTGGCCCTGACGACTCTGACGGGGCTTCGCTCCTGACCAAGACGGGATCGAATATTGTTCTGGTCGGTACGGCCATTGCCATTGTGGCAGTCGTGGTGGGTCGTATTCTTGTGGTCCGCGGTCGTTTCAGGACGGAGTTAGCCCGGATAAATCTCTAGTCGGGTGCGGCGGGGCGGGAAAGCCGCGCCGCCCGATGACATCGGACCGTGACCGATTCTGATCCGCATGATGCATAACGATGTGTGAGAACGTAATACCTTTTTCGGGGGTGTGTTCGTCTGGCGGCGACCCGCTGGTTTCGACAAACTGTACTCATGCCAATGCCCCTCGGTCTCCATTGATTGGGATCACATCCAACGTGCGTTATTGTCGCGCACAGGTAACGCACGCTCATTGTCCCGGCTTGGGACCTTTCTCCAATCTCCGACTTATGTCACTGTTTCCGATCTAAGTGAAGGCCGGCTTGTGTGTGCGTATTAGCTGTTGAGAGCTTCAATTGCATTCGCTGATGCCGTATATGAGGCGTGAACCAGGACTTGACAGGCGAGCAAGATTCATTAAAGTCGGTAATTAACCACATCGACTTCGTCGATGTTCTGATGTCTACAACTAGATTGGATGCCCCTTTATGTCCCTGGATTTGCCTTATGAAAGGCAAAATTCAGTTCGACAGTGGACACGATATTCCCTGTTTGGACTGTCTGTTGTACTTGTAAGTATCCTCCTGGTTTCCATGCCGTCGCCGGTATCGGCGAATTCGGATGACACGGTGGATTCACCCGAAATCTCGCAAGTGACCGAAGCCCCGTCGTTCGGTGATCCCGTCACCTTCGAGTTCACTGCGCCGGCAGCGGATCAGGTTCGCTATGGCTGGCAAGGTCACAGCCGTTCGACCAGTGACCTTGACGCTGAGGGGAAGGTTCGAGTGGAACTTACTCCCCCGAGCAATTCCATCGACCAGGTTCTCCAAGCGGAAGCCGTTATGGCTTCTGGAGACTCGTCGTCGACGACCGAACTCTTCGTGCGAGTGACAAAGCCCAGTGCGCCTCACTCCGTGGGCGCTTGGCGTCTCAATGGAGATGGCCGTGACGATTCCTCGGTGAATAATTCGATTGCTCTCGACGAATCGATTGAGTTTACTTCGGACCGTCACGGTAACGCCGGTCTTGCGGCTTCTCTCAGCGCCTCTGGACAATCGTGTATGGCTCCTGAAGATCTCAGTCTGGACCTGAGCCGGTCCTTCGCCGTCGGTGGCTGGGTGAAGCCGGACAGCGGCAGCGATTCTGCGCCTACTTTCATTGGGCAAGCTGGAAGCGCGAGCGGTTCGTTCAACCTGACCTACGCCGAGAACGATGACAAATGGGCAATGACTCGGAGCAATGCCGACGCGACTGACGCCAACATCGTCAGCGCGGTTTCCGAAACTCCTGTGGCCCTTGGCGAGTGGCAGCACGTCGTGGGCGTATACGACGTAGCGGCCGACAGCATCCGTATCTATGTCAACGGCGTACTCGAAGGCAGCACCGTCCTTGACGGCGACGTATGGGAGACGAATCAGCCGTTGACCATTGGATGCCTAGAGCTGTCCAGTGGCGACCGCATTGGCGCGCTGGAAGGGGTCGTCGACGACATCGTGGCGTATCAGGAGGCTTTGTCCTCCAACCAGGTGTCGTATCTTTACCACGGAGGAAACTTCCCGGCTGCCCTACTTGGGGACTGGGAATTCCGTGGCAGTGGCGATGACGTCAGCGGTTTCAGCGGACCGTTCTCGGACATGGACTCTGTGACGTGGGGCCCCGACTACTGGGGTCGTCAGGATTCAGCCGTTGAATTCGCTGGTTCGGTATGTCCAAACGCTGAACTGAACACCGTGAAAACCAATGAGCCGTTTAGCCTTTCGCTCAAGTTCCGTCCCAACCAATTGCCCGGGGGCGAAGACCCGATCATCGCGTCGGTGAACGGGAGCAACAGTTCGCTTGCGTACTTCCAATACCACGGCGAAAAGAACGAATGGCAGTTTAAAGTTCGTGAGTCCGACGACCGTAATGCTGCCTCGTCTGTCATCAGTGCGCCGGTCGATTCCAGCGAAGGCGAGTGGGTCCAGCTTTCGGTCTCACACGATCCTTACACCAAACGGACAGTTCTATACGTCGACGGTGAAGAGGTGTCCGCCGACGCGCACATGGATTTCTCCTCCTTCGAAGCCGAGACGTTGAGCCTTGGGTGCGGATTCGACGGCACCAACGCGTTCCCTGAAACCGCTTTTGGGGAAGTTCGGCTTTGGCAGGGGATTGCCTCAACCGATGACTTCACACCGGCTGGGACTGAACGTACCTCCTACTGGGGACTGTCAGCCGATGAATCCGGTTCCGACGGGTGGGCCGACAACAACCTCACCTTCGAAGGCGGTCATGACTGGGTCGAAGATCGCTTCAACGAATGCGAAGCCGCATACAGCCCGAAGGCTGCCAATGAGAGCTATGCTCAAACGAGTTCTTCGGTGGTTACGTCCGATGAATCGTTCACCATGGTGGCATGGGCCAAGTTGGATGATCTGAACGGCGATTACACGGTCGTGAGTGAGACCGGTGAGGCCTCGTCCGCTCTCGGACTGAAGTTCGACTCAGAGCTGGAACGGTGGACGTTTGAGATGACGGACGCCAATGACGACCCAACCGTAAGCGCTCAGGCCGTTTCTGAAACGGCCCCGAATGTTGACCAGTGGTATCACCTCACGGCTGTTTACAATGTCGCTACGGGTGAAGCCCAGCTCTATGTCGACGGTGCCCTTGAAGAAACCGTCGATGCGATGGAGCATCCCTGGAACACCGACGGTCGGTTGCTCGTAGGGGCTTCCGGTGACAGTGCCGGTGATCGGTGGTCGTTCATGAACGGCACGATCGACGCGGTCAGAGCCTACTCGGGAACGCTTGACGCGGACACGATCCAGTCGCTGTCTGATCAGCGGCCCATTTTCCCGCCGCCCTCGATGTGCGGTGGAGATGAAGACCCCTGGTAGAGGATAACGATTATGAAACGGGTGTTAGGGGAGTCGTCTCTCCCTAACACCCGTTCTTGTCAACTTCAGGCCCGTTGTCGATGGGTAATGTTATGCCGCACTGCAGCCAGACCATACGGACACTTGAAATCCATACCGAGGCGAATGTGGTTCCAGTAGCAGGAAGACTTTTGGGGAGACAGTGATTATTGACCCGGAAAACAGCGCTCGGGGCAATTTGATTGCTCGGATCAAATACTCACATAAACATATGAGGGACTTCAATTCATTTCCCCTTGATATGAAAAGTCTAATGGATGAAGACGATTCATTTCAATATCGAGAAGAGCTATGGGATCTTATAGATGGCATAGAAGAAATGTACGCAACCGTTAAGTTCGACGAACGTACAAACTTTTCTCCAGAGGAGGCCGAGTTTGTTCGGGATTGCCTAGAAAAAATGATCTACTATAGTGAACTACCATGATCGTATCGACATCTATTCGATACCAAGTATGGTACGGCATTAAAGTCTATCCTGTAAGCGATCTTCCGGGAAGAAGATGTAGTTACAACTCAAATTATGTCTTCCAGAGTGTTCTATGAAATCCGGTGTTTTATGCTCCGCCATCCTACTCATCAATCGGTCTGTGGTGGGGTGGCTGTCTCGTCATCTCACGGTTTGCCGTCGCAAGCGCCAGACTAGGGCGGGCAGTTCGGTAGCCAACGAGGTGGGTGCAGATGGTGTTTATACTGCGTTAGCTGTTGGAGAGTACACCCCTGGTTCTTCGATTGTTTTGTACTGGAACAATTCCCTGTCATTGTGCGGCAGTCCGACGAATCTCACCGTAACTCCACAGCGTCGCCGTGGAAAAAGTTGCATTTACTATGGATGTCGGGTTCGGGTCGATCGTGCGAATCATTACTGCAAGAGTACAACCCCGAGTATATGAAGTGTCGAACTGCCAATGACGTGTTCGACGGGATAAGTTCCCAATTAAATCGCTATAGTGTCCACAGATTCTTTATAGTCGCAATTTCGCGTGATCGCATCTTATTGGAGCCAACTCGCCCTTTCAATCTTAATTACACCGATAAAAGTAACAAGAATCCGATATTTGAATCCAAGGATAACAATACGATTGCGCAGTAGGGGTCTTGGCGAACAGAGCTATTGGGGCGGTGCACTTCCCGATTACTTAATGCTTCAAGTGATGATGTAACATGCAGTGGTAGAAGTCGTTTCGTACATACTACCTAACTGTATGATTCTCTTCGCAAGGTCCGGCGGCCACGAACAGGCAAATACGTGGCCGCCGAACAGCCATGCCCACAGACCCCCAAAGTCAGTGGGCAGTGCACCACTGTGTCCAGATGAAAGGAATTCGCCAGTGGAAACTGCAATGATATCCTCCCCGAATCGGCTGCGGCAAATATTTCTGCTCGCGGTCTCTGTAATATGTGGTCTCGCTTTGGCGACTGGCTTGTCCAGTCCGGCCACAGCTGTGGAATCAACCGATGAGGTGTCCGAAGATCAGATCTATGAGTTGGCAGCCTACCTTGAGTACATTCATAGCGGCAGCCTGACTAATGCAAATGGAACGTTCGAATACCAGAAAGCTGTCGATAGGTTTGGTGCGGAGTTCGCAGATGCCGTGCAAGTACAGCTCGATCAAATCGAGGAGAATGAGCGCCAGGATAAGCAGGACGGAACTGTAAGCCTGCGTAGTGCTAAGAGCTATGCGATGTGTCTACTGGATAAGATCGGATTCGGTGGGCTCTTCGGCGGTCCAACCGCTGTCTTCAACAAGATCGCTGACTACTTGGAAGACAAAAAGTGGAAGGAAGCTGCCAAGCTGATTTCCAAAGAAGCCGCAAAGCGCGGGCTCAAAGTTGGCGTTAAGGGTGGAGTTGTCGGATTGGCAGCAGGACTCGCCGCCGGGTCCATCTACTGTGCTTTCAAGTCTTAACCTCAAGTCTTAACCTCTAAATCGCTGTCCAACGTGGGGTCTCCCTTGGGGCCCCACGTTCGCTGTTACAGTGACGTGTTGACAACCTTTCTGAGCTCTGCGAGGTACTCATCGAAACGTTCGCGGCCTGATTCAGAGAGCCTGATCCTTGTCACCGGTTTTCGTTTCTCTCGATACTTAGTGATATCGACCAAGCCCTCTTCTTCAAGAATTTTCAATTGGCGGGAGAGGTCGGAATCTGTCAACTCGAGGGAATTCCGCAAGTCGGCGAAATTAACTTGCCCCACACCCCGCAGCGCACCGAGTACTGCCAAACGGGTAGGAGAGTGGATAACGTTGGTCAGGCGGGTGTGAGGTTGCTCAGACACCTTATCGCCTCCATCGAAAGAGGACGTACGCGACGGTGACAGCCGTAGGAGCGGCAGCGATGAGAGCTCCATTTGGGAACAGCCCTTCGGCTGTGTCTCTCATGGTAATCGGGACCATGGCCTGGACAATTGACAGATAGAACAGCCCTTCTTCGAAACGGGAGGACCTCCGTCGCCCCGAATCATAGGAGCCCACGAGTCGCACCAGCAACATCTGTACAAGCCAGGTCAGGGCCGTGAGCCCGATCGCCACCGAGAGGGACGCCTCATAGGCGAACGAGGCGCAATAGGCTATGTAGAGGATAAGGATACCGACAGTGTTGGCTGTCTTGACTCGGACGCTGGGGCTCTTGGATAGTGTCGGTGCGTTTTCCACAGCCGCCAATTGCTCTGCGGGGGACATTGATCGCTCCATCTTGGCCTTCCATCTAAGCAACTAGTTGACACAATAACATCCACTTTCAACTGTTGCAAGTGCAAGGTATATGCGTAAGTCGACGGGAACCGAGGACCATCCAACGATACGTTCGCGGCCTACACCTGTGATACACCGTCGAAATCATTAACCGACTCGTCAATCGTTCAAGGCTTTCTCGCCGCTACTCGTTCGATCAGCCCGCGTTTGAATCTGGCGTGCTGTTCGATGGTCAATCCCGCTTCTTTGACGTATCGCATGGGGCGCCGACGGAAGTACTCACCCGCGAAGGGAATGGAAAAGCGTTCGATCGTCCATTGCAGCGCACGGACCCACCATGACGTGGAAACAACGTGATCGGCGAGCAAAAGGAGACCCCCGGGCTTAAGTACACGGATCATCTCATTGACTGCGGCTCGGTCGTCGGGAATGGTGCACAGGGAAAACGTGCAGACGGCGGTATCGAACGTGTCATCCGCGAATTCGAGCTTCTGAGCGTCACCGATCCGCAGGTCCGTGCGAAGGGAAGCCTGGGCGGCGCGGTTCTGAGCGATTTCCAGCATGCGTGGGCTCAGCTCAACGCCGGTGAGGTCAACGTCGGACGGATAGTGCGGGATATTGAGGCCGGTTCCGATCGCAACTTCCAAGGTATGACCACTGGAGTGATTCCCAATCCAGGATCGGGTTCCGCCGAAGAACTTCCGTTCGGCCCAGGTGATTTGACGGTCGTAGGTGTCGGCGTGCTTATCCCAGTGGTGGCGTAGATCCGCGAGGGTCTTAACCGTTTTCATGATCGGGCTCCCTTCCGTGGTGGCCTCTCAATTCATACTACGTTTTCGCGCCAGCCACAGTCACGCGGATCGATCGTCATCAGTTTATAGCGATGATCGATGATCCGGTCGTGGTCGCGTCGATGCGGCACGGCCCATGAGGTGCAGGGCTCGTTTCGCGGTATTGGATGCGGGATAATCGCTTGGATGACACACGGTATTCTGAGTACCTATGGGTTTGATGAATACACCAGTGCGAAACACGACGATCGTACTGGCTGGTGCGCTTGTGCTTCTGGCGCTGACGGCCTGTACCACCGAGGTCAAGCCGAAGCGGGAAGCGATCGACGAGGTGCTGGTGTTGGGAGACGAGGCGATCGCCGACATCGAAACGGCGGAGATCGCGGATTTGGAGTTCCTGGAAACCGTCCAGCAGACGTGTCCCGATGAGGAAGTCGTGACGTATCGGATGGTGGCCCGCTATTCCGTTACCGTTGAACCTGGTACCTCCGAGACGGTAGTGGAAAACGTCCATGAGTTGTGGACCGACGAACTCGGATATCGGGACAGCGACAATGGGATATTCTGGGGTGAGTCAGGTTATGCGACAGTTCAAGTGGAGGCCGACGGCGCGCAGTATATTGCCACTCGGCAACCTGATTCCGAGACGATCAACATCGCCGTCAGCACCGACTGTTTTGAAGACCCCGATGAGGACGAATGGGTGGAACCGGCGGTCGGTGTCACTCCGTCGGAGGAGGACTGAAATCTGAATGCCGATGTCGGAGGTACGGATTAGGCTGTTGGGATGACATGGACAGCACCTGAAATAGACCAACCAAATGTATTTTCCGGCGACCTGGGCGAGCGTGCCTTGTTGGAAAACTATCTCGATTATTTTCGTGCCGAGTTGTTGAAAAAGTGCACCGGGCTCGACCCCGACCAGCTCAAACAGCGCAATGTCGATCCCTCCACCATCTCACTTCTGGGGCTCGTGCGGCACATGGCCGACGTGGAGAAGTGGTGGTTCTGTGTACTGCTGGACCAGCAAGACTTGGCGGCGCAGAAGACCTTCACACAGGAAGAGGATTTCGACGCCGATTTCAACGACCTGGACGGCCTGCCTGCTGAGGACGTGTGGAAGCTCTTTGACAAGGCAGTGGAGCAGGCGCGCGACAGCGCCGCTAAGTACGACCTCGACAAGGACGTGCGGACGACGATCGCGACGGTCAATCTGCGGTGGGTCTACATCCACATGATCGAAGAGTACGCTCGCCACTGTGGCCACGCCGATTTCCTGCGTGAGCGCATCGACGGCGCGACAAGCAGCTAGATCGAACATTCGGATCGGGGCGGTATCGATACCGCCCCTTTTTTCGTTGTGAGGCAACATAATAGCAGATTTTGTGTGGAGTCGGGTACTGACAGCCGTGTCAGGAACCTGTCATTGATTTTCTCTTGAACAGTGCGTGTCCATTGCGCGTCTTCGCGTTGATTTAGTGGTATTCCAATAGGTCTTTTCCCTGGTTGAGGTATGTGAGAATGGGGTTGGCGCGCATGCCGTCGAATGATGTGTGTAGTCGTTCACCAGCTCTAACCTGGAATGGTCGGAACCCCTAGAGAATCCGTCATTTCAGTAGCCACAGATCGATCAGGTTGAATATTGTGAATACCGAGAACCAGATTTTCTCGAATGACATGAACATGCATCTACAAGAGGCCATCGCACTGATTGACCGCGTCATCGGAAGCGATGGCGTCGATATGACCTCCGGAGTGGGGGATGTAAGGGCCGACCGGTCCGTACTCTCGAAGATTCTATCCTATATGGATAGCAAGGGTATGCCGATGGAAGTCGACTTCACCTTCGTCGTGCGTCCGTCATGGAAGCTCGAACTCGGTGACAATGCGGAGTTCGCGCGACGATTGAATCCAGGAACGCGGGTTCGAACACTCTGTGTTCCTGACGATTCCCTCCTTGGCACGAGCGATGAGATCCCTTTGGAATTGAAACCCGATCTGGTCCATGCGCGTACCGCATGGGAGCCGGTACCCGAATTCGCCATCTTCGACGGAAAGACCGCGCTTGTCAAAAGCTGTACCGGTGGTGAGTACAGCCAGGTATTCACCGTAGAAGTACCTGAACTGATTCACTCACTGAGCGACCTGTTCGAGCGTCATTGGCGCCTCTCACTCACCCCGGAACGCTACCGCAGATTGAAGAAGGCGCTCGCCAGCCCTCGGTGTCAACAGGTGATATGTCAGTTGAAAGAGGGGAGTCTGGACGAAGTGGCCGCTCGTCGCATTGATGTGTCGGTAAGGACCTATCGGCGCTATGTGGCGACCCTGATGGAGATCTTGGACGTGGACACTCGATTCCAGGTGGCGTGGCGTCTCGCGCAGCTGACCTGACCGGCCGGGGAACGAAATACGGGTATCGCCGAGTGGCACGGCGATACCCGTATTTTTATGGCCGCGTGGCGATCTCGCAGTTCTACTAGCAGGTAGATGACGTTCGCTCGCTTTCGGTGACAGTTAGATGCCAAAGCATTGTTGCTGCGTGAAAGGCGAAATTACCGTTGCTCATGTTTAAGGAAACTCCCACATGAGAAAGGCGCTCGCCATGCTCGATTTGGATGCCGCCATGAAAGACAAAATCAAGGTTCTTATCTGTGAAATCTTGGAGCTCGACGTTGACGAGGTAACCGAGACCAGCCTGTTCAAGGAAGACCACGACGCCGACTCCTTGCTGGCCATTGAAATCGTCGCCTCCCTGGAAAAGACCTTCAACATCACGATCGCGCAATCGGAAATGACCAAAATGGTCAACCTCGCCGGCATCTACGATGTCGTTTCCGCCGCTCCGTCGAACGAATAGGGCCCTCCGACGATGAGCGAAGAATCCCCGACCGAACGCCCAGCGGACCAGCGGGTGGTGATCACCGGGCTCGGACCGGTGTCCAGCATCGGTACCAGCGCCCAGGCCTTTCGCGACGGACTGGCGTCCGGCAGTGACGGATCAAAACCGATCGAATCGTTCGACACGACCGGTTACGAGCATTCCTACGCCTGCGAGATCAACGATTTTCGTCCCGACGACCACATCGAGAATCTCGACATCGAAAGCCTGGGGCGCGCCACTCAATTCGCGGTGGCCGCCGCGCGCTTGGCCGTGCGGCACGCCGGTTTGTCGGACGGCGAACTGGGTGACAAAGACGTCCTTATTTCGGTGGGTACCACCGATGGAGAATCGCGGGACCTGGATCAACTCGCGGACGTACAGGTGCGGGAATCGTACGAACACTGGCAACCGGACGTTGCCTCCCGTATTTCCCCGACTCGTCTGTCCACAATGATCGCACAAGAGCTGGAGCTGTCTCGTGCGGAAGCGGCGACCCTGCCGACCGCCTGTGCGGCGGGAAACTACGCCATCGGATACGGATACGACGTCGTACGGTCGGGTGAGGCCGACATCGCTCTGTGCGGAGGCGCCGACGCACTGTGCCGTAAGACGTTCACCGGCTTCTACCGGCTGGGAACCATCGCTCCCCGTCGGTGCCGCCCTTTCGACGTCGACCGCGAAGGCATTCTCACCGGCGAAGGCGCCGGAATCCTGGTTCTGGAAACCTTGGAGTCGGCACAGCGACGCGGAGCCACGATTTACGGCGAAGTGCTCGGTTACGGCCTCAATTGCGACGCGCATCATCCCGTGGCTCCCAAAGAGGACAGTATCGCCGCGTGCATGGACCTCGCGCTGCACGACGCCCAGGTCAGCCCCGACAAGGTCGACTTCATCTCGGCGCACGGCACAGGCACCCAAGCCAATGACGTCACCGAGGCGAACGCGATCCGTCAGATCTACGGAGAGGCGCGCCCACCGACGATCTCGGTCAAATCCATGATCGGTCACACCATGGGCGCGGCAAGCGCCTTGGCGGCCATCGGTTGTGCCTTGGCGATCTCGGAGGGCTTCATACCACCGACGATCAATCACGGTCGCACCGATCCCGAATGCGACGTCGACTGTGTCCCCAACGAAGCCGTTCGCAAGGACGTCAATGTCGTGCAGAACAACGGGCTCGCGTTCGGCGGCAACAATTCCGTCGTCGTCTTCGGAAAACCGGAGGGTGTCGGCGCATGAGTTGGTCGATTGACGGAGTAGGAGCGGTGGCCGGTGTCGGCTCCTCGATAACTGAGATCGGTGAATCCCTGTGTGCGGGACGGTCGGCAGTCGCTCCACTACGCGGCTTCGATTCCGAGCTGTATGGGATGAAGGCCGCCTACGAGATCGACGACCGTTCCGACGGTGTCGATCAGCCGCAGCGTGCGACGCGTTGGTTGCTGGAGGCGATCGAGCAAGCCTGTGAGGACGCCGATCTGAGCGACCTGAGCGAGGTTCCCATCGTGGTGGGAACCGGATTGCGGGAGTTGCGGACTCTGGAATTGGCGTGGAGCCGTGGTGAGGCGATGGAGCCGGACGATTTGGATTTCGCCCGTGCGATCCGTCGGAGATTCGGTGCCGCCGAGGTACATACCGTATCCAATGCCTGTTCGGCGTCGCTGTATACCCTCGCGCTCGCCGATGACCTGCTGAGTTGCGGCGAGGCGGACACGGTGGTGGTCGCCGGGGTCGACGCGATCACCGAAAGCATGTTCGGGCTGCTGGATCGGGTACAGCCCGAGCCGCCGGAACAGGTGCGGCCCTTCGACCAGGAACGTCGCGGCGTGATCATGGGCGACGGAGCCGTGGCGATCGTCTTGCGGAAAGGAACGTCGTCTCGTTGGGGCAGCGTCCGGTCGGTGGCGGTCAACTGCGATGCGGTGCACGTGACGGCACCCGACGAAGAGGGCATTTGCCGCGCTATCGACGACGCGCATCGCCGGGCGGGCGTGACGACGTCGAATGTGGAGCTCATGTTCTTGCACGGCACGGGAACGGTTCTCAATGACGACACCGAGGCCCGCGCGGTCGAAGCGGTGTTCGATCACGAGGTGGAACGGATTCCCATGACCGCCATCAAGTCCATGACCGGACACACCTCCGGTGGTTCGGGGCTGCTGAGTTTGGCGGTGGCCTTGTGGTGCATGCGGGTCGGTTCGATTCCGCCGATCGCGGGTTTGGACGAGCCGATGAGTTCGGCTAAACGTTTCCGTTTGGTCAGCGGGGAAAGCCTCCGGCTGCGCCCTCGCTTGGCTCAGGTGAACGCCTTCGGTTTCGGCGGAGTAAACGCCGTGGCCATTGTCGAAGGGGGCCACGATGCAGTGGAATGACGTCGTCGTGACGGGCATCGGCCACGCGATCAGCGGGGTCGCCGACGTGAGCGACTTGGAACGCGACCGTGCCCGTGGTCATGCGGCCTTCGATCCCGCCGAGGTTCTGGGTTCCAAAGGTCTGCGTTATAAGGACCGGGCGACGAGCCTGGGAATGGCGGCCGCCCAACGCGTGCTTGACGATTCGGATTTGGATCGTGGCCGCGAGGGTCCGTCTGATTCGACCGGTGTCGTGGTCAGTTCGAACACCGGCAATGTCGATACCGTCTGTCGGGCCGTGTCGACCATTCACGCCGAATCGGTCAACGGCACCAGCCCCATGGGGCTGCCCAACGCGTCCAGCAATGTGATCGCCTCGTCGATAGCCATTCGCTTCAAACTGCGCGGGCCCAACCTCACCGTCTGCGACGGAGAACTGTCCGGTTTGGAAGCTCTTCGATTGGGGGCACTCCAGATTCGGGCGGGTCGCTGTCAGCGCGTGCTGGTCGTTGGAGTGGAACCGGCCAACGAGGTCGTTGCTTTCCTCCACGATTGCGGCGTGGACGAGCTGTTCGACGGTGCCGCGGCGGTCATGTTGGAAGCCCGTGACAGTGCCGCCGACCGTGACGTCACTCCCGCTGCCGAGTGCGTGGGATGGGGTCGCGGCGCCTCGGCGTGGGATTCGCTGCGCCGCTTGCGATTGAACGACGCCGATTCCGCCTTCACCTGGTTTTCCCCACCTCGAGGTGACGAGACGCATGTTCCCGAAACGCTACGGCCACAACGGGTACGTGACATCTCGGACGGAATGGGACGTTGTGGCGGCTCCCTCGGGGTCGTCCAGGCGATCGAAGCGGTCGCCCGCATGCGCGACGGTGAGCCCGGTCTGGCCGTAGCCACCAACGCGAACGCGGAAGCGGCCCTCAGCATGGCCCTGCGAGGAGGTACGGCAGGTGTCTGACGAACAGCCGATCGTGCTGCGCCGCGAAAGCTCCGGTGCCGCCGACGCCCCCACCGTCCTGTTCCTCCACGGTCTGGCCAGCGATACGCAAACCTGGTCGGACGTGTCCGACGGGTTGGGGAGGTTTCGACTGTGGAGTGCGGAACTGCCCTGGCGGTCGGAAGGAGTGGCCGACTGGGCGGTCGAACACGACCCGGCGGTGTGGCTCGACCGTACCGCCGCGCAACTGAACGAGCGGATCGACGTGGTCGTCGCCCATTCCTTCGCCGCCACACTGGCGCTCGACTGGTTGACCCGACCGGAGACCACCGTGACCCCACGGGCGCTTGTGGTCGTATCGCCCTTCTACCGCGCCGCGGCGCGCGACTTCGATTGGGCGGCGATCGACTACTACTTCAACAATTTCCATCAAATTCTGGCGGAGGGCATCCACGACCGCAGTCGTCGTCCCATACCGGCCGACATCGCCGAGGACATGGCGCGGCACGTCCGCGATCGGATCGGTCCCTACGCCTGGATGCGGTTCTTCGACGCCTACACCAGGACACCGTCCTTGCCGCTGGAGCGTTGGGACACCCCGACTCTCATCATGGCAGGACGCCACGACCGCGCGGCGTTCCTGCGGGACGCCGAGGCGCTGGACGCGGTGCTGCGGCGCTCGCGGCTGCAGGTGTTCGACGACTGCGCCCATTTCCCCATGCACGAGAACACCCATGAGTTTCACAAGACGCTCACGGAATTCATCGACCTCGCACTGACCGATCAGGAGTAAGACCATGACTATCAAGGCCAATGTAGACAAACTGCTGCGCAATTCCACCGAGACGAGCGTGCCGGTACGGTACGAGGGCTCGAACATCTGCACGTGGATCGGGTTCAAACACGTCAATTACGTGATCGAAGAGGCCGTTCTGGAACACTTCCGCAGTAACGGCCTGGGTGCGCGCGAACTGTACGAGCGCTTCGGTCTCGGTTTGGATCTGACCAACCTCGACACCCGTATCTTCTCGGCGCTGCACACCGACGACGCCGCGACGGCGGTCGTCATTCCCAGTGGAGACGACGACCGGCTGTCCTTCACCGTCAAGTTGTCGGTAATGCGGGACGGCAAGGCGACCAAGGCGGCGACGGCACAGGTCGACGTACACCTGCGGCGCGGCACCTACGGTTTCGACACCGAGAACGACGACGGCCTTCTGGAGCCGTTCGCGGTGGAGTCCATCGCCGATTCCGCCACGACGCTGGACCTGCCCGACCTCGACCTCAACGGCGACATCGTCCAACAGGCGACCGCCGGACGCAACGCCTTCGCGTGGAAATGGCGCATCCCCTACATGTACTGCCACTACAACGAGCGTGTCCAGATGTCGGGCTTCCTGCGTCAGATGGAAGAGGCCGAAGACCTGTTCCTCGCCGATCGCGGCATCTCCATCAAGACCATGCTCGACGACCGGCGGTGGATTCCCGTCGTTCCGCATTCGCGCATTCGGCTGCTCAACGAGGCGATCATGGAAGAGCAGCTCTACACCGTCTACACCATCGAGCAGGTCTTCAAAACCCTGACCTACACCGCGCGCATGGACTGTTTCGTCATTCGCGACAACACGATCGTTCCCGTCGCCACCGGCAGCATCACCCACGGATACGCCGTCATCGACGACCGGAGCAACTGGACGCTCGTGGACTTCGACGAGCGGGTCATGACGGCACTCACGCGAGGTGAGAAGCAGTGAACGACCGCGATGTCGTGGTCACCGGAGTCGGGGCGGTCTCCTGCCTCGGAGCCGGGGCCACCGTGCTGTGGGAGGGCATGGAAGGCGCACACAGTACTCCGCGCCCGGTCGACGATCCCCAGGCCAACATGGCCCACCCACTCATGTACCTCGTCCCGTCGGACACCGACGTGGGACCGGAGCCGTCGGCCGCCGACCTCGGACATGCCGCTGTGACCGAAGCGTTGCGGCAGTCCGGCTGGGACCCGGCGAGTGGATCGAACACCGGCCTCGTCCTCGGCAGTGGCATGGGGCAGTCGCGTGTCGTCGACCAAGAGCGTTCCCAAGGGAAGCCTCCGTCTGAAGAGAACACCCTGTTCGCCACGGTCGCCGACGTTGCCCGCCGCACCGGCTGCGACGGGCCCGTACACAGCGTCAGCAACGCCTGCGCCGCCGGTGGATTCGCCGTTTCCATGGCCGCCGACCTGATCCGCAGCGGTGCGGTCGACGTCGCCGTGGCCGGAGGCAGCGAAGCCTATTCGCGGGTGGCGCTGGGATGCTTCAACCGCCTGGGAGCCGTCGATCCGCAACGCTGCCGCCCCTTCAGCGCCGACCGCGCCGGAACCGTCTTCGGAGAGGGCTCGGCCGCCGTTGTTCTCGAATCCGCCGAACACGCCCGGCGGCGCGGAGCGACCCCGCAGGCGGTGTTGAGTGCGAGCGCGTGGAGCTGCGACGCCCACCATGCCACCGCACCTGAACCGGACGGGCGGCAGATCCGCCGGGCCATCGACACGGCACTGCGTGAGGCCGACGCCAAACCCGCCGACGTCGGCGCAGTCATACCGCACGGAACGGGAACCGAACTCAATGACCAGATCGAAGGGCAGGTGTTGGCCGAAGCGCTCGAACACCGCCCGCCCGCTTATAGCCTGAAGGCATTGCTGGGGCATACCGGCGGAGCCGCCGGGGCGCTCGCGGTGGTGGCCGGGGTACTGATGCTGCGTCACGGCGAGGTTCCGAACAATGTGGCGGTCGGCCCCACCGACGACGCGTGCGCGGTCAATCTGAATCGTGAGTCGGTCGCTTTGGATCGTTCGCGCGTGATGGTCAACGCCTATGCCTTCGGAGGCAACAACATTTCCTTGCTGCTGGAAGGGGTGCGCTGATGACGTCGCCTGAATTGAGTGTGGCCGTTACCGGTCTCGGCAGCGCCCTGCCCGCCGGTGCGGCGGACGACGAGTGGTTCGACTATCGCAGTCGGCTCGGTAGGCGCGGATACAAGTATCTGCCACGCGCGGCACAGTACCTTCTGGCCTCCACCAAGGACGCTCTCGCCGACGCGTCCGTCGAACTCGGGGAAGGAAACGGGGAGGACTTTGGCGTCGCGGTGGGCACCAACGAATCGGTGCGCCATCTTCACGCCGGGATGGACTCGACGATTCGCGACGAGAACGCCGAGGCGTTGAGTCCGGCGACCGCCCCGTACTTCTCCGTCAACCTGATCGCGTCGCGTTTGGGGACCGAGCACGGTCTACGCGGCTTCAACGTCAGCGTGACGACCCCGCACACGGCGGGAGTGGAAGCTCTGGCCTTGGGCGCTCGATCCCTGTCTCTGGGGCGCGCCGAACGCGTAATCGTGGGAGCGGTCGAGTCGCCCGTGGCCTCCTTCGGCGGTGCCGACGACGGTTCGGTGTCGCTGGTGACGGAAGCGGCCGACACGACGCGACCGCGCTATGGAACCGTGCGGGCGGCCAGTCGATTCGTCCCCGACGTCGCGGACGATCCCGACAGTCTACGACGCTGGTGCCACGAGACCTTGAGCCGCTGGACGACAGCGGACGACGTTCCGATTCACCTGGTCGCCCCCAACGCCAATGCGGGCCAGTGGGCGGCGTTCACCGAGGTGGGACACGGTTGCTTGACCGCCGCCGCGCTGATACGCCGCAATCTGATGTCGGGTCCGACCGAGAGCGCCGTCCTGGTCGTCTCCCCATATGGAAACCTGTCCCTCGCCTATATACAACGGAGTGACGATTAAAATGTCAGACGTTCAGGGGCCCGCAGTCGGGCCGCAAGACCTCAAAGGACACAACGCGTTGATTCTGGGAGCCTCCAGCGGTATGGGGGCCGCCTGCGCCCAGACCTTGGCTCGGCAGGGAATGAACATCGTCGGGGTGCACTTCGACACCGCCACCGAACAGGACAGAGTCGACGCACTGACCGCCGAACTGCGCTCCCACGGCGTAGAGGTCACCTTCCACAACGTCAACGCCGCCAATAAGAGAGCCCGTGCCGAGGTCGTTGAGGAACTACAGGGACAGCTGGCCGAGCGCGGTGTACGAGTGCTGCTGCACTCGCTGGCCTTCGGTACTCTGCAGCCCTACATCGCCGAGGCCGACGAGGCGATCAATCCGCGTCAGGTCTCCATGACCGCCGACGTGATGGCCCACAGTCTGGTGTATTGGACCCAAGCGCTCCATTCCGCCGAGCTTCTCCGGTCCGGCAGCAAGATCTTTGCCATGACCAGTGCCGGAGACCAAAAGGTGACCGCCTCCTACGGTGCGGTCTCGGCCGCCAAGTGCGCCCTGGCCGCCCATGCCCGTCAATTGGCCGTGGAACTGGCCCCGGCGGGTATCGCGGTCAACCTGCTGCGGGCCGGGGTGACGGTGACGCCGTCTCTGGAACGCATCCCCGAACACAAGGCGCTGTTGGCCACCGCCGAAGAACGCAATCCCCACGGCCGATTGACTCAACCCGAAGACGTCGCCGCCTGGATCGCGCAGTTGTCCCAGCTGGATTCGTCCTGGTTGACCGGCAACGTCATCGGCATTGACGGCGGGGAGGCCTTGACCTCATGACCGCTCAACCGCATTTGCTGGTCGAGACCCACACCGTCCGCACACCCCAAGGACCGGAATGCTACCGGCGGGGCAGTACTCTCCTCGGACTCGGCATCGACACCACGGTTCTGTTGCTGGAAAACGGAGTCACCGCCGGTATCGACAACCCGGACCTGGAAGAGTTCCTCACCGCCGGCGGAACCGTCCGTGTGGACGGCTTCTCGCTGCGGCAACGCGGACTCACCGTCGACGACCTGCATCCGCGCCTCGCGGTCACCGGAATGGACTGGCTCGCCGACTACCTGTTGACCGAACGACCCGCGGTGGTGTGGCACTGATGGCACCGACCGCATTGCAACGCAGCGATCTACTGGTCGCGCTCATGGGCGCGCCACACGACAACGACATGGCGACCACCGCCCTGCGCTTGGTCGAGGCAAGCCTGGCTCGTGAGGCGAATGTCCAAGTATGGACCTGCGGATACGCCACCATGCTCACGCAGAAGAGCCTGGGAGACGACAAGCCGCGCAACCTCTTGGACTGGCAGACACACTATCCCAGCGTGGCCGAGGTCATCACCGGCCTGGTGGCTCAACACCCGGAGCATCTGCGCTGGTACTCCTGCCGCTTCTGCAGCGAGGAACGCGGCGCGACCGACCACGTCGACCATGTCCGACTGCGTCCGCCGTTCGCATTCAACAAACACGTCGAAGCCGCCGACACCACCGTCATGATGGGAGTGGTCTGATGGCCGAGCGCGATCGCGTCCTCATCATCATCGAAAAAGCCTATCGAGGTGCGGTGGAGGCACAGTTCGTCGATTCCCTGTACTTCATCCGGGAACTCAATCGACAGATGGGGGATCTGAAACCGCCCGACCCGCAAGGCGGGCTGGACGTATACCTCCGCGACTTCGCCGTCACCTACGCCCTCGACCGCCCCGGGCCACCGGCGGTCGAGCTGTCCGGACAGAACATCGACACCCTCCCCGATCCGCGCGCCACCATTCGGGCGTTGATCTCCGAAGACGTCACCGTCCTGGCCGATGCCTCCGACTGCGACCACTTCAACCGCTCCGGAACCGCACTGCTCAGCGGAGTGCGACGGATCGCGGCCGAGGACATGACCGCCCAATGGCCCCACTACCGACACGTCTGGTTCTTCTAAACCGACGCGTCTCCAAGCAGGAAGGACAATCATGACCATGGCACCATCCCGGGTGGTCATCAGCGACTGGGAAGCGACCTCGCCGCTGGGTATCGGCAAGGACGAGTTCATCGAGCACCTGGCACAGCCACCCACTTCACCCTCCGACCCGTACGGCTCCGGTCACGTTCCGAACTTCGAGGTACGCGACTTCCTCGGTAAGAAGGGAACCCGATCCATGGACCGGGTGACCGGCCTGGCCGTGGCGACCGTGGGCCAACTGCTGCACGACCGCGACGGACGGCGCCTCCCCGGCATCGCCGACGACACAGGTCTCGTCCTGGGAACCACCACCGGCAGTGCCGAAAGCATGCTCGGCTTCACCACCGAATCGCTGACCCAGAAGAAACCCTACTTCGTCGACCCCACTCGCTTTCCCAATACCGTCATGAACTGCGCGGCAGGGCAAAGCGCCATCTGGCACCAACTCAAAGGACCCAATACGACCGTTGCGGCCGGACGCTGTTCGGGAATCGCCACGTTGCAATACGCCCTGCGCCTGGCGCGGTTCAACCGCGCTCGCCAGATCGTGTGCGGGGCGGTGGAAGAAATGTCGCCGACCCGCAGTCGACTGTCCGAGCGCCACCGCGTCGGGCCACCGCACCACTCGCTCGCCGAAGGCTGCGCGGTGACGCTGCTGGAGTCCGAAGCCGAAGCACGGTCAGCCGGACGACAGCCGTGGGCCGAGGTCGTGTCCGTGTCCATGGGCGTCGCTCGTGACGCCGACGACGTGGCTCGAGTGTTGGGCGACCGGATTCAGCGCTTGCGTCAGTCCACGGACGAACCACTGTGGGCGGTCGCCCGTTCGGACGCTCCCGGACCGTACGCGGCGGCGGAATCCGAGGCCTTGAACACCCATGTTCCGGAGGCCGAACAACTGACCGTCGGTGACTGGATCGGCGACACGGGTGCGGCGTCGGGCGGTTTTCAACTCGCGGCGCTTCTCGCCCGGTCGGCCTCCCAACCGAGTGATCAACCGCGCCTCGCCTTGATGACCGGTGTGGACGTTGACGGCTGTGTGGGCGGCGCGCTGCTGCGCCTCTATCGATAACAGAAAGACAGAACGAAAGGAATCCGACAATGGACGTAACAATCGACCGTGAAGAACTGCGCAATCTCGTCTCCGAGGTACTCGACGTCGAGGTCGACGAAGTCGGCGACGAGACCCACTTCATCGACGACCTGGAAGTGGACTCGCTGATGGCCCTTGAGGTCATGGTGGTTTTGGAACGCAAGTTCGGCGTCAAACTCACCGAGGACGAACTGAAGGAGATCACCACCCTCAACAAGGCTCACGCTCTCATGACGCACAAGCTGGGGGAGAAGTAATGTCCCCGCTCGCTCACACGAGCCCGCTGCGCGGCGGTCCCGACGTGCGTATTGACTCGTCGGAGGCCGCGCAGGCCACCTACCTGGTGGCCAAGGACGAGCCACTACTGGCGGGACACTACCCCGACTTCCCGATCTTTCCGGGAGTGTGCCTTCTGGACCTGATCGTCCAGACCGCACAGGAGCACCATCCACAACGGAGGCTGCGTCGCATCCGCTCCACCCGCTTCACCGGCCCGGTCTTTCCCAGCGACGAAGTAGACGTGTTCGTGGAGTGGAAACAGCGGGACGGGCAATGGTCCTGCCGTGGTCGAGTGGTCGCCGCGTCGGGAACGGCGGCCTCAGCGACGCTCCTGTACGACGAGGAGGAAAACTGATGCAGCACACCGACATCAAGGAAATCCTCCCGCACCGCTACCCCATGCTGCTGGTGGACCGCATTCTCGACCTCAAACCGGGAACGAGTCTGCGGGCCGCGAAGGCCGTCAGCGGCAACGAACCGTGGTATGCCCATTCCGACTCCGACGCCTATCCCACCGTTCTACTCGTCGAATCCTGGTGTCAGGCGGCCGGAGTGCTGGTAGCCGCGGACAAACCCAATCCCTCCGTCGTGGAAGGCAAGGTCATGCTCTTCGGCGGAATGTCGGATGTGGACGTACACCGGCCCGTCTTCCCGGGCGACACTCTCATCCACCACGTGGAACTGCAACGCGACCTGGGAGACACCGTTCTCTGCGGTGGACACACCACCGTCGACGATCAGACCGTACTCAGCGTCGACCGCATCGTCATGGCCATGCGACCGGCGCAGGAACTCACCGGAGGTACCGACTCGCAATGACACCACCCGTAGTACTCATCACCGGCGGAACCCGCGGCATCGGACGCGCCGCCGCGCAGCGGCTGAAGGACGACGGATTCACCGTCGCCGTCGCCTCCCGCTCGATCCCCGACGCGGAGAACCGGCTCGACGTCCACCACTATCAGGTCGACGTCAGCGACGGCAACGCCTGCAAAGACCTCATCACCACCGTCGAGGACGAAGTCGGCGACATCGACGTACTCATCAACTCGGCCGGTATCGTGCGTGACAGTCCACTGTTGACCATGACCGGTGACGACTGGAACGACGTCATCCGCACCAACCTCGACGGCACCTACAACATGTGCCGCTCGATGGCCTTCTCCATGATGAAACGCAAAAACGGCAGCATCATCAACCTCTCCTCGGTCGCCGGGATCCAGGGCAACCCCACCCAGAGCAACTACTCCGCCTCCAAGGCCGGAATCATCGGATTCAGCAAGGCGCTGTCCAAGGAACTGGGGCGGTTCAACATCCGCGTCAACGTCGTCGCCCCCGGCTTCATCGAAACCGACATGACCGCCGACCTGGCCGAATCGGTGAAGAAGAAAGCCGTTGAGAACATCCCGCTGGGGCGCATGGGAAGCGTCGACGACGTCGCCCACCTGGTCGGTTTCCTCGCTTCACCTCGAGCCACCTACATGACCGGAGCCGTAGTGCCCGTCGACGGCGGAATCATCCTGTAAGGATCAATAATGGTCGATAAAACACCGAAGTTCTACTTCTCCCTTCGCAGTCCCTATTCCTGGCTCGCCTATCACGACCTGCGCCACCGCCACCCGCACCTGATCGACCGGCTGGAATGGATCCCCTTCTGGGAACCCGGCGAGCACATGGAACAGGAGCTGAACGACGAGGGAGTACGTTTCCTCTACACGCCCATGTCGGCCGCCAAACATCACTACATCCTGCGCGACGTCCGGCGTCTAGCCCGGGAGCGGGAATTGACGATAGCCTGGCCGATGGACGAACACACCGACTGGGAGGTGACGCACCTACCGTATTACCTCGCCGTCGATCAGGGGCGCGGGCACGACTACATCCAAGCGGTATATCGCGCTCGTTGGCAGGAAGGCGACGACGTCTGCGATCCGAAGGTCATCGCGGGGATCTTCACCGAACTGGGTCTCGACCCCGACCCGGCCTATCACGCCTCCTCCGACCCCGAACTGCGGCGGCGCGGGAGAGAATCCCTGACCGCCGTCGAACGCGATGCGGTGTTCGGCGTCCCCTTCTTTACCCGCGGCTGGGACAAGTACTGGGGGATAGACCGCTTGGAGGCCTTCGTCAAGGCCCTGCCGACCCCGTCACCCGCCGCTCCGACACAGGACACACGACAGCACGCCACCGACGAAGGCCACGCCGGTGGCTGCGGATAGGACCACAGTTGACACGTCAACCACAGCGCCCTCGGACCGGAGCGCTCACCGCCGTCGGCTCCGTCGCCGCCCGCCCCACCGCAGGGTGGATGGGTAAAACGCTGGCCCGCAAGATATTCCATCCGCCTCGGCGGGGCAACCACAAACAACCCAAGGAATTCGGTCTGGACGTGGAGAAACGGCGCCTGCCGTTCAACGATGCCGGGGAAGAACTCGACACCTGGCTGATTCCCGGCGACGACAACCGAGTCGTCATCCTCGGTCACGGGATCGGGCTCAGCAAATCGGCCAGCCTGCCGCACGCGGCGTTTCTGCACGAAGCGGGCTATACCGTGCTCATGTTCGACCACCGCAATCACGGCCTGAGCGGTTCGGAGACGGCCAGTGACAATATGGCCCAACGGTTCACCGACGACATCGCCACCCTCATCACCCATCTTCGCGGCGACACCGCCTACCGTCACGCTCGCATCGCCGTCTACGGGTTCTCCTTCTCGTGCTTCCCGGCCACGTACGTGCTGCGTGACCACGCCGTCGACGCCGTCGTCTGCGACAGCGGGCCGGTCGTGGACCTCTCCGACGTCTTCGGTCGATTCGTCGATCAAGCCGGGCTGCCGCTGCCGGCGATCTATCGGCACGGGCCGTCGCGGCAGCCCACGATCGACAGCTTCTCCACCAACGCCATCCGGGCTCTCAACGCCCACTGGCCGCCCCCGGCCACCGGCCACTACCTCACCACGCCGATACTGTTCATGGCCGGAGAGGACGATTCGATCGTCACCGTCGACGCGGTCAAGGACTTCGGCAGCCGGTTTCCGGAGGCCGAGATACACAGCCTGCCCGACACCGCGCATCTGCAAGGCATGAAACGTCATCCCGACGACTACGCCGCCGCCGTGCTCGACTTTCTGGGGCGCGCCTGGCAGACTGACGACCGGTCAACGCCACAGTGACAACCGAAAGGAGATCGGCGATGGACCTGGCTCTACCGCACGGATGGGGAACCGATCGTCGCGACGTCGACCGCCGGTTTCCCGGCGACGACCATGGACCACGGCCCGCCGAAGAATGGTACCGTGCGGTCACAGTGGACGCTCCAGTGGAGACGGTGTTCCGCTGGCTGTGCCAGTTGAAGGTCGCCCCTTACAGCTACGACCTGCTGGACAACCGTGGGCGGCAGAGCCCCCGGGAACTCACCCCCGGCGCGGAGAATCTGGCGATAGGGCAGGAGGTCATGACGATCTTCACCCTCGCCGACTACCGTTGGAACGAATCCATGGTATTGCGCATGACCGACCAACGCGCCTTGGCGTTGTGCGGACTATTCATCGTGACCTATGTGGTCGAACCGGTGGGAGACGACCGGACCCGTCTGATAGTGAAGCTGGCGGTTGGAAACATCGACGACCAGACGGTGCGCTCGCGACTGCGTCGGCGGTTCTTGGCCTGGGGGGACCTGATGATGATGCGCAAGCAGCTGTTGGTGTTCAAAGAACTCGCGGAGAAAGACCCGTTGCGTACCGGTCAAAGGTCGTTAATCGACCGGTGTCGCCGTTTCGAGCATTGCGTGAGGGAGTGAGGTCTGGCCCGGACTCGGTGTTCAACGGGCCGGATCTCACCATGGTCGGTCGCTTAGCTCCATTCGCTCAATCGTTGCCGGGGTACCACGAGAGGAGTGTGGCTCTCAGGGTCGTCGATGACCTGGCAGGGTAGGTCGAAGACCTTTTCGACCATGGCGGCGGTGACGATCTCGCGAGGGGACCCTTCCGCCACGATCTCGCCTTCGCGCATGGCGATCAGGTGGGTGGCGTAGCGGGCCGCCTGGTTGAGGTCGTGCAACACGGCCACGAGGGTGCGCCCGTCGCGGTGCAACTGGGAACACAGGTCCAGTACCTCGTACTGGTGGGTGATGTCCAGGAAGGTGGTCGGCTCGTCCAGCAACATGATCGGGGTTTCCTGCGCCAGCACCATGGCGATCCACACGCGCTGGCGCTGCCCGCCGGAGAGTTCGTCGACGCCCCGGTGCGCCAAGTCCGCGATCCCGGTCGCGTCCATGGCGTGGGAGACCACGGTTTCGTCGTGTCCCGACCATTGTTTCAGCAGACCTTGGTGCGGATACCGGCCCCGGCTGACCAGGTCGGCAACCGTGATTCCCTCAGGAGAGACCGGCGACTGCGGCAAGAGACCCAGGGTTTTGGCGACCTCTCGCGTGGGACGGGAATGGATGTCGGTCCCGTCGAGAAGGACCTCTCCGGCCTGCGGCCGCAAGGTCCGAGCGAACGCCTTCAGCAAGGTGGACTTTCCACAGGCGTTGGGGCCGATGATGACGGTGAACTCCCCGTCGGGAACGTCGACCGACAGTGATTCGGACACCGGTTGCTTACCGTAGCTCAAGGTCACGTCGGAGGCGTTGAGGCGCATGTCGTTCACAGTTGGGTTCCCTTCTTGCGGAAAGCGATGAGCAGCCAGATCAGGTACAGTCCCCCGATCGCACCGGTGACGACGCCGGTGGGCAGCTGCCGCTCGTCGATGGCGTGTTGCGCGAACATGTCCGCCGCGACTACGATAGCCGCCCCGTACATCGACGCGATCCAAACATTGGGTTTATCACCCCGGCAGAGGGTGCGGGCAATATGCGGAGCCGACAGCGCGACGAAGGCCAGGGGACCGGCGACGGCCACCCCGGCCGCCGTCAGCAGCGCGGCCAAGGCGAGCGCCAGAGTCGTCGTGCGTCGCACCCCGATGCCCAGTCCCGTCGCCACGCCGGGGCCGTAGCGCAGGCCGTCCAAGGGGCGTGACAACGCCATCGCGGCGAGGATGCCGACGACTGCGGCAGCGGCGACGATGGCGCTTTGATCCCAATCGCGCCCACTGAGGTCGCCGGTCAGCCAGAACACCGCCCGCGACGCGACGGTGATATCGGTCGATTTGGTCAGCAGATATCCGTTGACGCCGGTCAGGAGCGCGGCGGTCCCCAAACCGATGAGGACGAGGCGGTATCCGCTTGGATCGCCCTTGCCCATGAGGGCGTAGATCAATGTACCGACCGCGAGCGCCCCGATTCCCGCCGCCAGGGTGATCGCCATTGGCGAGAAGGCGATTCCGTAGACGATGCAGATCATCGCTCCGGTACCGGCTCCCGACGTGATCCCGAGAAGGTCGGGGCTGCCGAGTGGATTGCGGGTGAGGCTTTGGAAAATCGCCCCGGCACAGCCGAGTGCTGCGCCGACGGCGAGTGCCGCCGTCAGGCGGGGAAGCCGGATCGTGTGAACGATGAACTCTTCGGCGGTGGTGCCGTTGCCCAGGAGCGTCTGTACGGTTCGTGGCAGTCCTAGGCCGGTGTCGCCTGAGGTCAGGGCGAAGACGACGAGCGCGGCGAGGCCGAGAAGGGAGGCGCTTCCGACCAGGAGGCTGCGTCGGTGCAGGCGTAGGGAGTAGGAACGTGCGCGGACGGTGACGTGGGTGGTGGGGGTTCGGTCGGTTCGGGTGAGTGTCACAGCGCGGCCACCTTTCGACGACTGACGAGGTAAAGGAAGAACGGACCGCCGATGACGGCGCACAGGACGCCGACCTGTACTTCGCCGGGGCGGGCGAGGAGGCGTCCGAGGATGTCGACCGTGACGAGAAAAAGGGCTCCGACGAGGGCGCTGTAGGGGAGTATCCAGCGGTTGTCGACTCCTACGAAGAAGCGCACCACGTGCGGGATGACGAGTCCGACGAAGACGATCGGTCCGCACGCGGCGGTGGCCGTTCCCGCCAGGACCGTGACGGCGAGGATGATGCCGATACGCAGTTTGGTGGGGCTGAGCCCGAGGCCGCGCGCGGTCGCCTCACCGAGTGCGAGGGAGTTCAGCGGGCGGGCGAGAAGGAGCCCGAGTGCCAGCCCGGCGGCGATGAGAGCGACGGTGACGGTCAGGGGCGTGGAGTGGGCGGAGACGAGTGAGCCGACCTGCCAGTAACGCATTTGGTTGAGCGTGGCGGCGTCGAGGATTTGTATTCCCTGCACATAGGAGAGTCCGGCGGCGGTGATGGCCGCTCCGGCCAGGGCGAGTGCGGCCGGGGTGGCGCGCCCGGCTCCGGCGATGAGGTAGCAGGCGGTCGCGGCGACGGCGGCTCCGGCGAAGGCGAAAGGGAGCGTGGCCGAGTAGGTGGAAACGCCCAGGAAGTAGGTGGCTGACACGACCGCGACGGCGGCCCCGGAATTGACCCCGAGCAGCCCCGGGTCGGCCAGAGGGTTGCGGGTGGCCGCTTGCAGGAGGGCACCGGACAAGCCCAGTGCGGCACCGGCGGCGAGTCCCAGAATCGTACGCGGCAGGCGCAGGCCGTGGACGACGGCGTAGTGCGAGGAGTCGGGATCGGTCAATCCGCCCCAGACGTCGCCGACGGCGATGCTTTTGGCCCCCAACATGAGCGACAGTACCGCGATGACGACCAGAGAGGTGAGGACGACGACCAGGCCGAGACGACGCGAGGGGGAGCGCTGTCGGGGCGGTGACTGCGTGAGGGTGGCGGTTGACACGTATAGACTCCAGGTTCCGAACCGATATTGTTCTTAGGCTAGCCTAATAAATGTTAGTTGAGCCTGTCCTGACTTGACTGTCGGGGAGTTGTCCACGACACGTACAAATCCGGACCAGGCACGAACACCAACCGCCCTCCGGTGTGTTCTTGGCCCACATAATGGAAGGACCTACGATGACGACATCCCAGCTGAACCGACGCAACCTCCTACGCACCGCCGGAATCCTCGGAGTGGCCGGCGGAATGGCCACCGCCGTATCCGCCTGCGGCAACGAAGACGACACCACCGGCGGCAGCGACGAACTCGACTTCGACTTCACCGACGACCGCGACGAAACGGTCAACGTCGAAGGACTGACCACCGCCGTCGCCTACACCGGAATGGCCGCCGCCCTCAGCGACTTCGGCGCGAAAAACGTCACCGGCGTCTTCGGACCCACCCTCGACAAGGACGGCAACCTGCTGCCCGAAGCCCAAGGGCTGGACAAAGACAAACTCACCGTCCTCGGAAACACCTGGGGAGAATTCGACGTCGAAGAATACGCGGGAATGAACCCCCAGGTCCTCCTCACCCACTACCACAACGACCCCGAAAGCCTCTGGTACGTCCCCGCCGAAGACGCCGACGAAATCCTCTCCCTCGCCCCCAGCGCGGCCATCAACGTCGACGACGGCAGCAACACCCTCGCCGACGTCATCGAACGCCACGCCGAGCTCGCCGGTGCGCTCGGAGCCGACCTGGACAGCGACAAGCTCGCCGATGACAAGGCCGAATTCGAATCCGCCGTCACCGCGCTCGCCGAAGCCGCCGCCGACAACCCCGTCACCGTACTCGCCTGCTCCGGAGCCGAAGAGATCTTCTACGCCTCCGTCCCCGACATGAGCTGCGACCTCCGCTACTACCTGGAACAAGGCGTCGAATTCATCGTCCCCGACAACCCCGACGACGCCGGATACTACGAAGGACTGTCGTGGGAAAACGCCGATAAGTACGAAGCCGACATCCTCTTCGTCGACGCCCGCGCCCAAGCGCTCCAGCCCGACGACATGGCCGACTTCCCCACCTGGAAGGAACTGCCCGCCGTCAAGGCCGGACAAGTCGTCGCCTGGCACGCCGAACCCCGCTTCTCCTACGCGGGAGCGGCCGGACCGGTGCAGGCGCTCGCCGACATGATCGCCAACGCCACGAAGGTGGTCTAAGAGACGACACGCCGTCTGACTCCGTTGTCGGTGGGGTACGGCTCCACCGGCGACGGGACCGCCGACGCCACGGGCGCTTAAATATCCCCACGCTGCCGCAATAGCAGCAAAAACACCGGCACCCCGATCAAGGCGGTGAACACCCCCACCGGAACCACCTGCGGAGCGAAGGCGATTCGCGCCAAGGCGTCGGTCCAGATCAAAAACACCGCGCCCACCAAAGCCGAGGCGGGAAGCAAAGCACGGTGCCCGGCTCCCACAATAAAGCGGACTGCGTGCGGCACGATCAAGCCGACGAATCCGATCGCGCCGACCGACGCGACCGCCGCGGCGGTCAGAAACGCCGTGGCCACCAACAGGACCAGTCGGGTGGCAGTGACCCGCACACCCAGAGCCGTTGCGGTGTCGGACCCCAAGGCCAGGCCGTCCAGGGCCCGATGTCGCGACCAGATCAAGCCGAACCCTACGGCGACGGCGATTCCACAGATCACCACGTTTTCCCATCGCGACGGCGCCAACGATCCCAGGAGCCAATGAGTCAGGGCGCGAGTGGCGTCGGCATCGGCACTCGACATGATGATCAGAGACGACACCGCCGAGAACAGTTGTCCGATCACGACACCGGTCAACACGATCGTCAACGGCCGCAAGGTGCGTCCCCACAACAACAGCAGCAGCAAGGCAAACGACGCCACGGCTCCGAGAAACGCCCCGCCGGTCAAACCGACGGTGCTACCGCCCCAACCCAAAACGACGACGACCACCGCACCGGTGGAGGCGCCGGACGATATCCCCAGTAGATACGGTTCGGCCAGGGCATTGCCCGTCACCGTCTGCAAGGTCGCCCCACAGACGGCCAGCAAGGCTCCGACGAGGGCCGCCATCAAGACGCGTGGCAAGCGTAGGTCCCACAACAGTGAATCCAACAGCGGTGGATACGGCGACGATCCCCAACCCAAACGAGCGACGGCACTTTCCACACTGCCGCCGTAGGTGATGTCGTCGATCCCCAAGGGCGTTGCCAACGCGATGGAGACGAGCAACGTGGCGGGACCGACCAGATAAAACCAGCGCGGCATGCCTTGGCCGACCTGTGTGGGCGACGGGGTCTTAATCGACATAGCCGAGGTCGCGGACGCCGTTCGCGAACTGCTCCAACGCTTCCACCGACCTCACGCTGGGATCCATGGCGATGCCGGGAATCTCGATGATGCGGTCGTTGATCACCGCGTCGAGCTCGGAGCTGACGGGGTGACTCTCGAGTTCCTCGCGCTTTTCGGAGGCCGCGTCACCGGGCATGCCGCGTTCGGACAGGTCGCCGATGACGATCACGTCGGGATCGCGCAGTGCGATGTCCTCCAGAGAGACCTCCGGCCACAGTCCGTCCACGTCGGCGAAGGCGTTGTCCACTCCGGTGACGTCGCTGAAGGCCTGCGGCATACCGCCGTTTCCTGCTACGTACGGTTGCCCGTCGAAGAAGGAGTAGATGTAGACCACGCTCACCTCGGAGTTGAGATCCGACTTGAGCTCACCGGCCGTCTCCATGGTGTCCCGTTGATCGGCGACGAGTTCGTCGGCCTTCTGATCGATGTCGAAGAGCTCGCCGATATTGCGGTAGTCGGTAAACAGGCGGTCGAAGGCGCCCTTGTCGGGCGACTGTTCCGGGCAGTCGACCTCGGAGGCGTAAGTGGCGACCTCCAGCTCGGCCAACTCCTCACGAGTGCCGACTCCATCGGTGGAGTAGTGCGATTCGAATCCGCTGTAAACGAAGTCGGGCGCCGCTTCGCGCAATTGCTCTCCGGTGAGCCAACTGTCGTTGAGGACTTCGACGACGTCGAAGTCCTCCTGGTAGCGATCGGGAATGTCGACCCGCAGATTGGCCGCGCCGCGAATCCGATCGGACAGTCCCAGCTCCAGCATGGTCTCCAGGCTGTTTTGATCCAGGGTAATGGCCTCCTGTGGAACTCCCGAGGTCTCCACCTCGTGCCCACAGTTGCTGAGGCTGGTCGCCGTATCGTCGGTGTCCGCGGATTCGTCTGCGGCGCAGGCAGAGGTGGCGGCGACGGCGGCAATGAGAGCACTGAGGGACAAGGCTGGGACGCGACGCGACAATGTGGCTCCTGAGGTCTGTGATCCGAATGAGTCTCATGAGAATCCTAGGAGTCGGGATGCTACCTCGCGTCCAGGCGTACGGCCAAAGATGCCTGAGTCACTATTGCCAGTTCATTGCAATAAGGGCAGGTGAGGAGTGCGCAGAGATTTCATCATGCAATGAAATATGATAGTCTGAATTCAACATGCAATGAATTTGGAGGAAGTCAATGTTGCCGCATCACTCCATCACCGTCGATGGCCTCACCGTGCGCCGTGGGCAACGCACGGTATTGAAAGACTTCAACGCCGTCATCGCATCGGGAACCGTGACCGGACTCCTGGGGCCGTCCGGGGCCGGGAAGACCACTTTGATTCGTGCCATTGTCGGGGCGCAGAAAACTCGGAGCGGCAATGTGTGGGTCGACGGCCATAAAGCCGGCAGTAAACCGCTGCGCCGCAGTATCGGCTATGTCAGCCAGGAAAACGCCGTCTATCCGGACTTGACCGTGCAGGGAAACGTCTCTTATTTCGCGTCTCTGTTCGGTCGGAATCGGGTTGCGGTCGACGAGACCCTGGAACAGGTGGGAATGACCGACCACGCCGATCAACGTGCCGATCGCCTGTCCGGTGGGCAGAAGACACGCACGTCACTGGCCTGTGCACTGGTGGCCGACCCGTCGATCCTGGTTCTCGACGAACCGACCGTGGGGCTCGATCCGCTGCTGCGTGAGGAACTGTGGAACCATTTCCGTGACCTGTCGTCGGCTGGAAAGACGCTCGTGGTTTCCAGCCATGTCATGGACGAGGCGGATCGCTGCGACCACATCCTGCTGTTGCGGGAGGGAGAACTCGTCGCCGATGCGGAGCCGCACGATCTGAAACGTCGCACCGCCACCGGCAACCTCGACGACGCGTTCCTGACACTCATCAAACAGACCCGGCCCGTGTCGAACGAAGGAGAGAACTGATGTCACTCCGGATCACGCTCATCACCGCGCGTCGCGTATTGGGACAGCTGATCAGCGACCGTCGTACTTTGGCGCTCATCCTGGTCGTGCCGACCGTTATGATCGCGCTCATCCGCTATATCATGGACTCCAGCCCGGCGATCTTCGATACCGTCGGACTGATTCTGCTGGCGGCGTTCCCGTTCATGTTGATGTTCATGACCACCTCCATCACCCTGCTGCGGGAGCGAACGTCGGGAACCCTGGAGCGGCTGTTTACCACGCCGACGGCCAAAGGCGACCTCATCACCGGATACGCTCTGGCCTTCGGCCTGGCGGCGGCGGTGCAGTCCAGCTTGGCGTCTTTGCTGGCCTATACCTGGCTGGGTCTCGACACGGCCGGGCCCGCGTGGGCGGTCGTGGTCACGGCAGTCTCGACCGCTCTGTTCGGAATGGCTCTGGGGCTGTTCGTCTCCGCCTTCGCCACCACCGAGTTTCAAGCCATGCAGTTCATGCCGGTGTTCGTGGTACCGCAGCTGTTTCTCTGTGGATTGATCTGGCCGCGTGAGTTGATGGCCGAACCACTACAGACGGTCGCCGACGTCCTTCCTCTGACCTACGCGGTCAAGGCGCTCCATGACGTCCAACAGGAGGCGTCCGTATCGTCGGAGTACTGGGGCAACGTCGCGATCGTCGTCGGTGCCACGGTCGTGGCCATCGCCTGCGGTGCGGCCACCCTGCATCGTCGTACTCGATGAACACCCCTCCGGTCACCGCTGTTCCCGACACCGTGAGGCGGGGATTGCCGGAACCTTAGAATGAGGCCGTGAGCGAAGAGAAGAAAGCCGGGCGGCGCAGCGGTAACCCCGATACCAAGGACGATATTCTCACCGCCGCTCGCGATTTGTTCGCACTGAATACGTTTCGACAGGTCACGATCCGCGACATTGCCGACCGGGCGGAGGTGGACCCCGCCTTGATCCACCACTACTTCGGGACGAAACGAGATCTGTTCCACGACGCCGTGGACCTTCCGCTGGACGTGGCCGATCGGATCAGAGCCGGGCTGGGCGACGTGGACTTGTCCGAGATCGGTCACCACGTGGCACGTACGGTGGTCGGCGTCTGGGAGAGCGAGCACAGCGACCGTCTTCTGGCGATCATGCGTAACGCTCTGGCCGACCCCGCGCAGACCAACCTGCTACGCAATATCTTTCAGGAACAGGTGTTGCGCGCGGTCAAACCCGTCTTGGAAGGGCGCGTCGACCGGATTGAGCTTCGGGTTTCCCTGATCGCCATGCATGTGTTCGGCCTGGTGACCACTCGCTACATCATCGGTCTGGAACCGCTGTCGGACCTGTCCGCCGGGGAGCTGATCGACGTTCTCGGTCCGGACCTGCAAGGCATCGTGGATATGGAGCTGTAACGGCTGAATCCGATCGGAAACGCTCAGAATACCGTCATTCTGAGCGCTCCCGTTTCTCTGACGACTTCGATTTAGGCGACGGCTCGCAGCTCGGGTAGGAATCCGGAGTAGTGCCCCAAGGCGTTGGGGTGGAAGGACTCGAAGGCGACAAGCTCCAGCCCGTTCATGAACTCCGGATTGGCACAGACGCCGTGTCCGTCAAACGCGGCGGTGGGGTTGATGAATCCAAAGCCGGCCTCGGTGGCCGCCTGCTCGATGACGTCGTTCATCGTGTCGACCCCGGAGTTGACGCGTTGCTGTTCCACAATGCTCATTCCCAGGTTGGCCACACAGTTCTCCTCATTGAACAGGTGTGGGTAACCGACGATGTGGACCTCGGCGTTGGGGGCGGCGGCCGCGATGTCGGCATACAACTGCGCGAGTTCACCCGCAACGCGGTTGACCCCGTCCTCTTCGGCCGCGTCGATCTTGTCGATGCAGGCGAAGTCAGGCAGAATCGTGCAGCTGATCATGATGTCGGCGAATCCGACGTCGTTACCGCCGATGGACAGTGTGACAAGGTCGGTGTCGTCGTTGAGTTTTTCTATCTGATTGTCGTAGACGTCGGGGATGGTCGCCCCGCCACAGGCGGCGAATTCAAGTTCGGCACCGGTCTCTTCACTCCACACCGGAGCATAGGCGTTCTGTGACCGGAAACAGATCGAACCGTCGACATAGTAGTCTCCCGCGCCCGTACCGGCGGCATAGGAGTCGCCCAAGGCGACGTATTGGGTCGGGGTGTCGGCAGCGGCGGCGATTCCGGGCACGGCGACGACGGCGGCGATGGACGTAATGACAACCGCGGCGAGTCGGCGGATTCCTATCATGTCATGCCTCTCGTTGTATAGGTAAGAGTGAATAAGAACATAACAATCTAGAAATATAAATGTCAATACTAATTGGTAACTTATCTCCGAACAGACAAGCAGCCCACAGGAAATCCCTGGAGGCCCACAGAACCCCCAGGGATTTCGACTAACATTGCCGCAGAACAACTCAGCTGTACGCCAAAGCTTCGGTCAAGTGCAGCCATTGCCGAGGCGACACCTCACCGGCCAAAGCCCGACGTGACGCACCCGCCCGATCCAAAGCCCGTGCGACACGAGCATTCGGGAAAACCCGCCGCAAGGACGCCGCCACCGACCCACCCTTTCCGCTGTAGCCCAAGTCGACCACCTCACGGTGAAACGGAAGCAAGCCTGCGGGCAACAACGGCCGACCATGCCGCTCAATACGCAGAATCCCACTCGCCACGTTCGGGCGTGGGCGAAACGCCTCCCGAGGAACCGTCCCAAGGTAACGAAACTCAGCCAACGGAGCCGCCTCCGCCACAAGCTTCGTGTACCGACCACGTCCACCCGCCTGTTTGAGAGCGAAGTCCTTCTGCGTGAGAAAAACCGCGTACCGCAGCGCACGCGCTCGCACGGCCCAGCGAACCATGTCGGTGGAAATGTGGAACGGCAGGTTGCCGACCGCGATGAAGGGGGTGCGCGGGGCGCGAGCGGTGGCCGCATCCCCGTGGTGGCAGGTGAAAGTTCCGATGTCCGCGAAGCGTTTGCGCAGTCGAGCAACATAATGCGGATCGTATTCATAGGCGATGACGCGTCGTGCCGAGGTAACGAGCCGTGACGTTAGAGCGCCGTCACCGGGGCCGATCTCCATCACGGTATCGGTGTCCTCGACATTACATAGTTCGATCAAACGCTGTATCTGACGTCTGTCGACCAGAAAATTTTGGGATAGCTTGCGGCGCTTCCCGTTTTTTGAGTGCGTGCGGTGACGGTACGACGGTGATGTGTGTGGCATGTGGACTCCAGCCGAATGGAATGCGAAACAGGACAAACGGAAGTGCCCGGTCGGCTGGAAGTGAAGCCACGATCATCGACGGGAAATCAGGCAGCACGGATGCGTCAATGGCGACTGTGAATAGAAGACGCGCTGCAAGCGTCGATAGCCCTCGCTGGGAAGACGATGCGAGGGTGGTGACGGGATGATTCTCCGCTTAGCCGACCTGGGCGAGGTGACGCAGGCGGCCGGAGATAATGAAATACGCACCCATGCGGGGCTGTCCCTTCGACGTGTCGCTGGTCGGCGGGCCGGGAAGCGGCCCAGCGGCTCAGCTGTGGTCAATCCATTAGGAGTTTAGGGGCCCACGCATAGGCGCGCAATTGATTTTTAAAGGTCGGATTCGGTCGTTCTCAATACAGGAACTATCCCAGCGCGGTGTCCAGGTCCGCCCAGAGGTCGTCGGGTGATTCCAGACCAACCGACAGTCGTATCAGGTGGTCGCTGATGCCGCAGGTTTCGCGTGCGTCCGGGTCGACGACGTGGTGCGTCAAGGAGGCCGGATGCTGAATGAGCGAGTCCACGCTGCCCAGGCTGACGGCGGGCGTGATGAGGGAGACCTTCTTGATGACGTCGCGCGCATCTTCGGTGGTCTCAAATGACACCATGGTTCCACCCGACGTCATCTGGGACGGACGGTTGGAGTTCAGACCCGGGTAGTGCACGGCGGAGACTCGTGGGTCGTCCTGGAGGCGGACGGCCAGGTCGTGGGCGGTGCGACTCATGCGTTCCACACGCAACGGGAGGGTGGCGAGTCCACGCTGCAACATGTAGGCCGCCAGCGGGTGCAGGACTCCGCCGGTGGCGATGCGTACGCTGCGCATCTTCTGTGCGAAGGCCTCGTCGCAGGCGACGACGCCACCGACGACATCGCCGTATCCGCCGAGAGCCTTGGTGGCCGAGTGCAGCGCGATCGACGCTCCCTCGCGGATCGGGTTCTGCAGAGCAGGAGTGGCGAGGGTGTTGTCGACCAGCAGCGGGACGTCACCACAGGCGGTGGCGATATCGCGGATCGACAGTTCGTGGAGCGTCGGATTGGCGGGCGTTTCGACGATTACCAGGGCGGTGTTCGACGTGATGGCGTCAGCGACGGAGTCGGCGTCGGTCCAGGTCACCTCGGTACCGAGCAGGCCGGTGGACAGCACCAGGTCGGTACCGCCGTAGACGGGACGGACGGCGACGATTTCGCGCTTCCCTCCGCTGGTAGCGGCTAGGAGACTGGCGGACATGGCCGCCATACCGGAGGCGAAGGCCACGGCGGCTTCGGAATGTTCCAGTTCGGCCAGGGCCTTTTCGAAACGGGCCACCGTCGGGTTGTGGAGGCGGGCGTAAATCGGGCTGCCGTCGGGCTGTTGTCCAGCGGCGTACTGGTCCATGCGTTCGGCCTCGGCGGCGGAGTCCACCGCCGGGTAGGTGGTGGACAGGTCGATCGGCGGTACGTGTACGCCCGCTTCGAGTAGGTCCTCGCGTCCGGCGTGAACGGCGCGGGTAAATAGATCGTCAGTCATAGCCTGATGATGGAATGATCCACAGGCCCTCTGGAGCCTAAATGTAGTAAATTCGGAAAATGGGGACTTACATTGAACTTGATTCGATCGACTGGAAGATTATCCGGCTGCTTCAATCAAATGGCCGAATGACCAACCGGGAACTAGCCTCACGCGTGGGGGTCGCGCCGTCGACGTGCCAGCTGCGAGTGCGTCGGTTGGGGGAGTCGGGGGTGATCAAGGGCTATCGTGCCGTCGTGGACATGGCGGCTCTGGGCGAATCGGTCCGGGCGTTTCTGGCCGTGCAGGTGCGCCCGCATCGGCGTGAAGTGGTGGAGGCGTTTGTCGCGCATTTGAAAACCGTTCCCGAGGTGCTGGAGTTCTATCACCTGACCGGGCCCGACGACTTTTTGATCCATGTCGCCGTCACCGATGTGGACCGTCTGCAGGCATTGGTATTGGACCAGGTGACCGCTCGCTCGGAGGTGGCTCATGTGCGGACCAACCTGGTGTTCGCGCAGTGGGACATGGTGGGGCGCTGAGCGTTGACCGGGCGCGAGGTTTCGGTTCGGCCGGTGTGCTTTCCAGGGAAGGGATCCGGGGTAGCGGTGCACGTCACGTTGGGTCGATACCCCGTTGATGGCGCGATAGACCATCCGGTACAGTTGTTTCCTGTCAGCGCGAGATCAGCGACTGACTCACCTTGGGGTATGGTGTAATTGGCAACACAGCGGTTTCTGGTACCGTCGTTCTTGGTTCGAGTCCAGGTACCCCAGCCATTTTGATGAGGCACTCACTCTGTGCCGGTATTCGTTTGAATTCTTGGAGAGGCGTACTCTCATCGATTTATAAAGTGCACGCCCGCTTCTCAACTGGTTTGTTCCTGCGCTCCTTCAGTGGCTGTGGTTTTCTCTGTGTTCTTCTTTTGTTTAGCGAGTCGGTGTGGTCGGCCGATTCTTCTACCCAAGAGAGTGAGTAGAGTGGCCTGAAACAAGCCGGTAACCGTTAGGGCCGTAAAGAATATCCACATATGATCAAATCCTCCAGGCGCCACCTCCAGCACCCACATGGTGAGGAAAGACGTCGGGAAGGTTGCGAAGCACAAGAGGATTCCCGGGAACCCAACAGGGCCGTCGGTGGAAACAAGCCTCCCTACCTCCATAGTCAGCACTACGAGGACAACGAAGAAATAGGCCGAACCCACAATGGTAGACGGCTGTTTCATAAAGTGTTTCATATACACATTCTAGGGCTGTTGTTATACATCCAAACATGCACCTTTTGTAGTCCTGTTCTGAACTGCTGGCCCGTGCCAGTCTAGTTTTCGCCGTCTGATGTCAAGAAGAGAGCTCATATGGGCCAATAGCAGCAGTGTCTCTATGTAGCCTTGGATGGTGTATGCCTGGTATAGGACATCTTTTGGGATGGTGTATGGATGATGGTAAGATTTCGATATGTCAACCGTAGAAAAAGTCACAATTAACATGAGCGTCGTTGATTTGGGGAAGATCGATCTCCTTGTGGAAGAGGGATTTTACTCTAACAGGACCGACTTCATGCGTACTGCAATCCGCAACCACCTGGATAAACACGAGGAAAATGTACAGAAGACCGTGGCAAAGCGGAATTTCGTTATCGGGGTGCTCCGTTATGAACGTTCCGACCTAGAGAAACAGAAGGAACTGGGGGCGACCTTGTCGGTCTCCGTCGTTGGATTGTTTTCTCTGGCGGACGATGTCACTCCGGAGCTGGCACGGGAGACGATTTCATCTGTGACGGTGGTCGGCGTATTCCGAGCTAACAGCGCGGTTAAGAAGGCGCTTTCTGATCGTACGTAATCTGAAAATAGATTGACGGTCGTTGAGCTCGATGATCGAGTGAACTTTCCTCACCAGGTGGATGTCTGCCCACCGGCAGGATGTGGCTGGTGAGGCCTATGTCAATTTAGTAGGTGAAGGAACAGCCGTCACTACGCGGCTCTTTAAGAAAAACTCGGCGTGTTGTTGCAGTGTCTGCACAGCGGTGTCCGCCAACTTTCGTACACCTGATACTCCCTCGAACGCTCCACGCTTGTTGTAAGGCGCCTGAGTATTTCAGCGTGAAGAAGGTCCGTAGGCCTCCACGTGGGTGGAGGGAATCCCTGGACTGCGCCATTAACAGGGTGCTTGTGCGTTCTTGACATTGCGTCGTGCCTGGTGGAATACCATCATGCGCCTTCGTGTGTACTGCGATGCAATAAGCATAAAGTTGCTTGTCGACTGGCTCTCTGCCTCTAGCGCAGATCATCCAATTTCGGGACGAGTATGCCGAGGTGGATTATTCTTCCGGCTCTCGGCGTGGAATGGCTGATACGCGGTTCAGGCGTCAGTTCTCAGTTTTCCCGGCGTACAAGCCCAGTCGTTACAACCGGCGAAATTCAGTACCCAAGTGCCCTTGCTATTTTCTAATAGGTTAGGCTAGCCTAAGGATGACTTGTTCACTCGCTCAAGTTCCTCGATCGCAATGGTGAATGGAGGTCGCCCCGTGCGAACAGCCGTCTTGGACACAACACCTACTACCACCCTTCCCTTTCGGATGTTTCATGTGAGGGTCATTGGGCTGAAACGACTCTCGCCTTCATTTCTGCGTCTCACCTTTGGCGGTGAAGCGCTGCGCGACTTTGCGAACAACGGCTTTGACCAACGCATCAAGATGATTTTCCCCGCCCCTGAATCCGGGTATAAGTACCTCGAAGAGGGCGAACGTTGGTATTCCGCTTTGCGGCAGCTTCCCAAGGAACACCGCCCCACGGTTCGCACCTACACCGTCCGCGAGGTTCGCCCGGAGGTCGCCGAGCTGGACGTGGACATGGTTATTCACCAGGCCGACCCCGATCACACCGGCCCCGCGCTGGAATGGGCGCTGAACGTCCAGTTGGACGATGAACTCGTCGTGCTGGGGCCGAACGCTCAATACGCGGGTAAGCACGGCGGCATCGACTTCCAGGCTCCGCTGGGATCGGAAATCCTCATCGGCGGAGACGAGACGGCACTGCCGGCCATCAGCGCCATTTGCGACCGACTGCCTTCGGAGACGACCGGGCGCGTCATCGTCGAAGTTCCGGATTCGCTGGACGTATGCGATCTGAACACCCCAGCCGGAGTTGAAGTCACATGGTTGCCACGAAACGGGCATCCGCGCGGAAGCACCTTCGTGGGCAGCTTCTGTTCGGCCGCCGACAAGCTCAATATTTCCAGCGTCCACGACTCCGTCGACGACATTGACATCGATCGCGAACTGCTGTGGGAACTGCCCGAGAGCGAATCCACGAACCCCGGCTACATCTGGCTGGCTGCTGAAGCGGGCGTGGTGAAGAGCGTACGTAAGGTTCTGCGCAGTGAACGCGGCCTTGACCGAAATGCCTTGGCTCTCATGGGCTACTGGAAAGAAGGTCGGGCTATTTAGACCACCTTCTCGAGCGACTTCAGGTATGACATCGGCAGAAGTCGTTCGAGAGGCTGCGATGAAGCGGGGCTGTTTCCGACGGGGACGGCCCCGTTCGTTATGCGAGGGTGCAGCCGGGTTTGAGCGTCGTTGTCACTCGACGTTTTCGGATGTGCCGGCGTGACGTTTTGAACTGAGTCCGAGCTGCGTCGACCTCAGTCGTGTCCTCCACACGCCCCGCTGAGGTCACAGAAGGGTTGGCGTCCGCTGCGTCCGCATCCGCACATTGTGGCGCGGGTGTCGCTGACCGTCCCGTCGTCGGTATTGATCGTCAAGTCTCCGCGCAGTCTGATTTCCCCGTCGGGCAATCGTTCGACATTCGTGGGGTGCTCGGCTTCCTCGTCCGGGCCGTCGTTCAGCTGGTAATGCAGTGCTCCCGATGGGCAGCGGCGCACCACTTCGGCCACGTGTTCGGCTTCATCGCCGTCCGGGTAGATCCACGGTCGTTTGCGTACGTCGAATACTTCCGGCGCTCCGGCGATGCATTCGGCCGCGTGCAGACATCGATCGGAATCGAATGTCACGTCGATACGGTTGCCGCGATATCGTTTGACCGTCATAACGACTCCTTACGGAATTCGGCCGATACCAGGTCGGAGTATTCCGGGTGACGTTTGATCCATTTTTCGTAGAACGGGCAGGCGGGGACGACGCTCAGTTCGGCTTGACGTGCCTCGTCCAGTGAGACCGTCGCCAGCTGAGCCCCGATGCCTTCCCCTTTGTGATCCGGGTTGACTTCGGTGTGAATGAACGCGATTTGATTCGCTGAGCGCCGGTATTCCGACAGCCCCACCAGTTCGCCGTTGTCCCATGCTTCGTATCGGTTGGCGCTGTCGTTATCCACGATTTCGGCGGCCATGCGTATCCTCCCTAGCCAATGCATCGGTTGTCTCCAGATTCACCGATCCCGAGTCGTTGTAGTTCGGAAAACAAAAAAGTCCCACGCGATTATTTCCGCGTGGGACGTGTTGACCCAAAAATTAAGGGCGGGCATTCGGCGGCCCTATTGAGGTCGGGAGTTTGAGACCGCAGGGCCCTGGGGACAGAGCCCGCGCCTCGGTGTGGAGTGCGCAGAGCGAGGTGTGACCGTACGTCCGGTTAAGTGACGTTGGCGGCTGCCATGTCCTTTTTCAGTTCCCGAGGCAACTGGAAGGTGAGTTTCTCTTCGACCGGTTCGATTTCCTCCACCGTGCCGTATCCTCGCTCGGCCAGGTCGTCCAGCACCTCGCGGACGAGGTTGTCCGGCACTGAAGCGCCCGAGGTGACTCCGACGGTGGTGACGTCGTCAAACCATGCGTCGTCGATCTCGCTGGCGTAATCCACCAGGTAAGACGAGTCGGCTCCGTGCTGCAGGGCCACTTCCACCAGGCGCTGCGAGTTCGAGGAGTTCTGGCTCCCCACCACGATGACCAGCTCGCAGTCGGAGGCGATGTCCTTGACCACCTGCTGGCGGTTCTGCGTGGCGTAGCAGATGTCGTCCGACGGTGGTGCCTGAAGCAGCGGCAGGCGCTTTTTCAGCCTGTCGACCGTCTCCATGGTTTCGTCCACCGACAGGGTCGTCTGTGACAGCCACACCACCTTGGATTCGTCGCGTACGTCGACTTCGTCCACCGAATCGGGTCCGTCCACGAGCTGAATGTGCTCGGGAGCCTCTCCGGAGGTGCCGATGACCTCCTCGTGGCCCTCGTGGCCGATCAACACGATGTCGTAGTCTTCACGGGCGTAACGCCGAGCCTCCTGGTGCACCTTGGTGACCAGTGGGCAGGTGGCGTCGATGGCTTTCAGACTGCGTTCGTCGGCTTGGTCGTGTACCTCCGGGGCCACACCGTGCGCGGAGAACACCACGACCGATCCGGGCGGTACCTCTTCGTTCTCCTCCACGAAGACGGCGCCCTTTTCCTCCAGATTGTCGACGACGTGACGGTTGTGTACGATTTCTTTGCGCACGTATACCGGTGCGCCATAGACTTCCAAGGCTTTTTCGACCGAGACGACGGCTCGGTCGACGCCGGCGCAGTAACCGCGCGGCTTGGCCAACAACACTCGCTTCTCTACAGGATTAGATTCCACCCCACGATGGTAACGGTCGAGCTTGGGTATCCAAAGCCGACCGTTAGTCTGGACGGTGTGGATGACACCAAAAATTCCGCCGCCGCCAAGAAACCCACCCGTGACGAGCCCTGGACGGTCGCTCACGTCTCGGATCTGATCGGGCAGTGGATCGGTCGACTCGGCGACGTGTGGATCGAAGGTCAGATCACGCAGATCAACCGGCGTTCCGGAGCGCGTATGGCGTTTCTGAACCTGCGTGACCCTTCCCAAGAGGTTTCGCTGCAAGTCACCACGTTCGCGGGCGTGCTGGATAAGGTCGATCCTCCGCTGCAAGAGGGCTCGCAGGTGGTCATGCACGCCAAACCCAGCTGGTACAAGGGCCGAGGGACACTGTCGATGCGGGCGGCAGAGATCCATCAGGTCGGTCTCGGCGAACTGCTGGCTCGCCTGGAAAAGCTGAAAAAACAGCTGGCGTCTGAGGGTCTCTTCGCGCCCGAGAAAAAGCAGCCTCTTCCGTTTCTGCCGCGCACTATCGGTTTGATCACCGGGCGAAACTCCGACGCCGAACGCGATGTGCTGCGCAACGCCACCGCACGCCTTCCCAGCGCTCACTTCGAAGTTCGGGAAGTCGCCGTCCAGGGCGTCAATGCCGTCACCGCCGTGACCGAGGCGCTGCACGAACTGGACGCCATGGAAGACGTGGACGTCATCGTGATCGCACGCGGGGGCGGCAGCGTCGAGGACCTCCTGCCGTTTTCCGACGAGCACCTGTGCCGAACCGTCTACGCCGCCCACACGCCGGTGGTGTCGGCCATCGGCCACGAACCGGACACGCCGTTGCTGGACTACGTCGCCGACCTGCGAGCGTCCACTCCGACGGCGGCGGGCAAAACCATCGTCCCCGACCTCGTCGAAGAGCAGCAGCGACTCGACATCACCCGCACACGACTACGGCAGGCGCTCAAAGGCTTTCTCGACCAGCAGGACAGCGCCCTCGAATCGATGCGGGCACGTCCGGTTCTGGCGCGGCCCGACTCCATGATCACCGTTCGCGAGGACGACCTGCGGCAGTTGCGGGCACGACTGCGCACACACATGAAGGTTCAGTTCGACAAGGCCGACGACCACCTGGAACACACCCGTGCACGATTGCGCGGCCTGTCACCGCAGTCCACACTCGATCGTGGCTACGCCATCGCGCTCAACACCCACGACGGCACGGTAGTGCGCGATAGCAACGACGCCGCCGACGACATCGAAGTGCGCCTGGCGCACGGCCGCCTGACCGCTCACGTCACCGAACGCATCAACGAGGAAGAAAAGGAAACACACCACGATGAGCAATGAGATGACCTACGAGGAAGCGCGCGCCGAACTCGTGGACTGCGTGAAAAAACTCGAAGCGGGCGTACCGACTCTGGAAGAGTCCCTGGAACTGTGGGAACGGGGAGAAAAGCTCGCCGACCTCTGCTCGGACTATCTGGCCGGTGCGCGTCGTCGTCTCAGCGAACGCATGGAAAGCGATACCGACTCCGAAGCAGACGAGGAGGAGTAAACCAGTTCCTACAAGGCCGTCTGGATCGCCTCCGCCAACGCGGGCCAATCGGGGACGCCGTCCTCATCGGCCGTGACGACCAAGGTCGAACCGCCCGGGCCGTCGGAAACCCAAACCTGTGAACCGCCCGAGTCGTATTCCGTCCAATCCATACCGGCTTCTGTGATCGAGTCGCCGTCACCTGAAACGGCGTCTTCAACCGCCGACTCGTCGGTCGTCTGCATGACCTGGAATCCACCGTCGTCAGCGGCGAGATAGCCGATCCGCAGCGTTACCGCACCTTCTTCGTCACCATGGGATACGCCGCCTCCCACGACCTTCCAACCGTCCGGGAGATCGAGGGGACCGAAGACGTCCAAACCGGCGTTTTCCGCTGTGGAGTAATACTCGGACGGGTCGATTTCGCGGGCCTGCGGCCCGCCGAAGAACACCTTCCACGCCCCAAAGAACAATGCGATCGGCAGCATGAGCACCAGCAGCGACCACGACATGTCGCGCCACCGGCGGTACTTGGGGCGACTCGCGCGGCGTGGATACTCCGCCGACTCCTCCGCGTACTGCGGTCCATCGGTTACGGCCGACTCATACGACTCGCCACTGTCTTCTCGGGCCTCTTTGGCGTCCATGTATCCATCCTGACCGATCCGATCGACGACGAGACGCCCACCCCACCGCAACGTGCCAGGCGCAACCTGTCGGTAATTCGCATGGTGACCCGAACGCCTCATCACCGCGCTGCGCTGCCGGCGAGTCGATTTGGTCTGACCAGTCTCGACTGTCGTCGGTCGAACTGCTAGAAAGTAATACAAGTCAACCTCGGGTACCAGCCGCGCCGAACTTAAGGAGCCATATGATCCTCATCTCGGGAGAGAACGTAATCGATTTGATCGGCAGTCACGATGGACTCCTGCGGCCCACCTGCGGGGGAGGACCGGCCAATACGGCAGTCGCGCTCGCGCGTCGCGGCATCCACACCGCGCTCGTCGGAGCGGTCGGCAACGACGCCTTCGGCGACGGCGTCGAGCGGCGCCACCAACACAACGGCGTCAACCGGACGTGGCTGAAGCGCCTGGACCGGCCTTCTACGCTCGCGCTCGCCACCCTCGACGACGCGGGCAAGGCCCGGTACGACTTCTGGACCGAAGGCACGGCCGATTTTGCCTGGAACGATAAGGAGCTTCCGGAAGCCGATCCCAAACGCTACGATGCGCTGCATTTCGGCTCGCTGGCCGCCTATATCGAACCGTCGGCCACCGAGATCGAAAAGTGGGTGAATCGCTCCAGGCGGTCCATCCCGATCAGCTTCGACCCCAATATCCGGCTTGAAGCGATGGGAGAACGTACCGCCGTTCGCAAGCGCACCGAGAAGTTGGTGGCACTCTCGCATATCGTGCGGGCGTCGGACGACGATATCGAGGCTCTGTATCCGGGGGAGCAGATCAATGCGGTGGCGCAGCGTTGGTTGGACAGCGGGCCCGAGTTGGTGGTGGTGACGCTGGGCCAGGCCGGGTGTGTGGCTCTGCACCGCAATTACACGTTGTCGATGCCCGCCAAGTCCGTCGAGGTGGTGGACACGATCGGGGCCGGTGACGCGTTCACCTCGGGGCTGCTGGGATGGTTGACGACCTCGGATTGGATGCGCTTGGACCGTAAAGCCGCGTGGGGTAATCGTAATCTGATGGCGAAGGCTCTGGATAATGCGGCGCGTCAAGCGGCTGCGGCGGTGCGGCGTGCGGGTGCCCCGTAAGCGACGCGGTGTCGCTCTGATCGTGTCTCGTGGCGTGTTGCCGCAAGCGGCGTCGTGCCGGTTTATAGGCTGGGATATACGCGACGCCCGGACGCCGTCGACTATTAGCGACGGCGTCCTTTCTTGGTCACGGCCCCTTTCGACCGGCGTCATACTGCGTGAGCGTTTTACCGTTGCCGTCGGAAATATCGAAAACCGTTGCGGCAAGCGCCTGTGACACGTCCTCGTCCACGAAACCCCATCAAGGTTCTGCTTCCGACGTTTGTCGGGTAAACTCCAATACACCGATATTACTTATGAGTAATGAACGTGGACGGCAACAACGGATCAGGAAGGCGCGCACATGCCGACTTTGGATAAACAGGACGATGTCTACGTACTGAACATCGGCGAGGGAGAGAATCGCTTTCACCCCGACTGGATCGCCGAGGTCAACGACCACCTCGACACGGTCGAGAACGCCAGTGGCCCTAGAGCTTTGGTGACGACGGCGACCGGAAAGTTCTTTTCCAACGGCCTCGACTTGGAATGGCTGGCCGAGCATCCGGAACAGTGGAACGACTACGTCGTCAGCGTCCACCGATTGTTCGCCCGCTACCTGACGCTGCCCATGACCACCGTTGCCGCCCTGCAAGGACACACCTTCGCGGCCGGAGCCATGCTGTCGCTCGCGCATGACTTCCGCGTCATGCGCGCCGATCGCGGTTTCTGGTGCCTGCCCGAAGCCGACATCAACATCCCCTTCACGCCCGGCATGTCGGCGCTCATTCAGGCTCGTCTGACACCGCAGACTGCCCAGGCGGCCATGGTGACGGCTCGTCGTTTCGGCGGCGAGGACGCCGAAAAGGCTGGCATCGTCGATCACGCCGTCGCCGAAGAGGACGTCGTTCCCGTAGCGCTTGAATTGGCAGGCGCGCAGATCGAGCGCCACGGCGACGTGGTGGCCACGATCAAGAACTGTATGTTCGCCAGTGCGATTGCCGCACTCCACGACACCGACATTCCGCAATCGTAAAGACGTAGCTCCGGCTGTGAGGAGAGACCGAGCTGGTTCAGGACTGTCCTTGAACCTCCTGACTTCGCTGGAAGCAACGGTGGGCTTCCTTGTGGCGGCCCAGGTGTTCGAGTCCGATACCGAGGCTTTTGAGGCTGTGTGCGAGGTCGGGGGTGTGTGCGGGGTTGGTGGCGGCGAGGTGTTCGTACAGTTCGACGGCTCGCTGTCGATGTGGGTGGGCTTCTTCGTGGCGGCCCAGGTTGCTGAGTCCGACTCCGAGGTTCTCGAGGCTGCGGGCATAGTCAGAGTTAGGGCTTACCTGTGAGTATTGAGACTTGAAATATATAACCTCTAGCTGGGAAATGTGGAGGAATAGGTCCGCATGTTGTCTACTGGAGGGTCTCCCGGGGACGACTACGTCCAAGTGTGCAGCTGCCTCAGCCAAGTCAGGATGTTCACTATGGCGTATTATGGCGGTGTTGAGCGCGCCAATACTATCGGTTTTTGCAGTACGGGCTGATTCGTTCAGTGCAGTCCGAACAATGTGGTCAAAGTGCTTGACCAGAAGTTGCAAGGCAGTACTGTCTGAATCGTCGAATTCACCGGCGGCATGGCGGATCGTCTGATCTACGGAGCTTGTGAACGCTTCGGCTGCTTCGGGATAGTGGTTGGCTACGAGATCCCCGACATGAAGCATGCGAGCGCGATGTGGAGTGCGGAGGTCCTGTCGCATCAGCTCATCGGTTATCGGTTTCAGACTGTGTTCTTTGTTCAGTGAGGCAATGAGATACTCAGAAATGAGGTCTGGCTCTAGCGGTGCAATAGTCCTGATGGGTCGTTGATCCTCGTCGAACCTAATTGGGCCGGGGTAGAGCTCATGGACAGCCTTTGCTGCTTCTCGGCGATCTACGGCTGTCACGTCATCATTGGGCCACAATGGCGAAACACAGAGATAGTCTTCAAATTCGTCAACATCCGGGCAGATGAGAGTGGCTATGGCGACCGCGTGCAAGGCGTCATCGCTCTCCGCCACAGGCACAGTTGGTGTTCGGCTCAATGCGGGGTGATTGTTCCATCGCTTATGGCGCTCGCGATGCAGGAAGTGTTCTAGGAGTTCCTCCCGTAGCTCCGAATCGTTCGGTTGGTCCGCGACGCTGCGTGTGGGCAAGGATGCGCCTTGAGCCGCTAGGAGTGCGGCAATGTGGATCAATAGAGGTGAATCGATTGCGTCATCGTCCACAAAATAGTGCAGCTGCTCGCGTGCCTCATCGGAAGCACCGAACTCACGGAATCGTGTATAGGCTACGTCAGCGTGCTTATGCCGTTGATCGCGGCTGAGTCCCGAATTGCCGTCCAAAGAGTTGTAGCGTAGGTCGTCTTCGATTCCAGTGGAGCGCAGCTTCTTTATGACTCCATTCGATTGAAGATTCAAAGCATTTAGCCAGTCACCGGTATTGCGGCTGACCAGTAGAATTCGAACCTTCGGCGCGACGGCTCGTTCCCCGACCAGGTGTTGGACCCATTGGTTCACATAGTCGCGCACCGATGATCGTTCACTGTAGTCGAACACCACGAGCGTGGGGCGGTCAGGAAGGAATTCACCCCAGGCACGGTTCGTATCTGTGCGAGCGAAACCCGCCTGCCATGAGGCGTCCTTTTCGCTGAGAAGCGTTGCGCACAGTTCGGCTGCCAATCGGGTTTTTCCCGACCCGCCTTGACCGGTCAATACGCTGATTGAACAAGTCGTGTCCGTCTGGCACCATTCGCGCAGCTTGGTCAGCACGGAATCGTGGGAGTCCGCAATGAATGGAACGTAGGCATAGCGCGCTTGAAGCATCTGGTACTCCGAGATCGCTTCAGCGCTGGAGTGGTACGGGGGTTCGATGAGGCTACTGGACTGGACGATATGCCGAGACGGCATATCACGCAGTACGCGCGAGACGCTGGATGCGCTACGAATGTCGTCTGCCGGTATAAGATCCCATCGATTGCGCCATGCCGCATGCCGTTCGGAGACCACCCCGAGCAATTGGCCTCGATTGTCGAACACCGACATTCCCGAGACACCTTGCCAAGCAGAATCGTCGTCGACCTGTCCAGGAGTTATCTCGAAGACAAGTTTATGGCGCTCGGCACCTTCACCGGGGAGAATGTCCCCTGCAATGTAGGCGATATGGCGACCGGCGATTCGTCGATCCTCGCTGCTTCGATTGGCCGTCGGGAATCCGAAGCCGGACGCGGCGTATGGACCGCCGAGATCGTCCAGTATCCCCACGGTGTCGCAGCGTGAACGGGAACGGACAAATGCGGAACCGACAACAGAGCCACATCCAGGCCTTCCGCAGTCCCTACCCACTCGACCGTGGCTTCCAAGGCAAGTTCGCGGTCGATTTGAGGATGAACGGTAAGCGCCGTCGAGTCTTCCACGTCGTGAGCACATGTCAAAACGTAACCCGGTGCGACGACGTACCCGGTCAATGCTCGAACGACTGTCTTACCGTCAACCACTTTGCCGTGGTGGGCCACGACGAGAACCGTGCGTTGTTCGTCCGTCGACTGACGTGTCGTCATACCAGTGTTTACTCCTCGATGACGTCGTCGCCCGACAGGCGCAGTCGTTCCGGCGTGCCGTGGTCATTGTGCGCCTGCGGATCGATGACGATTCTGACGCGGTGAGCGGCCGTGCTGGAGTCCTTTTCGTTTGCTTTGGCGGATACAACGCTCCATAGATTCAATCCACCGCCGGCGCTGCTTTCAGAGTCGTACTGAAGTGAGAGTTCGAGTTCCACTTCCCGTATGAACAGGGGAAGTTGGTCGTCGCGTCCTTTGGCTGCTTCATTGAGTTCGTTTCGGAGAGAATTTATGGCACCCGATAGAGACGCATCATTCATGCATAAACTGTAGTATATTGCCGCAAGCCGGATTTCGTTCACGACGACGTATAGCTTACATCGGGTTTCCCTCAACAAACACGCTCCAACCAGTATAAAAGACGAATGGGGCGTTCCCTGAAAAGTAATCAGGTAGACGATTGTCAGTGCGCTTGAGTCGCAATCGCGACAACTTACGATTCATGCACAGAGGGAAACTGAACTCCCTCATGCGGTGCCGGCGATGAGTTGCCGCATGTTCGCCAGTGCGATTGCCGCACTCCACGACACCGACATTCCGCAATCCTAAATGGGCGGATAAACGCAGTGGCAGCGAGCGGTCTTCCCGCTCGCTGCCACAACTATGAGAACCTTTGCCGTTTTCCGCCGACGCTCAGCAAGACGAACGCGGATTTACGCGAGCGCTCCCGGCTCGCGCTGTGCGGCGTTGAGGACGAACGACTCCACGAGCTCGCCGTACGAAACGCCCAGTGCGTTGAACGCTTGCGGTACTCCCGACACCGGGGTCAGGCCGGGGCTGGTGTTGACCTCGTTGAGCATGAGCTCGCCGCCCTTGGTGAGGAAGAAGTCGATCCGCGCGTAATCGCGGCATTCGAGTGTGCGGAATACCTGTTCGGCGGTTTTCTGGATCTCTTCGACGGTGATGAAGGTGAATTCGGGCTTCAGGTTGAACGGTTCCGAGCTGCCCAGGTATTTCGCGTCGAAGTCGAACCAGCCGTCCTCGTTCTGTTCCAGTACCTCCAGTGGGTGGGCGGTGACGATGGAGCCGTCGCGTTCTTGGCGTACGCCCACTTCGATTTCGCGCACGTGCGGGACGGCCGCCTCGAGGATCAGCTTGGGGTCGGTGCGCAGTGCCTTCTCCAGGGCCGGGGTCAGGTCGTCGCTCGAGGTCACTTTCGAAATCCCCAGCGACGAACCGGCCCGTGCCGGTTTGACGAACAACGGCAGACCCAGTTTGGCGATGACGGCTTCCTGGTCGACCGGTTCGTTCTCTCCGACGACCACGTACGGGCCCTGTGCGATTCCCGCCTGCTCGGTGAGGCGTTTGGCGACGTCCTTGTCCATGCAGACGGCCGATGACAGCACGCCGGAGCCGACGTACGGCACCTGAGCCATGTCCAACAGGCCTTGAACCGTACCGTCCTCGCCCCAGGGGCCGTGGAAGATCGGGAACACCACATCGGCGAGCTTGGTCGCGTCGGGGCCCAACTCCAGCGACAGGGGGGTACCGGAGGCGACGGTGACTTCCGGTAGTTCGTCTTCGGTCATGTCGAAGGTGGCGTCCGAATTGATGTCCAACCACGAACCAGAGCGGGTGATGCCGATGGTGCGAACCGAATAGCCGCGCTCACGGAGAGCCTTCGCCGCCTGGGAGCCGGATACGCAGGACACCGAGTGTTCGACGCTGCGGCCACCGAACAGCACGGCGACTGTGGGCTTATTGTTCATTGTGTTGGCTCCTCAGTTGTTCTGATTCGGGTTTGGTCTCACGCGCCATCAGGGTGGCGACGGCGGTCCGTGGATCGAGACCTTCGTAGCATACCTTTTCCACCGTTTCGCAGATCGGCATCTCTACGCCCGCTTTGGAAGCGAGGTCGCGAATGGAACGGCAGCTCTTGACGCCCTCGGCCGTCTTTTTGGTGATGTCGGCGGCCTCTTCCAAACTCGATCCGAGGCCGAGTTGTTTGCCGAAGGTGTGGTTGCGCGATAGCGGGGAAATGCAGGTCGCTACCAGGTCTCCCAAACCCGCGAGTCCGGCGAAGGTGGCCGGGTCGGCGCCGAGGTGCGCACCCAGGCGGGTGGTTTCGGCCAAGCCGCGGGTGATCAGGGTGGCTTTGGTGTTGTCGCCCAGACCCATGCCGGTGGCCATGCCGTAGGCCAGGGCGATCACGTTTTTGGTGGCCCCTCCCAGTTCACAGCCGATGACGTCGGTGTTGGTGTAGGGGCGGAAGTAGTCGGTGGTGATGGCGTTCTGCAAGTGCACGGCCCGTTTGTGGTCGGGGCAGGCGACGACCGAGGCGGTCGGTTCTTCTCGGGCTATCTCCAAGGCGAGGTTCGGCCCGGACACGACGGCGATGCGGTCGGAGGCGATGCCGCTGACGTCGGCGATCACTTCGCTCATGCGCCGCAGGGTGCCCAGCTCGATGCCTTTCATGAGGCTGACGACCGTGGCGTCGGAGTCGATGTGGCCGTTCCATGCGGGAAGGTTGGTGCTCAGGGTTTGGCTGGGGACGGCCAGCACGACGATGTCGGCCCCGTCCAGGACGGTCGCGGCGTCCACGTCCGCGGTGACGTGTTCGGGCAGAGCGATGTCGGGGAAGTAGTCCGGATTACGTCGCTGGGTGTTGATGCCGTCGGCCACATGCGGTCGTCGTGCCCAGATGCGGGTGTCGACCCCGGCGTCGGCCATGATCTTGGCGAAGACGGTACCCCACGAACCGGCTCCCATGACGGCTGCTCTCATTCCCCAGTCTCACTTTCCTCGTCTCGTACCTGGCTTTTACGATCGCGGTGTCGATCATAGAGGGGTGGTGGAGCCTCTTCGCCGCGAATGGAGGCAAGCTCATCGCGGACGGCTTCCATGATGTGGTTGCTCATGTCCTGTAGGTCGCTGTTGCTGAGGTCGTCGCGTCCACGCCAGGCGTCCAGGTTGACCTCTTTGCCCGCCGAGACGATAACCTGTTTGCGCAGGCCGAAGCGGAACTTGCCCTTCTTGGCGAGCGGGTCGAAGATCGCCTGCGAACCCCACTGTGCGATCGGGACGACGGGGGCGCCGGTCTCCAATGCCAGGCGGGCCACTCCCGTTTTGCCGCGCATGGGCCAGCGGTCGGGGTCTTTGGAGGTGGTTCCTTCGGGATAGATGATGACCGGTCCGCCGGATTCGAGCATGGCGATGGCGGCGCGGAGTGATTCGGCGGCGCTCTTGCTGCCGCGGTAGACGGGGATTTGGCCGGTGGCTTTGATCAAGGGACCGGCGACGGGAACTTCGATGATGCTGTTTTTGAGGAGGAAGTGGGGGTGCCGTCCGGCGTTGTAGAGGAAATGTGCCAGCGGTAGGGGGTCGAAGTGGCTGTAGTGGTTGCCGACGAAGATGACCGGGCCTTGGAGGGGGACGTTCGCCACGCCGCGCCAGTCGCGCTTGGTCAGAATGTTGAGGCCGCTTTTGATGACGGCACCCACGGCGTTGAGCGCGAAGGTGTATTTATCTCCACCTTTGCGTCGGCCCGTGTAGACGACGGGATCAGCAGGCATACGGCCTCCTCGTGGTTTGTGATCGGTCAAATGAAACTGTACTGGCCGCCGTGGAGTCGAGTCGTACTCGCGGGCGGATTGAGTCGATTCTCGCACGCTCCTTGGCGCGGCTCGTCTCCTGTGTTTCGTCTGCCCTGGGGTCGTTCGACGCTTGCCGGTGTTTCGCGGTCCCCACTAGTCTGGGCTTCAGCGGTGAACGCCCCGTGGGTGGGAGTCCTGAGCAGGGGTGCTTGCCAATTGACATCAATGATGTCATCATAGAGTCAAATTGACATCAAATTTCTATTCGACTGTTCTGGAGTAACGCAATGAATTGGCGTTTGTTCGGGTGGCTCGCCGCCCTGGCCGGTGGTGCGCTCGTCGCGGTATGGCTGGTATTCCAAATCCTAGGGTTCTTCGGGACCGTGATCGCCTTCCTCCTCAAGGCCGTGTTCTTCGTGGCGATCGTGGGTGGTTTGGTCTTCCTGGGTTGGAAGGCGAAGGACACCCTCACCGGAGGGGATCGCAAGCAGATCCGCTAGTACGGCCCAGACGACGACTGCCCGGTACGCCCCTCATCGCCAATGCCCATCGGTACGGCAGAGGGGCGCAACCGTGTCCGTCGTCCTGAAACAGGGCACCGGAGAGGTGGTTTCGCCCCGGAGTGACCGGGTAGCTCGCGGTGTGGAACAGAATTTGCTCTCCCGGGTTCTCGACAATAGGCGTATTACAAGGAATAATGTGTCCTTGTGAGACCTGAACCACGAAATGTCGCCGCTGCGGGTGGGGTTCTCTGGCGACCGGCTGCCGACGGGGTCGAAGTGGCCGCGATTTGGCGTCCGAGTGTAGGCAACTGGTCGTTGCCCAAGGGAAAACTGGAAGCCGACGAGCCGTTGTTGATCGCCGCCTGCCGGGAAGTTGAAGAAGAGACGGGCGTTCCGCCGATACCCCAGGCTTGGTTGTGTTCGGCCCGATATGTACTGCCGAATTCCGACGGGGATGTGCACAAGAGTGTTGACTTCTGGTCAATGCGCACTGATAAGCCCGAGGCGGGATTCAGCGCCAATGAAGAGATCGGTGAACGCCGGTGGTTGCCGCTGGATCAGGCGGTGGAGAAGTTGGACCGTCCCCGCGATCAACAGGCGTTGCGGAGTTTCGCTGAGCTGCCGACGATCACGTCGACCTTGATCGTCGCCGCACCCGCCGAGATGGACCAGGACGACCGACGTCCGATGGTGACTGCGCCATTGAGCGAAGCGGGGCAACGTCAGGCGGTACGGCTGGCCGGATTGGTGTCGCTGTATCAGCCCGATCGAGCCTATTCGGCCTCGGCGCGTGCGGTTGTGCAAACGGTCGAGCCGGTCGCTTCAGCGGCGGGGTTGAACCTGTTGGGCGACGGAATCTTCGACGCCGAAGCGCATGAACGTAACCCGGAACGTTCGACGCAACGCCTGCGGCAGTTCGCCACCACCCCTGGCTGTGCCGTTATCGGGGCGGAGGAAAGCACGATCGCCGACTCCATCGCGATTCTGTCGGATGAAGACGGTGTCGCCGTCAGCGACGTCTCCACCCGGCAAGGCCAGGCATGGGTGTTGTCGTTTCACGACAGTACCTTGGTCGCGGTGGAGCGCCTGTAGATCTGACGGTGGGGACCGGAATCGACACGGCGTGTCGCATTAATTGGTATTGCAGAACGGTTGGAGACATTTTTGAATAAGTCCCCTTACCGTTCTATGTTCGTTTCCGGGGAAATACGGAATGAATGATGACGGCATTACCGAAGCGTAAAATACCGATAATTCACACGGGAGTGTGGATGACGAGGGGATTGTGGGCGCGAAATAGGGCCCTCACGTCATTTGCGAGGACCCTATTCGGCTACAGCTCTCAACTGTCTACTTCCGACGCGTGGTACGGCGAGTCGCTTTTTTAGCGGCGGCTTTCCGCGCGGTTGACTTACGTGCTGTCTTTTTCGCGGCCTTCTTGGCGACGCGGCTCGTAGCTACCTTTTTACGTGAAGTGGTACCGGCGGCCGCGCGAGTGGTTTTCTTCGCGGCCTTCTTGGCCGTCCTTTTTGCCAGTTTAGGCAGTTTACGTTTTCCGGTGACGAGCTCTTTGAACCCGGTTCCGGGACGGAAGGCGGGAACAACGGTTTTCTTGACTCGCACGGCTTCACCGGTGCGAGGATTACGCGCCATACGGGCGGCTCGCTTGCGTTTTTCGAATACCCCGAATCCCGCGAACGATACCTTTTCGCCTTTTACCACCGCGCGTTGGATTTCATCGATCGCGACGTCGACGATCTCCTTGACCTGTTGACGCTCGCCTGTCCGTGAGGCGATCCGTTCAACAAACTCTGCCTTGTTCACGAAGCTTTCCTCCCATTGTGGTTGCTTATATTACTCAGGCTGTTAATCGCACGTTATTCCTTTTTGAAACAGGATGCAACTGTTTCGGTGAAAAAACCCTCTGTGTCGCAAGGATTTTTTTATGAGCGCTCTCTATTTAGGGCTTCAGAGTCGGAAACTCGGAGCGCACAGTCGTAAAAACAGCGCCCCGCGAAGCCGATTGAAGCTTCGCGGGGCGCTGATATGCGAGCGACTGTGTGGATTAACAGTGGCGCTTAGGCGAACCGTTCGGGAGGGCGACGTTAATCGTGCGCCGCAGCTTGGGTACGTGGTTTCCAAGTGGGACGACGCAATTCGTACTCCGCTATCAGAGATTCACTCCGCAGAGTCAAAGCGATATCGTCGAGCCCTTCCAACAAACGCCATCGAGAGAATTCATCGAATTCGAACTCCACTGCCGTATCGGCATATTCGACCCGTTGGCGTTCCAGATCGACGATGATCTGAGTGTCTGGTTTGTCCTCTATCG